>NZ_FXAX01000010.1 GCF_900177805.1 Fibrobacter sp. UWB13 | reverse complement strand
CTGCCGGGACTCCGTCGAGGCGCTCGCTCTCGCCGCCACGGCATGTCAGTACATGCCGCTTGCGGCTCACGCCCCTTGAGGAAATCCTCGAGGGGCCCTTTCTTGTTTCTGTGCCGCCCGCGCAATGTCGCGATGTCGTTCGCGGTGGCTTATGCAAGACTATTTTTGTATATTCCGTACAAATGAATAGACTTTCCGCGTACATCTTGTTTATCTCCCTTTTTCTCCTTGTTGCTTGCGACAGTGCCAAAAAGGATTTCATGACTCCGAAGCAGGGGGAGGTTGTTATAGATGTCAATACCGAAGACTATTCGCTGAACGGAACCGTTATCGGCAAGACCGCCACCGATATTTCGAATAATGAAGATTTGCTAATTATGCCTCTCGATAATGAATTGCAAGAGATTCGAAGGGTTGAACAAGAAGAGGCTTTAAGGAAGGGAATTCCTGCCGATGAATCAAATGCTAGGCTTCATATCGATGAAAACCTTTCGTATGACGTTTTTTATAAAGTTATCGCTACGATGGGGTTCAGTGGATATGTATCATTTCAATATGTGATCGGTTCTAATTTCAGGGAACCGCTTGATATGAATTTGCCAGAAAGAAGTTCGTACCCTTTTTCAGATGAGGGAATAAATCTTTCTTCATGCCGGCGAGAAAAAATTGAGAGGCAAATGGATAAGTTTTCAGAAAAAATTTCACATAAAAGAATTATAACTGATGAAATTCTGGATAGGCGTATTAAGGATACTGAACTGCTTGTAAAGTGTGCTCAAAAATTTATTGATTTTTCATTAACCATAAGATCTAATGGAGATTGTCTTTCTTATGAAGTAAGCTTGAATGAATCCGGTTTGATCGATGGGGAAAAATTGTACACCTATGAAAATATAGATGATGTATGGAAATTTATAGAAGATATTCGTCTTAGACGAGAATTGCAAGATAAAGAAGATAGCGATCAGATATTTGTAAGTTTTAAAAAGGACGTGTTGGTTAAAAAAATTGCACCTATAGTGAAAAAATTAAAAACTTATGGTTATAAGATTCGATTGTATTTGGATTTGGAATAGTATGAGGAATAACGCATACAAATGAATGGATTTTCCGCATACATCCTGTTTTCTCCCTTTTTCTCCTTGCGGCAACGGTAAAAAGGAATTCATGACTCTGAATTCGAACGAACCCGTTCTGGATGTGAATCTCGATGAATATTCGCTGAACGGAAACGTTATCGGTAAGACCGCTACCGATATTTCTGCTATTCATGATCTGTTGATTGTGCCTCTTGAAAGTGAGCTAAATCAGAAAAGAAAGATTGAACTAGAGGAAGCTTTTTTATTCATCGACATGTGCCTTTTTTGAGGTATAAGTATGGGCGTAATCGCTCAAAGTTGTTGCTTAATGAATTTTTGAGTGCAAAGAATGATCATAGAGAATCTTAAATAGAGTGTTTTAAAGATTATAAAGCTTTGGATTAGTTATTGACATTTTATGCTTCAAAAGATGACGTTAAATATGTTATCAGCATGAATGAAAATGCATTAAGTGAAAATAGTTCGTTTCATGGCTATGACTATCATTCTTTTAATAATCAAGAAGATTTATGGAAATTCTTAGCGGATGTCCGTTCAAAAGAAGAATCCTCCAAAAGAAATAAAATATGCTCAGGACTTATTAGAAAGCCAGATGAAAATACTTTTTGAAAAAGATGTGTTAATGAAAGATATTGCTCCCATAATCAAAGGACTAAATGCTCTTGGATACAGCGGGGATAGAATTATTTTGTATAAGTCAAATGGCGTGCATAGAATTTAGCCCTTTGGTTTTTCGGTAACCGTTATCAATTCAATCATTGCGATACCGCTCTGTTCAATAGCTATCGTTGCTTTAAGCATTGCTGTTATTAAGTTGATTACCAATTTGGAATGTTAATATTGTGTTAACAACGTGTAACTTTTACGGATGGTACGAATATTTTTCAAAAAAAGTGAAATTTTTTTACGCTACCCCCTTGTTTTTCCTCCCGAATATTCTATAATTGGTCTCACCCTCGAAACGACGGTCAAAAACGAAGAATCGAGAGTAAAGCGAAAGCCCGCGAGACTTTCGGGAAGATTGAAGGAATCGGAGATGTGCTTAGTGACGGCCCAAGAAAATTTCTTGGAAGTC
>NZ_FXAX01000009.1:0-2748 GCF_900177805.1 Fibrobacter sp. UWB13 | reverse complement strand
GCGAACCCGGGGAACTGAAACATCTCAGTACCCGGAGGAAAAGAAATCAACCGAGATTCCCGCAGTAGTGGTGAGCGAACCGGGAGGAGCCCAGACGGGTTGCATACAGTGGACAGAGAGCGAAGCGGGATGGAAAGCCCCCCCACAGCAGGTGACAGGCCTGTAGCGATCTAGAATCTGATGTCCGTCGAAGAGTAGGGCGGGACACGTGAAATCCTGCCTGAAGACGGGGGGACCACCCTCCAAGGCTAAATACGAGCGGATGACCGATAGTGCACAGTACCATGAGGGAAAGGTGAAAAGCACCCCGAGAGGGGAGTGAAATAGCGCCTGAAACCGCGTGCATACATTCTGTCGGAGGGAGGATTCATCCTCCTGACGGCGTGCCTTTTGTTTAATGAGCCAGCGAGTTGCTCGTGTACGGCAAGGTTAAGGGCCTCAGGTCCGGAGCCGAAGCGAAAGCGAGTCTCAACTGGGCGACCAGTCGTACACGGCAGACACGAAGCCTTAGTGATCTACCCATGGCCAAGCTGAAGCGGAAGTAACATTCCGTGGAGGGCTGAACCGATATACATTGAAACGTGTTCGGACGAGCTGTGGGTAGGGGTGAAAGGCCAATCAAACTGGGCGATAGCTTGTTCTCTCCGAAACATATTTAGGTATGGCGTCATGTTAGCTTCACGGGGGTAGAGCACTGGCAGGACTAGGGGGCACACCCGCTTACCAAACCCTATCAAACTCCGAATACCGTGAACGCGATGCATGGCAGACAGCCTGCGAGTGATAAGATCCGTAGACGAAAGGGAAACAACCCTGACCACCGACTAAGCGTCCCCAAGTACGTGCCAAGTGGGAAAGGATGTGGAGCTGCACAGACAGCCAGGAGGTTAGCTTAGAAGCAGCTATCCTTTAAAGAAAGCGTAATAGCTCACTGGTCAAGCGGCTCCGCGCCAAAAATGATCGGGACTAAGCACGTCACCGAAGTCGTGGACTCCTTCGGGAGTGGTAGGAGAGCGTTCCGCAGGCCTGGGAAGGCGGGTGGCGATGCCCGCTGGAGGCACCGGAAACGAGAATGCTGGCATGAGTATGCGAAAATGCGGGTGAAAAACCCGCACACCGTAAGTCCAAGGGTTCCCGGGCAAGGATAATCCTCCCGGGGTCAGTCGGGATCTAAGACGAGGCCGAGAGGCGTAGCCGATGACGACCAGGCGAACATTCCTGGACCCTCCGATAAGCGTCATGACCGACGCGGCGACGCATGGGAATTCACGGGGCGGCCGATGGATGCCGCTGAAGGAGTGCGAGGCGCAGGGGCGGCAAATCCCCCCTGCACATGCCCCAGGCTCCGGACCCCCGGAAGGCTTCGGCCGGAAGGGGCGCCGCGATGGACCGTGCCAGGAAAAACCGCTAAGGGAGCGAACGGAGGCCCGTACCGTAAACCGACACAGGTGGACGAGGCGAATAGCCTAAGGTGCTCGAGACAACTCGGGAGAAGGAACTCGGCAAATTAACCCCGTAACTTCGGGATAAGGGGAGCCTCCGGTGGTGAGCGTGAACAGCGCGGAGCCTCTGGAGGTCGCAGGGAAACGGCAGAAGCGACTGTTTACCAAAAACACAGGGCCATGCTAACACGCAAGTGGACGTATATGGTCTGACACGTGCCCGGTGCCGGAAGGTTAACAGGAGGGGTCAGCGCAAGCGAAGCCCTGAATCGAAGCCCCGGTAAACGGCGGCCGTAACTATAACGGTCCTAAGGTAGCGAAATTCCTTGTCGGGTAAGTTCCGACCTGCACGAATCGTGTAACGACTTCTGCACTGTCTCCTCCCGGGACTCGGCGAAATTGCAGTGCCGGTGAAGATGCCGGCAACCCGCACCTGGACGGAAAGACCCCATGAACCTTCACTGTATTTTGACATTGGTTTTAGGGCTGGCATGTGTAGGATAGGTGGGAGGCTACGAGCCGGCGACGCCAGTCGTCGGGGAGCCGTCCTTGAAATACCACCCTTGCCCGTTTTGAGATCTAACCTCGTCCCGTCATCCGGGACAGGGACCGTGTCTGATGGTCAGTTTGACTGGGGCGGTCGCCTCCCAAAAGGTAACGGAGGCATCCAAAGGTTCCCTCAGCGCGGTCGGCAATCGCGCGCAGAGCACAAAGGCATAAGGGAGCTTGACTGCGAGACGGACACGTCGAGCAGGTACGAAAGTAGGGCTTAGTGATCCCGCGGTACAGCGTGGAAAGGCCGTTGCTCAATGGATAAAAGGTACTCTGGGGATAACAGGCTGATCTCCCCCAAGCGTTCATAGCGACGGGGAGGTTTGGCACCTCGATGTCGGCTCGTCGCATCCTGGGGCTGGAGAAGGTCCCAAGGGTTTGGCTGTTCGCCAATTAAAGCGGCACGCGAGCTGGGTTCAAAACGTCGTGAGACAGTTTGGTCCCTATCCGGTGTGGGCGTTCGAGACTTGAGGGAAGCTGTCCTTAGTACGAGAGGACCGGGACGGACGGACCTCCGGTGTACCGGCTGTCGCGCCAGCGGCACTGCCGGGTAGCCATGTCCGGATTGGAGAAACGCTGAAGGCATCTAAGCGTGAAGCCATTCCCAAGATCAGGTCTCGCGGGGGCAACCCCCTGAAGGGCCGTCGGAGACTACGACGTCGATAGGCCGCAGGTGTAAGCGTGGCGACACGTTGAGCCGAGCGGTACTAATAGCCCGTGAGACGCTTTTCCTTTCTTTCAACGATTTGGTTCA
>NZ_FXAX01000008.1 GCF_900177805.1 Fibrobacter sp. UWB13 | reverse complement strand
AAGGATAACGAAGCCCCGGTCGCCAAGAAGGGCAACAAGATCGGAACAGGCGCCTACATCGCGAAGTTCGACTTTACGGCAGAATCCTTCTGTGCTTCGAAGTTCGACGAGACGACCAACGACTACAAGGCATCCTGTGCTGAAGTGGGCGCCAGAGTCGAAAAGGCAACTGACAGCAAAACCAAGACTCTTGGCTTCAAGAGAAGAAAGTAATTGCAGCAAGGTCGCCTGGATTTAGCAGTCCAGGTGACTTTTTATCAAATACATTACGTAAACTTTTGTATACAAATTTATGGAAATGGAATTTTTTTGTTTCCTTTTATCCCACTTTTTCATTTTCTTTATTCATATGATACGCTTTAACAAACAGAAAAGCAAAGTAGAGAATATTTTGAGAACAAAAAAGGAATATATCACAAAACTTTTTTACATAAATAATCTATTTTAGCATTTGAGAGAATATAATTAGAGGGCAAGACTTGTTTTGCCCGCTTTTTACATATGTAAAAGGAGACACTGTGAGTATTAAGAAGTATCTGATTGCATTGTGTACCGCCACCTCTGTTATGGCGGCACAACAGGAACAACCGACTCCTTATGACTTGATTCGCCCCACATTCCCACTCACATGGGATAGTACTGTATTCAAGTATTTTGACACCTCGGTTACCAAGAAAAAGAACATGCTGCCCAAGAATCTGACTCCGGCAGCATACGCCCCCAACGCATTGATTCCCGATACGTTGAACCAGGCATATTTGGATGCAATCAACTACCGCATGTCTCCGATCCGCGTGAACCAGGCGGGTTATCTAGAAAAAGACTTAGAACGTCAATTCTATTACGTCGGTACAGCCACGACATTCGAAGTTGTCGATGTCAACGGCAAATCCCTTAGCCCTGCTGTGACTGGAACGCTCAAGTCCTCCGGTCAAACAACCACTTCTGACTGGACGATTATTGCAGGCACAAACGCCGCCACCAACGACCAAAAACGCTATCAAGTCGACATCAAGGGTCAAAGCGGCACCATAATGATCGGTAACATCCCTCAGGGCGTCCCGACTGAAACGCGCCTCCGTATCAAGGTAGGCAACGATATTTCGAGTACATTCATTATCTCCGATAAGGTTTACTCCATGGTGAAGGACGCCGCCCTCAAGTTCTACGGCATCAACCGTAGCGGAAATGGGCAGTCCTGGTTCCATCCCGCCAGCCACACATTGGATGGTGGTGGTCCTGTCGTTACAGAAGCTGATGACGTCCGCGGACCGTTCAACGCAGCTCTCGCAGGTACGCTTGAAGGCGGTTACTACGACTGCGGTGACCACCTGAAGGAATCGCAAACCCAGATGTACGCATTCATGGTTGCCGCCGTTTTGGCAGCCACGAACCCCGAAGCTGACGAAGACCATTACGCATTCAACCAGGGCGAAACAGTCAATACAGATGGTATGCCGGACATGCTCCGAGAAGCCAAACACGGTGCAGACTTCGTCCTCCGTGCTTACGTCCGTGCAAAGGGAGTCATCGATGACATGGCTCTTTCCGTCGGTAACTTTGGTTCTGACCACGCCTGGTGGGGCCGTCCCGAAAACCAAGACAAGCTCCCTGTAGACAATTCTGCATCAGCAACAGACCGTGGCGGTCCGGCATCCCGTACCGTACGTCTTGGCGAAATCGGTGCCAACATCGGTGGTGAAACGGCTGCAGGCATGGCCATTCTCGGCAAGATGTATGCCGAATACCCCGAATACAAGGATTTTGCCGATAGCTGCTTGAAAGTCGCAAGAGAAATGTACGACTTTGCAAAGTCCATGGCACAGGGCAAGACCTACTCCAACAACAAGAAGGCTGCCGGCTGGTCCAGCCCCGCTTACAACGGTAACAACGAATTCTACGACGACATGGCTCTTGCTTCTGTCGCCCTCCTCTATGCAACAGGCGAAAAGCAGTACGCCGACGACATGCTCCGCAACAAGAACATGGTCCAAGGACAGGAATATTCTGAAGGTCCGGGATTTTTCCAAGGCGGTTGGTTCGTCACGAACAACAAGGGTTTCTTCAAGGACGTCAAGAACACCAGCTGGGCAAACGCCTACTCCTATGCCCTTTACGCCCTGTATAAATTGATCCTCGCCGATAAGACTAAAGCAACGACCGAATACGGCTTGACCGAAGATGAATGGCTGAACGCTGTCGAAGACTGCATTATCGACATGATCAGTAACTTGAACGACATGAGCGGAAACGGAAGCGGCTCCATCGAGCTCCCGGCAACCGGCAACTGGAAATCCCGCACATTCCAGTTCGACCCGATTTGGTACACGATGCACACGGACCAGACCTGGATTTACAACCGCTACCAGACCGGCAACATCTTTGAAGTTCTTGCTTACGCAGACGTCGCCAAGGACATTGAAAAGAAAGGCATTACCCTCCCGCACATTTCGAATCCAAACTGGCACACCGATGAAATGTACCAACTCGCCATCAACCAGCTCAACTACATGCTTGGCGTGAACCCGTGGGATGTTTCTTTTATCCTCGGTATTGGCGATAAGAACGACGCCCACCCGCACCACCGTGCAGCAAACCCCGAAGGCAAGAACATGCCGGGCGCAAGCTACAAGTACAATCCGCCGACAGGCGCCCTCTTCGGTGGCGTGACACCAGGCATGACAAACTCCTGGGTTCCTGACAACAAGAGCTGGGAAGACTACCACCTTTCTGAAACCTGTATCGATGCTGCTGCAACTTTGGTCAGTGCAGGCATGCTTGCCGCCAATAAAGTCGACAAGACTCTCGCTCCGGATATCAGCGTGGAAATCCGCCACGTGAGCATGGACTCCGCCATCGTGACCGTCAAGCTCACCCAGCGCGGCACCGCAACAATCTCTTACGGCACAACTGAAGGTCAGTACAATTTGAACGCAGCAAGTGCAGGCGCAGGCGTCCAGCACGACATCGTTCTCCACGACCTCAAGCCGGGTACCGCTTACTACTTCTACGTCACAGGCGCTAATGCCTACAAGCCTGAAAACACGAAGACCAAGTTCCTCGTCGATAGCACACAGACTCCGTTCACTTTCACAACGCTCAGCACGGTCGAAAACGCAAACATCGCAAACGTCACCGTCTGTAACGTTACCGCCGACAGCGCCGAAATCATGTGGTACACCCCGAACGGCGAATACGAATCCAAGGTCTACTGGGATACAAAGCCGCACTCTACGGCAGCTGAATTCGCCAACAATACAGGCATCGGCAACGCAGACGTTTCTGGCATTCCGACGCAGTTCCACTACGTAAAGATCGGTGGACTCAAGGAAAAGACGACTTACTACTTCATGGTAGAAAGTAATGGCGCACAGTCTACCGTAGACGACAATGGCAACTTGCTCAAGTTCACGACGCCTGTCACCTGGTACGACTTTAGCGTGAGAACATACCAGTACGAATGGGATGGCAAGCCAGCCATCAACATGAACATTTTCAATAACGAAGCAAGACCGTTCGACAGCCTCACGGTTCGTATGTACATGCGCGGTGACGACGACCTTTACGATGACGTCGCCATCCGTACTGATATTTGCCAAGCCTATGACGAAGCAGGCTTCAACAAGGCTTGCGATGCGGCAACACTCGCCAACCTGAACGAAGGTTTCCGCCATGCCCGTCCGGTCAAGATCGAAGATACCTACGACGAAAAGACAAAGACCTGGCAGTGGTACTTCCCGATCCCGCTCGGCTCTACAGTCATCAAGTCTTCTAGCCGTTTCCGCGTTGACGTTCTCTTTGTGGCACGTATCCGCGCTGTTGGTCAGGACGATCCGCTCGACATCCCGCCGCAGAACAAGAGACTCTACTGCCATTCCGACGTCGACAACAAATGGCACTGGGTCACAGACCTCACCAGCCAGCAAGCCATCGACGCCAATCCGGGCGACTGGAGCTGGATGCCGCACTCCCGCACGAACAACGAAGAAAAAGACTACCCCGGCATGCCTTGCGAAGAAAAGGATGCGGGTGATATTGACCTTGATCTCGCCATCGAAAACCCGTATGTGTCCGTCTACCGCAAGGACGAATTCATCTGGGGTTACAGCCCATCCAAGAAGGAAATGGAAAACAAGAGAGCGAACTACAAGATGGATATCACGCTCGATCCTCCGTTCAACGTTTCCAACGGCTCCCATATCGATATCGACCAGGCAAGCAGCACCATTCATGTTACCGGCAAGGCTCACGTGAGCGAAGGTGGCTACATTACCAAGATTTGGGCAAATGGTGTTAAGGTCAGCGGCATGGCGTTCAACGACGGCGTCAGCCTCGACAAGTGGCTTTTGGACGAATCCGGAACGAAGATTATTGCCAAATACGACATTCCTACAGACATGTGGGATCTCGACATTCCGGTCAAGATGGGCATTGGCTCCAAGAAGGTGGACATTACCATTTTCGCAGGTCCGAACCCCACATGCGAAACCTGTTCTGAAAACGGCGGCTGCGCCTTCGAGAACAGAACCTATTACGTGAACTTCTCCAAGGGCGACGCTACAGCTTCGACTCTTGTCATCAAGGATGCCTCTGGCAACCCGATTGTAAGCCCGGCAAATACCGAAGGCACCACCTTCTATATCGACCTGACGGACAAGGACAAGATCAAGAGCAACGCAAAGACCGTCGATGTCGAAATCATCAACAACAAGAAGAACGACAAGCTCGTTGTAACCTTGAAAGCAGACGAAGCGAACCCCGGTCACTTTATCGGAGGCCCGATTACCGCCGTCAACCATTCCAAGGAAACGAGGAACCAGACTTCCGAAATTTCGTTCTTCGCAGGCGATACGATCCAGGTTGTCTACACCGACCCGGATGACGAAGAAGACATCTCCAAACAGACATTCTTCGCCGAATCCAAGGTGCCGACTCCGCAAACCATTCTCGCCATCGACACCGACTGCGACAACAAGGCAGACCAACTGAAGATTATCTTCACGAACAAGCTTGCCGAAGGCTACACGCTCGACAGCATCAAGTACTTTATCGAAGGCATGGCTGACACAGTCAAGCTTCCGCTTACAGCTTCCAAGTACGTGGACATGAACGAAGTGTTCATCCCGATCGATACAAGCCTCGTCCCGACAAACGCAAGCCCGTCCGGAAAAGCAACGACATACGTCACAGACCGTGGCACGGCAACCCCCGAAACGGTCAAGATTACAGACGGCATCCTCCCCACGCTCACAAGCGTCTCGATCCTCGAAAAGGCTGATGACGACAAGAGCGGATACGACACAGTCCTGGTCGCCTTCTCGGAAGAAGTCATCCTTTCTTCCCTGAACGAATGGCCGCTCGTCATCTCGGGTGCCGCAGGAACGCCGACACTCGTCAGCCCCGCAACAACCACAAACAACGGCAAGAGCTGGCAGCTAATCATCAGTGGGAATACAAACAATACTCTCGTACCCATCGGTGCACAGGCTGCAGCAAGAAACAGTGACGACTTTAACATTACCGACCAGAGCTTCAACCAGATTGACCCGTTTGGCTGCAAGCCGACCGTACCTGTAACGCTCATTTCCCGCCCGGTACCTATCTACCATGCCGAAATGATCGACAAGGAAGGCGACGGCATTCCGGACGTGGTCTACATGATGTTCGAAAGAAAGCTCAAGACGAAGGACATGTTCGACAGCGTCGTGACGATCTGGGGTGACCCGGGCATCACGCGCACGTTCAAGACGACAGCCGACACCACGGGTGGAGTCATCAAGCCGAAGGAAACCTACTGGACCATCCGCGACTCCGTATCTGCACCGTTCGTTGTTCAGATTGACTCTGTCACGACGAAGGATTCCGTCAACACCTACAGCATCGTCGAAATTACCATCCCGGCGGACAACGCCTACCCCTATGGCTCTACCAGCGGCGAAAAGGACGGCAACGGAACGGTCTCCCCGCTCAAGGGTGCTGCAAACGGCTTCTTCGAAACGACCTACACGCTGTATGACAAGTGCGCCCCGGTCATTTCCACGGCACGCCTGATCAAGGGCATGCTTACCGTCAACATGTCCGAACCCTTGACTATTCTGGACCACAACGGCAAGTATATCCAGCGCGAACGCGACGAATACATCCCGCCTGACGAACCGCAGGGCTCCAGCAAGACCCCGTACTTCATCTACAATGAGAAGGACAACGTCGTCCATGCCGGTGACCGCATTCGCCTCGTCCCGCAGGAACTCGGCGCCGCCTACGTCGACAAGAACAACAATGCCCCGACGAAGTTCAACCCCTACGTCCGCATCACAGGCGATGATAACATCCGCTTCAACGTGACGCTCTCCAAGCCGGTCTCGACACCCTCGCAGAACGCCTACATCGGAAGGCCGGAAGCGACCGCAAACGACGCATT
>NZ_FXAX01000007.1 GCF_900177805.1 Fibrobacter sp. UWB13 | reverse complement strand
ATGAGTAATTTTAGTCCTAGAACTATGTCAAATTCATGGATGAAAGATTATGATGAGGCTGTCCTCAGGTATGAGGGTGCGCAAGACAAGGCTCGTGAGATGGCAACGAGGATGTTGTTGAAAAACAAGCCCTTAGCTGAAATCGTCGAGTTTACGGGGCTTCTTGAATCAGAAATTCTTCAAATCAAGGCGACCCTTGAACAGAAATAAAAATGAATTTAGCCAAGGCTCACGAATGTGAGCCTTTTTTACGTAGATTGTAATCCCTTATTTTGGGCGATTCTTCCTACTATCTACTTCCTACGTCCTACTGGATTTTTTCTAAATTTTGCGCGTTAAAACTACAAAGGAACCGCTATGGAAAACATTACCCAGATTTGGAAAAAGATTCAGTCCCCCGAATTCAACCCGGCTACCGATATGAACCTGGTTGAAACCGTGAAGCAGGTCGCATTGACCTCCCAGGAACCGGCAAAGGTCAGCTTTGGTACCTCCGGCTGGCGCGGTGAAATCGGTTCTGAATTCACGCTCCGCAACTTGCAGGTTGTCGGTGCTGCTATTGTGCGTTTGTACAAGGAAGCAACTCCGGAACTCTTCGCTGCTCTGGGTGTCAAGGATTTTGCTGAACTCCAGAAGAAGGGCGTGGTCGTTGGCCATGACAACCGCTTGCTCGGTCACGAATTCTGCGAAGCTGTCGCAGACCAGTTTGCAAAGGCTGGCGTGAAGGTCTACTACGGTGGCGAAATGCCGACTCCGGAATTCTCCGCTGCCATCGAAATGCTCGGTGCTGCCTGCTCCATCAACATGACTCCGAGCCACAACCCGAGCCACTACAACGGCATCAAGTTCAACCCGGCAGACGGCGGTCCTGCAGGTCCGGAAATCACGAACGTCATCACCAAGCTTTCTAACGAAATGATGGCTACCTGGAAGTTCGAACCGGTCTCCAAGGTTGACTGGGAAATTATCGACTCCCTTAAGATTTACAAGGAATTCCTCGTCAAGCAGGGCACGATCAAGTTCGACCGCATCAAGGAATTCATCAAGAAGGGCCGCCTCACGCTCGTGTGCGACCACGTTCACGGTTCTACCCGCCGCCGTCCGGCAGCTCTCCTCGACAATCCGGAATGCCTCATCACGCTCCGCAACGAAGATGATTCTTTGTTCGGCGGTATCGCTCCGGAACCGTCCAGCAAGAACCTCGAAAAGGTTCGCAAGGTCCTCGACGAAAGCAAGTCTTGGTTCCGTCTCGGTGCAATCTTTGACCCGGATGGCGACCGTATCCGTTTCTACGACGGCACTCGCGAAATCGACATGAACCAGTTCGGTGCAATCGCTTTCCACTACATGGCAACCTGGCGCAAGGAACAGGGCTGCGTGGCTAAGTCCGTTGCAACATCCAACTTTGTGAACATCATTGCTGAAAAGCTCGGCGTTCCTGTCATGGAAACTCCGGTGGGCTTCAAGAACTTCCGCCCGTGGCTCTCTCGCAATGCCAAGCAGAAGGCTCTCGTCGCATTCGAAGAATCTGACGGTATTTCTGGCCTTAACAACACGCTCGAAAAGGACGCTCAGTTCGGTCTCCTCATCGCTCTTGAAATTCTCGCTACGACTGGCAAGAACCTCGGCGAATACCTTGACGCTTTGTACGAAGAATACGGTCGCTTCTATCCGACC
The DNA here is from genome assembly GCF_900177805.1 of Fibrobacter sp. UWB13. NCBI lineage: Bacteria > Pseudomonadati > Fibrobacterota > Fibrobacteria > Fibrobacterales > Fibrobacteraceae > Fibrobacter > Fibrobacter sp. UWB13. The sequence continues at coordinate 22,045 of NZ_FXAX01000007.1, read as the reverse complement.
CGTTCTGGTTTCGAAGTCGACAAGTCCCTTGTCGGTGCTCCGCTCAAGGCTAAGGTCGATGCTATCGCTGATATCGCTAAGCCGGGTGCAAAGGTCATGGTCGGTGCAAATGAAAAGACCGTGAAGCAGCTCCTCACGCTCGATGGCGTGAAGGTCATCTTCGACGACGATTCCTGGATGCTCGTGCGTCCGTCCGGTACGGAACCGAAGGTCCGTATTTATACGGAATGCCGTAACCCGGATGAAAAGGATCCTATGTTCGAAGCTGCCAAGGCTTTGTTCTTCAAGAACTAAGGACAAATTAAGCGAATTGGATTAGGGAAATGAAAAAACTTCTAACGGTCATCTTCCTTGCGTGTGCCATGGTGTTCGCGCAGGAAGGCTCCATTAAGCCGGAATTCCAGGCTTTCTCTGGTGCCTTGATCAAGCTCAAAAAGGCTGAGAAGGGTTTCCACAAGTTTAGGCTCCGAGTCGATGTGGCTCCGTGGGCATTCCTTGCGGAAGGTGAAGTCCAGGCTCCCGGTGGAGATTCTGATGTCCTTATAACAGCTCTTTTCGATAGAGCGCTCTACGCTGTGCTTGCCTACATTCCGGACAAGATTGCTGCCGGTTCCGATGGCGAAGAATACAACGTGGGCTTCTTCGACATGATGCTTTATTACGACGAAGAACCGACTAGAATTCGCAACTTGTCGTTCAAGCTTTTGCCGCCTGCAAATGACAGCTGGGCACAGAGCATTTTGGATGATGCTCTCCAGTCTGGCTCGCTTCTCGGTAAAATCTGGAGCGGTAAGTACGAACGAGAAATTACTAAGGCGTCCGCTGTTCCTATAGACAAGACAAAGCTTGTCGATATGCAGCAGAAGCGTCAAGCGGCTAAAGCAGCAGAAGCTGAACGCAAGGCTAAGGAAGAGGCAGACCGCAGGGCTCGTGAAAAGGCTGAAAAAGCAGAAAAGGCTAAGTTCAAGTCTAAAAAGCACGATGACCTTGATTGCTCTAGCCGCAAGCTCACTGCCAAGCAGAAACGCCGCTGCAAGATGAATGGAAAATAGAACTTAGAATCAGTCAATAGTCATTGGTCAGTGGTTCTTAGATATAGCTAGGCGGCAACGCCGCGATTATTTAAACTACAAACTAATAACTAATGACTAACAACTTTTTTTAACAACTAGAGGTAAATTATGTCCGGTCACTCCAAATGGGCCACCACCAAACGCAAGAAAGCCAAAACCGACGTCGCTCGTGCAAAGGCTTGGAACAAGCTGATCAAGGAAATCTCCATCGCTGCTAAGCTCGGCGGCGGCAACCCTGACGCTAACCCGCGTCTCCGTGCTGCAATCCTCAAGTCCAAGAGCCAGAGCTTGCCGACCAAGAACATTGAAAGTGCTATTGCCAAGGGTACGGGTGCTAACTCCGGTACCGAAATGACTGAACCGTTGTACGAAGGACGCGGCCCGGCAGGCATCGCTATCATGGTGCAGTGCATGACCGACAATAAGGTCCGTACGGTTGCTGAAATCCGTAACATCTTCAACAAGAACAACGGCTCCATGGGCGAGTCTGGTTCCGTTTCTTGGGCATTCACTTACAAGGGCGTGATTGTCGTCGATGCTGAAAAGTATCCGGAAGACCAGATCATGGACCTCGTTCTCGAAGCTGGCGCAGAAGACATGAGCACCGAAGATGGCGTTCATGAAATCTCCACTTCTCCGGAAGCTTTCGACGCTGTTTCCAAGGCTCTCGAAAATGCTGGGATCGAAATGATGAGCGCAGAACTCAGCTACGTCCCGAATGACCCGGTCAAGCTCGGTCACGACGACGCTGTCAAGCTCCTCAAGCTCATCGACAAGTTCGAAGACCACGACGACGTTCAGGAAGTCTACCACAACGCCGAAATCGACGAAGCTGACATGGACGCTGAATAGTCCGTAAGGCGAGTGATGCGGGATTGCTTGCAATCCCATAACCGAGCCGCAGGACGGACGCCGAAGCCGAAGGCGTAGGCGTCAATAGTCCGTAAGGCGAGAGTCGCGACGGCAAGCTTGCTTGCCGGCATGACCGAGCCGAAGGATGGACGCTGAAGCCGAAGGCGTAAGCGTCAATAGGAATCCAGTCAAATTTTAAAAAGAGAACTGTTGCGATTGTGACAGTTCTTTTTTTTATTTATATCAATAATTTGTACTTAGTAGACGAACAATTTGTATATTATCGCACAAAGAAGGAGTTGGCATGACAATCCATAAGTTTTTCCGCCTGTGTAGCTTGACTGTCGCTTCACTTTTCTGGGCTAGCTGCTCAGATTCTGATCCTCAGCTTTATTACCCGCAGTCAGCCAAATTGGATCCTTCCGAAGATGTGGAGGAGAGTTCTTCTTCCGAAGCGGATTCTAGTTCTGCTGAAATTGAATCTAGTTCTGCGGAATCTGAAGAGTCCTCTAGTTCGGCTGATGAACCTCCCGAGAGTTCTTCCGAAACACCGTCTTCTAGCTCTGCAAATTCCAGTTCTTCAGATGTTTCTAGTTCATCGGAATCTGAACGTTACATTTTAGCAAAAGATTCTTCTGTGACGTGCGTAAAAGAATCCCAATTGTTTCCTTCTACATCTTGTCAAACCTCGAGTGACTCTTATACATGTGATGATTATAAAGAATATTTGGGTAAGGATACTAGCGTTACTGAAAGGGTCTTGAATAAATGGGAGGATGCACTAGAGTTTTGTGGTGCCATTTCGGAGATGCCGTCTGTAGTGTATGGCGTTTTTCCGCCAGCTTGCAATCCTAACGCTGTTTATCTATCCTCGGTGCTTAAATGTTCTAATGATAGCACCTATAGATATTATCAGTTGGATGGAAATTTAGCCTATAGGAACACGCAAGAATATAACGAGGCTCATGGAATAAGCTCTAGTTCTGCACCTCAAAGCTCAAGCTCAGCTGAACCTTTAGTCCAATCATGCAAGCAAGAAGACTTTGTGCTGTTTGCCGATATCCTTGCTGATGTGCAAAAAGCATTGTACGAAAAAATCGTTAGCGAATTGCTAAAGAATGCTTCTTTGACTGAATCTCAAACAACTTATTTAGAAAAACTTCTAGATCGAGAAAATAAAACGTTGAAGGGCAACTTTGCTCCGTATCGTTTGGGAAATCTAGAAGTTGAATATACTTCGATGGATGGTTATTCTGAATATTGGTTTGACGGCTATATTGCCAAGACCAAAACTTGCGCTGACGGAACTCCAGAAACGACAGAACGTTATCAGGAAAAGTACGATTCGATTTTAGCAGAATGCCTTGAATTGATTGAGAAAAAGTCTAAAGCTTCCAAATAAATTTTAGTTCCTTGTTCCTAGAAAATTACGAAGGTGTTGGCATGACTATCCATAAATTTATTCGCTTGTTTAGTTTGACTGTTGCTTCGCTTTTCTGGGCGAGTTGTTCGGATTCAAATCCGCAATTTCCGATGTCGCCATCAGCAAATCCTGATTCATCGTCTGATGCAAATGAAAGTAGCTCTAGCGAATTATCAAGTTCTGCTGTAGCGCCTGAATCAAGCTCTTCCGATTCGCCACCGCAAAGTTCTTCTTCTGAATCCGCATCGAGTTCGTCGGGCGTTGAAAGCTCGTCTAGCTCTAACAGCAGTTCAAGTTCTGCTGAGTATGTATTAGCGAGAGACCCTTCTGTGAGTTGTGAAAAAGTATGGCAACAAGTTCCTATTTGTGCAAAAGAATATTCTTGTGATGAACTGAAAACTATTTTAGAGAAAAAACAATCGGTTTCCGAAAAACTTCTGTCTTCTTGGGAAGATGAATTGGAATCGTGTGAAGGTATCTCTGAAATGTCTCCGGCGGTTTATGGCTGTAGTCCTTGTTGCTCTACTAAGTTGTTTTCCAAAATGTGGTGTTCAAATGGCGACACTTACGCTCACTATGTGACCGATGAAAATAAAAAAGTTTATACAAGCATTCAAGAATACAATGAAATTCAAGGAATTGTTCCAGAGAATTTAACAGAATCGTGTCCGCAAGGAGAGTATGCTTTGTTTGTTGATGTTCTTGCGGACGTACAGACAACTTTGTATGAAAAGTTGTCTAAGCAACTTGAAGAAAATTCATCTTTGACTGAAAAAGGCAAGGCATATTTGGAAAGACTTTTGGACCAAGAGAAAAAAGCTTTGAAGGGGTTTTTATATCCTTATTTGTTTGATTATAGTGGGTATGGCTACAAAATGAAACAAGCCTCGAAAAATTGGTTCAATGGTTATATTGCCAAAACCAAAACTTGCGAAGACGGCACGCCTGTAATAACGGAACGCTACCAGCAAAAATACGATGCAATTCTTGCCGAGTGTATTGAAATTATCGAAAATGAAGTCAAGGCTGCTAGCGCTGAAGAATAGATTGTTGCTGTGCGATATTGACGGAATGTCAACGTTTTTATTTAAACAGAACGCTTTTTGAAATCAATTTTTGAGATAAATTATATGTTAGAGAGTAAAGGAGAATCTTATGAATATTCGAAAATTTTGGCGCTTGAGTTGCTTGACTGTCGCATCACTTTTTTGGGCAAGCTGTGGCAGTGATTCGAACCCGCAATTTCCCGTAGGGCAGTCTGCAAATCCTGATTCATCTGCAGATGCATTTGGGGATAGTTCTAGTAGTGATGCTGCTTTACCTGAAGAGTCTTCAAGTTCTTTGGCTGAAGAAAATACGAGTTCTTCTGATGTTGGCGTATCTAGCTCGTCGGAGGCTGCGATGAGCTCTTCGAGCGTAGAAAGCTCTTCAAGTGCTGACGTGACGGAATCTTCAAGTTCTTCGGAACCTGTGAAATATCTCATGGCACGGGACACCTCCGTGACTTGTGTAGAAGGGTCGTATAAACGAAGCAATTGCCCTGAAACTACGCATAGTCCTACTTGCGATGATTATAAAAAATATTTAGGGAAAGATACATCATTGTCTCAAAAAATTTTGACGGAATGGGAAGATAAACTTCAATCGTGCGGTTCTATTCAAGAAATGGCGCCTGTTTATGGTATCGTCAGTCCTGTTTGTTATCCCACTTCGTATTATGACGCTCCGATGATTGTGTGTTCTGATACACGTACTTATAGGAATGGGTACAAAATCGAAGGAAATCTTTTCTATACGAGCGATGAGGAATATGACATAGCCCATGGAATTTACCCTGAAGATTGGGTCAAGTCCTGCAAACAAGATGGGTTTGCTTTGTTCCCGGATATTTTGGCCGATGTGCAGAAAAAACTGTATGAGGTTGTCTCCGGAAAACTCTTGGAAGATGTTGTCAGATCTGAATCGGAACAAAAATATTTAAATGGTCTTTTGGATCATGAAAACAAAACATTAAAGGGACTTTATGAACCTTATTTTTCTGCCGATATTGAGGCAGATGTTTTCCTTTTAAAGGATAAATCGAAAAATTGGTTCAACGGTTTTATTGCAAAGACGAAGGCTTGCGCAGACGGAACGCCTGAAATTACAAAACGTTATCAGGACATGTATGATGCGATTCTCGCGGAATGCCTTGAAATTATTGAGAAAAAATCAAAGGCTGCGGAGTAGTTTATTTGTCGAAAGCTTTTCGTCATTTCGAAAGCTTCACGTCATTCCGCAAACATCTCGTCATTCCGAGTGTAACGAGGAATCCAGTCAAATATTGTGGATTCCTTTTTTCGTCTAATTTCTTCCCAGCGTTTCGCGGTAGGTGTGGACGGCGTCCTTGTACTTGCTGACAGCTTGTGCGATGCGGTCGGCGAGGTCTTGCTGTCCTGCCTTAGTCATCATGTAAGCTTCGTCTTCTTCGTTGCTGATAAAGCCAAGTTCAATGAGCACGGCTGGCATCATCGCGCCTACGAGAACCATGAATCCCGCACCGCCGACGCCTGTGTTCATCTTCTTGATTTTTCCGCCATCGAAACTGTCTAGCAATTTCTCCGTGAATAGGTAACTAGTTTGTTTGTACTGTTCGAGGCGGGCCTCAAGCTTGAACCATTCCAGCGGTGAAAGTTCGTCCTTGGCGTTCTTTTCGCCGTAGAGTGTGGCGACCGCGTTTTCACGACGGGCTATCGCCTTGTCTTCTTCGCTTTCCGGGGCGCGCAGCACGTAGAACTGGTAACCCTGGATAATCTTCTTGCGTTCTTCGCTTGCGTCAATGGCGTTGCAGTGCAGGCTGATGAAGAGGTCGCCATCCCACTGGTTTGCCAAGTTTGCGCGTTGGCGCAGTTCAATGAAAACGTCCTTGCTGCGGGTGAGCTTCACGTTGAAGCCTTCGTCCGCGAGGTTCTTGCGCAAAAGTTTTGCAACGGCGAGAACGATATCTTTTTCTTGAGACTTCTTGCCCGAAGCGCCGGGGTCCTTGCCTCCGTGTCCGGGGTCAATCACGATGGTGCGGACTTCACGCGTGCCTGCGATTTCTTGTTTGGGCGCTTTCGGCTTTACGACAACCGGCTGTGCAGGTTTCTGTTCGGCGGGCTTTGCAGCGGGCTTGGCCGGCGCAGTTTCTTTTGCTTTAACTTGTGCTGTCTCAGTCTTTGTTATTGGGACTGCCGCAACCTTATTGGAAATTTTCTTGGCGTCGTTTTCCGCAATCCATAGGTGTCCGTTATCGAGCTCCGGCGCTGCCGACAAATCGATTGTGCGCCCGTTGCGCGTCATGTACGGAATGCCGACGGCGAACTTGAGCGTGTCCTTCGCAGAAACGATCGAGAACGTCTTTTGCACCGGATACCAGTGGAACGAACCCTTGATTTCGCGGGCGACAGACTCCACATCGACCCTTGCCGTAGCAGCGAGGGTTAGGCTACATGCGACTAGCAGTAAAGCTAAAATTAGCGATGAGCCTTGGCGGCGCGAGCCATTTCCATCTTGGCGTCGCGGACTAGAATGTCCTGTCGCTTGTCGTGTTGATCCTTGCCTCGGCATATTCCTACTTCGAGTTTTGCAATACGGTTCTTAAAGTACATTTTCAGCGGGATGATCGTGCAACCCTTCAATTCCTTCGCCTTGCGCATCTTCTGGATTTCGTGCGTGTGGGCGAGGAGCTTTCTCCTGCGTGCAGGGAAATGGTTGAAACGGTTGGCGAAAAGGTATTCATCGATATGCGCACCGACGAGCCAGAGTTCATCCTTGTTTTCGTCGATATCAATCCACGCTTCGCCCAAAGTGCATTTGCCGTTACGGATAGACTTGACTTCCGAACCGATGAGCATGATTCCCACTTCAAAAGTTTCATCTACAAAATAGAGGTGGCTCGCCTTGCGGTTCTGGATAACGGGCGTACTAGATTCTTTCTTGATCATCTTTAGGGACAAAAGCCTCTTCTAAGTCGAAAGGAACGTTGTTGATTTTTTCGATCAGGTCCTTGCTGGGTTCGAACACCGGACGCACCTTGGCGGGAATGTTCACGAGCTCGCCAGTCTTGGGGTTCCGGGTGCGGCGTTCCTTGCGCTGTTTATTCTTGAAGCGACCGAATCCACGCAACTCGATATTGTTGCCCTCGATAACGCAATTGGAAATAGCGTCGATGAGTTCTTCCACGATGACTTTGGTTTTTACTTGCGTAAATCCAGTCTGGGAAGCGATTTCATCAACGATTTCCTTCTTAGTTATGTTGGACTGAGTCGCCTTCATATTAAAGAATTTACAATAATTTTAAGCAACCGTTACGCTTTTTTGCTCCAACCTATGCTTTTTTTGTGCATATGGGGCACTGCAGCGTCCAATGCCTGCTGCAATTCAGCGCAACCTTCGCCAGTGACCGCCGATGTGATGACCACTTTCTGGCGGTGCTTCTTGAATTCCTTGATGGCGTTTTCGATGCCGAGGTCGCTCTTGTTGAGCGCTACGACAAAGTTCTTTTCGGCAAGCTTCGGGTGGAATGCCTTGAGTTCTTCCTTCAAGACCTTGAACTGCTCGTAGGCGTTTTCGGCAAAACCGTCAATCACAAAGAGCAGTGTGTGCGTACGTTCGATGTGCTTGAGGAACTGGTGGCCAAGGCCCTTGCCTTCGCTCGCGCCTTCCAAGAGACCCGGAATATCGGCAACCACAAAGCTGTGACCGTTCACCTGGACGATGCCGAGCACCGGTTCAAGAGTCGTAAACGGATAGTCACCAACCTTCGGACGACCGCTAGAAATCTTGTTCACGAGGCTCGACTTGCCTGCGTTCGGGAAGCCCACGAGACCCACGTCTGCCATGAGCTTGAGTTCGAGGAACAGCTGGCGGACTTCGCCCTTTTCACCCGGAGTGCACTTGCGCGGTGCCTGCACCTTCGGGGTTGCGAAATGCTGGTTGCCCATGCCGCCCTTGCCGCCGCGAGCCGCAATCCACTTCTGGCCCGGTTCGGTCAAGTCCGTGAGGATGTGGCCCTGTTCGTCCTTGACGATTGTGCCGCGCGGAACGCTAATAATCAAATCTTCGGCAGATGCACCGGAGCAGCGTTTGGCGCCACCGGGCTGACCGCTCTTTGCCTTGTAAATGTGCGTGTTGCCCATGTCGAGAAGCGTGGTGTACTGCTCGTTCACCTGCAAAATCACGTGACCGCCACGACCGCCATCACCGCCATCGGGACCGCCGAGGGGTACAAACTTTTCACGATGGAAACTGCAGATGCCGTCACCGCCTCTGCCGGAGCGAACTTCAATATTTTTTTCGTCTAAGAACATAGCCCAAATTTAGAAATTTTTGCGATTTGGGGAAGAGGGATGTGCTCAACAAACACATTTGTGATTTGTCATGCCGGATTTATTCCGGCATCGGCTATTCCAATTAAGCTAAAACATGTTATATTAGCTATGGCTTTGACTTTGACGATGCTTCGTGCTCGCTTTCTCTTTTGTAAATTTTTTCGATTCTTGCTAACGGTTGTTTGCAAAATAAATCGTCCGACGGACGATCCCTTGTTTTTGAAATTTCATCATTTTATATTATGAGAACCACCTTAGTAGTGTGTTGCCGGGTTTCACCTGTCTAGTGATGCTCCAGAGTTAATATATGCGTTATTATATGATTCAAAGAGGACAAAGCTATGGCTAGACCCATTCGTGAAACTCCGATTCTCTATGGCGAGGATGCTCGTCGTTTTCTTGAAAACATGAAGATTCGCCGACCGGAAACTCCAGAAGCTCGTGCCCAGCGTTTGCGCGATTACGAGTTTATGAAAAAGGCTTACGAACGTGGTATGGCTGAACAGCGTGCCCGAGAAGAAGCTAATGGAGGTATAGATCCGTGGTTCAAGAAGGTATAGATACAGAAAAATTAAGTTTTATTAGGATTCGACCATCTTATTCTGTTAAAAATTTTAATTGCGGTGATCGCGATTTAGATGATTTCATTCTGAATTGTGCGTCTGCATTTCAGAAACATTTGCTTGCTGTAAGCTATGCTTGTACCGATTCTGGTACAGGTCAAGTATTGGCTTATTGCAGCCTTGCAAATGACAGGGTGGCATTGGACAATTTCAAGGATAAAACAGAATTCAATCGGTTCCGAAAAAAGAGCGGTTTCCCGAACGAAAAACGTTTGAAAAGTTATCCTGCGGTCAAATTATGCCGCTTGGGCGTTGATGTCTCGGCTAAAAAACATAGAATCGGGACGACAATCCTCAATTACATCAAGTCTATGTTTGTGATTGACAACAAGACAGGTTGTAGATTTTTGACTGTTGATGCGTATTTGAACGCCGTTCCTTTTTATGAAAAGAATGGTTTTCGGTTTATGAATGCTGAAGATGACGATCCGCATACAAGGTTGATGTACTTTGACCTTATGGATTTGGTTGCGTAATTAAATCGAGCAGCAGTAGTCGAGTAGTCAAATCTAGTAGTAAGGATAAAGGGGATCGAATGTTTTATCTTCCGACTTTGATTCCTGCCTGTGCTTCCGCCAGTCTTGGTAATGCTCGTTTTATAGAGTGCAAAAGCCCTAATGACGTACAATGCCTCAAAAAAATAAATGGATGTAATTTTGCTGCTGTTGAATATTGCGGATGTTGGGAAAGCGAAGATGCGTATATATACTATCGCAACAAAGATAAAGGACTAAACCGGTAGTGTATCTGTTGGCTATGTAATTTTATTGTGTTTTTTGCAATTTTTTCTTAAAAAAGCTATATTCAAGGTATGATTTGCCCGTTTTGCAAGAATGATAACGACAAGGTTGTCGATAGCCGCGTGAGTGGCTCGTCCATTCGTCGTCGTCGTGAATGTTGTGCCTGTGGTCGTCGCTTTACGACTCGTGAATATATCGAAGTTCAGCCGTTGACCGTTATCAAGCGCAGTGGCGAACGCGAACCGTTCCAGCGCGAAAAACTCCAGCGTGGCGTCATGAACTCTTGCAAAAAACGTCCGGTTTCCATGGACGATATCGAACAACTTGTGACGCGAGTCGAAAATTCGTTGCAGATGTCAGAGGGCTTTGAAGTCAGCTACGATCAGATTGGCAACCTCGTGATGCAGGAACTCAAAAAGCTCGATGCCGTTGCCTATGTCCGCTTTGCTTCCATCTATCGTGAATTTAAGGAAGTGGGCGAGTTCGTCGACCAGATCAAGACTCTTGATAAGTAATTCGTCTTTTTCGAATGGCTTTTGATTTAAAAAACAAGTTAGCGATTGCTTTCGACAAGCGCGCCTCGTTATTCGAGGTAACGGATGCTTTGCGCATTGTGAATGGCGCTGCTGACGGCTTCCCGGGACTTACGATTGATAAGCTTGGTGACCGTTACCAGATGCAGTTTTTTGGACCGGAGCTTTTAACGAGCAAGACTGAAATTGTCGAGGCTGTAGCCGCTCTATTCAATCCAGTTTGTGTTGTGACAAAGGAACGCCTTTCGAGCTCTGGAAAATCGCTCGAGAACGCTCCGATGGATGTCGTGATTGGCGCGCGTGAAGATGCCGTGGGAACCGTCCGCGAAGGCAATGCACATTTTCATGTGGATTTGCTTGATACGATTAATCCGGGACTTTTTCTCGATATGCGCCATGTGCGTCTCGAAGTCGAAGAACGCTTCCGTGAAATGTCCGGGGAGAGCCTTCGCTTCCTCAATCTTTTTAGCTATACATGCAGTTTCTCCGTGCATGCCCGTCTAGGCGGTGCTGCGGTTGCTACAAACGCCGATATCAGTGGCAAGATTCTCGACAAGGGTCGTGAAAATTATGCCTTAAATGGGCTTGATTTGCGCCCTGGAGAGTTCTTCCGCGGTAACGCTATCGAATACGTTCACTGGGCTCAAAAGAAGGGCTTACGATTTGATGGTATTGTGCTTGACCCGCCGAGCTTTGCGCGTTTCAAGGGCTTTAACTTTAACGTGCGCGAACACTTGATGCCGCTCGTTGCCGATTGTGCGATGCTTTTAAATCCGGGCGGATTTTTCATGGTCAGTTCCAACTATAGTGAATTTAACTTGTCTGCGTTTGCCCGCGATGTGCTCGCCGCCGTTTCTTCTGTGCACCCGAAAGCAAAAACGTCTTGGAAAAAATCCCAAGACGTAGACTTTGTCGGTAGCGGTTCTACAAAAGATTCTTGCTTAGTCGCAACTCTTGTAGAGGTTTAATCCTCGCCGCCGTCCATTTCAATTTTGAGCTCTTTGAGCTTGCGCCAAAGTGTGGCACGGCTAATGCCGAGCTTTTTGCAGACTTCAGTCTTGTTGCCTTTGCAAATGCTTAAGGCATGCAGAATGTGCCTGCGTTCCATCTCGTCGAGCGAAAGAATTTCTTCTTCTTCGGCGGGCGCCGGATTATGCGTGATGAACTTCGTCGGGTTGTGCGTCAAAAGTCCTGCGCTATCCGTCTTGCCCGAAATCGGTTCAAAATGAATCGGCTTTCCGAATGGATTCTCGGCGGACTTCTCGTCATCTTCCGTATCTTCGACTTTGTTGTAAACAGATTCGCTGGAGCTTTCTTTATTGCTGCTGGCATCCTTTATATGCGGAATGGCGACAGTCTTTTCACGGGCTTCTACTTGCACGTATTCGGGCAGGTCTTCGAGCTTGATGACCCCACCTTCCGAAAGCACAATCGCGTGCTCCATGATGTTTTCGAGCTCGCGGATGTTGCCGGGGTAGGGGTACTTTGTCAAAGCATAAAGAGCGGCTGGTTCAAGGTCGAGAATTTCCTTGCCCTGCGCTTCTTTGTTCTTTAAGATAAAGTAACGAATTAAGTTCGGGATGACGGGCTTCCTGTCGCGGAGCGGCGGAAGCTGCAAGTGGAACGTGTTCAAGCGGTAGTAAAGGTCTTCGCGGAATCGACCTTCGTGCATGGATTTTTGCAAATCGCGGTTCGTTGCAGCGATAATGCGGATGTCCAAATAACGGGCGTCCGTTTCACCCACGCGACGAATTTCGTGACTTTGCAGAAAACGTAAAAGCTTGACCTGGGTTGCCAGTGAGAGTTCACCGACTTCGTCCAAAAAGAGCGTACCGCCATTGGCGGATTCGAACAAGCCCTTCTTGTCGGCGGTCGAACCTGTGTACGATCCCTTCTTGCTACCGAAGAGTTCGCTTTCCACGAGGTTCTCGGGGATGGCGCCACAGTTGACTGGCACAAACGGTTCGTTTGCACGCTTGCTGTAGCGGTGGACGACGTTTGCCAAAAATTCCTTGCCCGAACCGGACTCGCCGGTTATAAGCAAGGTGCTGTTGGTCGGTGCGACCTTATAAACTGTCTTTAGAATTTTGCGCATCTCGGGCGTGTCGCCGAGAAGGTTGTCCAACACCTGGGATTCCATGAGCTGCGTGTTGGACTTGTTTTGTTGCTGAGCCTGGATTTTGCTTGCCGTGCTCTCAAGGAGCGATAGCGTGACCGGCTTCTTCAAAAAGCTGCTGGCTCCACGGGTAATGGCGCTAGCAGCTCCCTGCCAGTTGCGGTCATCGCACAGTACAAAAATCTCGATACCAGGCTGGCGTTCCTTCAAATAGCTGATCAAATCCATATTGTCGAGCATTAAAAAAGGAACCTCGATAAACGCAAGGTCTATCGACGTCTTTTTAATTAGCGGCATCAAAGTCTTGTCGTCGGAGCAGACCAGGAGGTTCGTTCCGGCTACAGACCAGTTCCGTTGTAGCTCCTCGACAAATTTCCGATCAAAATCAGCGATCAGGATATTCATCATTTATGCTATTACGAATGTACCTTGATGATCTCGTCAACTTTGTTGCGGAGCTGCTGGAGGTCCAGCGGCTTGCTGAAAATAGCAGCAACATCGAAATGCTGTGCCGTTGCAAGGTAGTCTTCGGCAGAGGTGCGTCCACCACCACTAATCGCAATAACCCTGTCGCTAAGGCCCATGCGGCGGAGATCGAGGATGACTTCGAAGCCATCGCCTTCCGGCATGATGATATCGGTGATAATCACATCATAAGTATTCTTCTGATAAAGCGACTTGGCTTTCTTACCGTTGCATGCAGTATCGACAGTGTAACCTTTCAATTCCAAAGCAGACTTCAACATGAGGTTGAGCTGAGCGTCATCGTCAATGATGAGTATTGTAGACATTAAGCCTCCATTTTCTCGTTTCTTATAGACCAATATAGATTAAAAATAGTTCCTTCGCCCAATGTTGTTTGGACTGTATAGCCCGCATTGCCTTCTTTTAGCAGTCTTAATGCGGATGACAAGCCCAAACCGAGTCCTTCACCCGGTGCCTTGGTCGTAAAGAACGGTGAAAAGATGCGTTCGAGGGTGGCGGTGTCCATGCCGGTACCGGTATCCTCGACTGTAATTTTGGCGTACGTGCCCGCTTCGATCTGCGGGGCGTATGGCGTAATGAGCGGTTCCGTGAGCACTTCGCGCTTGAGGGCAATCGTGAGCGTACCGCCGTTTTCCTTCATGGCGAAAATGGCGTTGTTCGCAAGGTTGCTGATAATACGGTCGAGTGCAGAGACGTTTCCGACGATGCGGATGTTCTTGTCGAGGTTTTCTGCCTTGACCTTCACGTTCGGCGGGAGCGTAATCCAGAGCTTCTTCACCACGTCGTCGATAATCATGTACGGCGCAAATTCAGTCAGCTTGTCCTTTTCGGATGTCTTTCCGCGGATGGTGTTCAAAAGCTCTTCGAGCGATTCTTTACCGCGTGTTGCAGCCTTTCGGGCTTCCTGGATAAACATGTAAGCTTGGTTATCCTTGTCGAGCACTTCAAGGGCGAGATCGCAGAAGCCGATTTGCGAGCCGAGAATGTTGTTGTAGTCATGCGCGAAGCCACCGCAGATGGTGCCCAGTTCTTCGAGTCTCGAATGGATGTGCTTTTGTTCCTGCAACATGTCGCGTTCTTTTTCGAGACGCATTTCCTTGGTAATATCGATTTTGATACCGATGATTTTGTACGGTTTGCGGGGCGCCATAATCGGGATGAACATGTTGTTGAAAATCATGATATCCTTAGCAGCGCCCTTGCGGACTGCCATATTGTAGTCATCCTGCTTCAAAATTTCGATATCGTCTTCTTCATCCTGGTCTTCGTTAAACGATCTCTTAATTCGTTCGTAAGAAATAAAGCTTTGCGGTTCGCCTTCGTTACGGGCTAAGAGTTCCTGCGGCAAAATCTTGCTGTCCGGTTCTGATGTCTGGAGCAGGTTTCCGCGGCTCTTGATGTCTGTCTGGTTTTGCGTCATGAACACGCCCTGTTCGTTCTTGGACCAGAAGCGGAAGGGGAGTGTACTGATAAGCGTGTCTAAGAAGTACTTGCTTTCATCGACTTTCTTCTTCCAGATGTTCAGTCGTTCCTGATAACGGATTTGGTCGAGCTGGTATTCCTTGAACTGCTCATCGCGGGTCTTGATAATTTGCTGGTAATGCAGCGTGTTGGAAACATCGCTGAAAAAGGCGACGTTATAGTTTGTTGTCAATGACTGGCGGATTTCAAAAATCGAGACATTAAAAATATGGTCTTCGTTATCGATTTTGACTCTAATCTTGTTGTAGGTCGATTCTCTTGCCGGGTCTTGTATTTGCGGGAATATGGACGTGATTTTCTTGTTGTGGAGGGCTTCTTGCGTTGTGTGTAAAATTCCAAGAGCTGCTGGGTTTGCAAGCTGGATTTCACCTTTGTAGTTGTAGTAGATAAGCCCGTCTACCATCTTGTCTTTTAGCTTGTCCAAAAACCAGGATGCGCTTTTGTTCTTGAACGATACGGAAGTGAAATATTGCCCCGAAAGGATTGCCAAGAATACCGAGATGAATTGCGACCATTTGAGGAATTGGTCGTAGTTACTGAATTTTGTGGAAATGGGAATAACGAAATCGAAGAGTGCCACCAAGGTTACAAAGAATACAAACGAGGATAACATGTAAATGCTAACCTGGTAGGGGAGCGTCGTATCGCTAGTTTGTACGATGTTGCGTAGAATAATGTAGGCGGTAACGATGATGTTGGGGACTACGAATAAGCAGAACAGTAAAGAATAAAAGTTGAATACAGGGCGTTCTGCAAAGGGATGGTAGCCAAAGAAGTTTAAATTGGGAATGAAGCTAGGATTACTGATAAAGAGATATGTCGAAACGAGAACGGCTAAAGCTCCGAAAATATTCATGAGCTTCCAGCCGTTCTTGCGCTTTATCTTGAGACTGATTTCTGCGGTATGGTGTATGGCGTTCCCGAGCTGGATCCAGCCAAGGGCTGCCGCGCAGAATATGAGTTGCCTTGCCGTATAGGCTCTGGTCCCTGCAATAAAGTTATCGCCACTAAAGAAAATGTCGCCTATCAAGTTGCTCGCTTGCCAGAATATGCTGATGATCACCAGCTGGTGTATGGGGCGAGGAAGCTGCTTGACGGACGTCTTTTGACCAAGCATGATGGGAAAATAGCATACGATGATCAACGCTACTACAGTAAGCGTTATAACGTAGGGCGAGTTTGTAAATAGACTCTCTTGCATATTTTCCCAGCTTCTTGACCTTTTTACTTAGTTCTCTTGATGCCGAAGGTCTTTGTCTGATCGAACGAGCTCTTCGTCGAGAAGTTCTTGATGAGCTTCTCGTCTCCCTTGACATCAGGATTGTTCATGTTTGGCGTAAATGTAGCTTCTATTTCTGCCTTGTAAATGTAGGCGCCAGTACCAACGGCTCTGTCATCCTTGGTGCGGATGCCAGACGGGGCCTTGTTTGCCCATTCGATGGCGAATTCCACCAGGTTGTTCGTCGAGAGGTACTGTTTCGGATCTACACTGAACGCTTGCTTGAACCTATTAACAAAGTTACCGAGGTTCGAGTATATCGGAATGCTGAACTTGACGAGGAGGCTTTCCCATGCGCATTCTTCACCAAACGAAGAGCCGCGCGGAACAGTCAGCTTCACGTCAAAGATGGCACCGCCGATATCTGCTGAGTCAATGGCGGTTTGTGTGACCTTGCCGCCCTGGATGAGGTCGAACTTGTTGTTCGACGGATTCCTGATGTAGAATCGCATGGTCTCGTCGGTGTTGACCTTAGAGCGGTTGAGCGAATTTGCATCGGTAACGGTTTCGCGGAGATGCACGTCGAACTTGATTTTCGGAGCGCCCTTGCCGTTGACCAAAACCCAGGGAACATCAAATTCAGGATAGTTGCCATTGGCATCCTTGAATGTGCTTGTCATCATGGAACCCATTCTCACATAGTCGCCTTCCATGACTGTGCCTGCGAGGCTGTTCATGTAGAGGAAGGTGAGGCTCGAATTGCTCTGCGAGAAGCTCCATGCGGAGAAGTTGCTGCTAAACGCGTTGGAAAGTCTTTCGGCACGCTTGTGTCTGTAGAATTCCTGAGTCGAGTCTGCAACAACGAGAGGTTCGCTGACGGTAATGTTCAGAACGTCGGCAGAGTTTGTCTGGTTGATTGTTGCGGAAACAAAGACCGGACCGACCTTGTCTTCGGCGAGGACCGAGTTCGATTCCGTGGCGGCGCCTGTACCGAGGTACTGCGTGACAAGACCTGCATGAGTCAGCATCTTTCCACCTGGGAGTGCTCCGTCGTAGTTACCTGCGGTATTGCCGAACTGGAACGGCTTTTCAAGGTCGATAGCGAGGTTTTCACCGTTGAGGGCGAACTTGCTCTTTTCGACCTTAAGCGTTTCTGGCTTTGCGATACCGAAGATGATTTCGAGCGTATCCGGTGTGTGCTTGGCGTCAAGTGCCTTGGAGAACTGTACATCGACGTGGCTTGCATAGCCGTTCTTATCCTTGTCGGTAATGACGGCGTAAGTCATCGGGATCGGTAGAATCTTCAGGAGGATTTCGACCTTTTCTGGTGTGCAGAGACCGGCTACGCCGTTGCCGTTCAAGTCCTTGATGGAACCTGCCGGGTCGAGTTGTCCCCACATGCCTGCAGTGACAACAGAATTGTTGCTTGCATCAAAGGCGATTTCGAAGTCCCAGATGTTCTTCGATTCATTGTAAAGCTTAGCCGAGAGGACCGTCGGTGTAGCAGCCTTTGTAATGCCGTCTGCTGCGTAAAGGATGAGCGGGAAGTTTGTGCCCGGAGCAGAAATCGGTTCGCTAAATTGCAGATAAACGTGATCTGCGTTTGCCGTATCCTGGCGTTCGAGGACTGTAGCTGAAAGGAGTGCGGGCGGAATGCCGTCGGAATAGGAATCTTCGACGGTCTTGACCTGTCCTTCGATATTACTTGTAAGTGTAATCTTTCCTGTGGCGTTTGTTACGATGTCCTTGATGTCGTCAAATTCGACAACGAGCGACTTGCCATTAAGCGATTTGACCTTGTTCGCATTGATGGTCGTGCTTCCGTAAGTGAACGAAATAGACGTGAAACTCTGGTTTGCCGTATATTCCGAAGAAAGCGTGATGTCCATGGCATCTGGGATGTGGTCGCAGTTCAAGTCCACAATCTTTGCCACGTCGATAATCGGCCAAGGCGGCAATTCTTCGATGTCGAGTTCCGCAACTGCCGGCGTGTAGGCGTAATCTGCGGTATTGGCGTGTGTTGCAGAAATAGTTGTCTTCACGGCGACCTTGGAGCTCACGTAGATTGTCGCAACACCGTCATAAAGCGTTATGGTTGTTACCGGAATAGTGGCTGTGGGGTCTGTATAGAAGAGGACATTCGGATCATCGCTAACCAATTCGACGTTCAGGTTCTTTTCGTCCTTGTAGAGTTCGAGATTGCTGTCGAGGAGCGAAATCTGGACTTCAATGAACTTGTCCTTATAACCGACAATATTGCTCTTGTCGAAAACGAGGTAACGTTTTTCGAGTGGCTTCGTGATACTGTCGATTTCAACGTTGCTACGGACCACGGCACAGGCGCAGTCATACTTGTTTTCGTCCTTCATATTGGCATTTCGGTTATGCCAGGTGACCCATTCCATGTAGTTGTTGCCGTAGGCGAGAGTCGTATCTGTACCGAAGGCGATAGAGTCGGTGCGCTTGATGTTGGGGTATTCAAACTTGTACGGGTTGCTGTTCATTTCAACAGCATCGAGGACACCCGTCGGCGAAACCTTACTTGTGGCGGCGTACGTTGTGAGCGGATCTTCCCTTTCAACAGAGTATCTCGGGCTTACGAACGGGCTCGTGAACGTTGTTTCGATGGTGCGTTTGACTTGCGGGCCATTTTCAGGCGTGTAGTCCGGACCGTAACCGTAGATGTGCTTGCCGTGGTAATAGACGGTAATATAGGGGTCACGGGTAAAGGCAACGACTTTTTCACCGTTGGAATTGTGTTCAAGGAATGTCGTTTCAGAACCCTTGAAGTAAGGAGCTTGAGTCAAGTCAATGCCTTCGAAATGTTCCGGATCGGTTTCTTCGGTGTGTGCGCGGAGTGACCAGGAACCTTCGATGTCCTTGAATTTCACTGTCTTTACATTAGGATCGTAGTTGTGGAAGATGATTTGGATAATCAGCTGTCCAGAAACTTCTAGTTTGCCTTTGACGTTAATGGGGAGATAATAGCCTCCAAAACCGTCTGCCTGAGCGGTTCCGAAAGTAACGTTAATCGGCTTACCCATTTGACCGTCGCCTCCGAAGTTTTGGTGGCAGTTTCCGAGTGCGGAGAGGTTTTGATCCTTGAGGTACATACGCACTTCAAAGTCTTCGAATGGTACGGTGTCGTTGTTTGAAAGCGACATGATGAAGGCATGGCAATCTTGCCATTGGCTACAGGCGGCTTCTCCACCGTAAGAACTCGGCTTCAAAGAAATGTCGAGGTCTGCATAGGTGGCGTGGGTTTCTGTGGTAAATGAGTATTCTTCAGAAGTCTTTGCGCCCGAGGAAACGGTAAAGTAATAGGTTGTACCCGCTTCAAGTCCTGTGAGTTCAGCTTCGTGGAAAAGGACGGCGCTGCCACTTGCATTTTGGGTTTCAGTGTAGGCTCCCTTGACCTTTCCGTAGTTGACGACGCCGTTCAGACGGTCGGTGCTCCACCAGTAAATCTTTGCACTGCGATGGTCGACCTGGCAAATCGTAACTCCCTTGATTTCAGTCATTTTGGGAGTCATGGTAAAGGAGTACCAATAACCATGGTTGTCATCAGTCGTGATGTTTCTCTTGGTGTCCATGCCTTCGAGGAAGAAGTAATATGTCTGTCCAGGAATGAGTCCGGTAAGCGTTACAGAACCGCCCTTAGAGGCTGTGGTCTGCTGCACCGATTTCGGATTGGCGGAATTGGGGACGACGTCGTAGAAAACCGTAACAAGGGCGACTTCGTTTGCGTCCCAGCTTACGATAGCGGTAGAGTCTGTAATCGGCGTTCCGACGATGTTGCTAAAAATCGGGCCTTCGTTATCGGGCGGGAGTGTTTCAGCAAGGCTCTGGGCCGGGAAGAGGAACTGTGCCGAGAAGTCAATACATGTTTCGGTAGAGGTGTATTTGCTCCAGTCTTCGATAAGTGTTTTTTCCGGATCGCGGCCACCCATGAGTGCACCCTTCGGGCAGCGGTACTGGTAAGGCATGCCACCGGTATTGAAGCCATCGGGGTTTGCAGAACGGTTGTGCGGGTGTTGCGGGTTCTTGTCACCTGCGCCCATCAAGAGGGAAATATCCCACGGGTTTGCGCCAAGTGCGTAGTACATGTTGTCGAGAGCGACCTTCAAATAGCGTTCGTCCTTCGTGAGTTCGTACATCAAGAAGATGGAAACGGCTGTACCCAGGTTGTAGCGGATCACGCCCCAGTCAAAGCTAGTCCATACAAGGTTGTAGGGAGTAATGACCTTGAGGTCTGTCGGACCTTCATGAGCTTCGCTTTTTTCGTTGGAGTTTACCCCCGGATTGACGAGAACGGTAGAGTCACCCTGGTTTGTGGCGTCATTCAAAATTTTGCGGAATGTTGCCATCGTACGCATCGAGAGGGAGTCGCGTTCGATTTCTGTAAGACCGAATTCGGCCGCTGTTTCCGAGCTCTTCAAAATCAGGTTCTGGAATGCAAACAGCACATAGGTGTGGATGTTCTGGTAGTCTGTTGCCCAGCCGCCAGGAGAAAAGCCACTTTCATTGCCGAGAAATCCTGCCTTGAAGTAGTCCAGGTTGAATCTAGAGTTGGTGGGGTTGTTGAAAATGTTGGTGTTCTTGTAAAGGTCATAGCGGTAGGTCGTGTCCTTAGTGGCGTACCACAAGGCGAGTGCAGCTGCCGCACCATCGTCATAACGCGGACCGCCACCGGTATAGAATCCAGGGAATGATGTCGTCTTTCCCATTTCGTTTCCGTTACCATAGTCAAAGAGCGGCATCATCACGTTCTTGTAAATGTCTTTTGCTGCTTCGATGAGCGTATCAGAATAGGCTGGGTCGTAAACGCGATAGCCGGCAGCGACGTTTGCAAGGGCTGCAACAAACATACCCGAAGTGTTTGCACCTATGCCTGTGAGCACAACGCGGTCTGGACCGCCCTTAGATTCTGGCTGAGCGTCCTGACGTTCCGGCAAGTCCCAGAATGAGTGGTCTTTTTCGTCAACGCCCACGGAATGGTACATGTCATTTTGGGCAATCAATCCATCTTCTTTGGAGGCCTTGTAAAGCTTGAGTATGTAATCGGCACCGATTTTTGCTTCGTAGAGAATATCCGGGATGCCGTCTGTAAAGACTGTGTCAGCATAAGAATGACCATAGCGGTCTTCTGCCTTGTTGGGGTAGGTAAGGTAAACCATCGAAAGCACGTAGGCGGTATAGCCAAGAGTTTCAGAAACCTTGAAATGGTCACCACAGTCGTGCCAACCACCCGTCAAGTCATGTCCGACTTTGGAGCCGTCTTTCAAGTGGCAGGGCTTGTGGAAGTGCGAATCTGTATTACCGCAGCGCTGAATCCCGAAGAACTGCAAGGAGTTTTCGAGGATGGAATTGTAGATGGATGGGTGCACATGGAATGTTGCCGATGTGTCTTTGCCCACGACAAGGAAGTATTCGCCCGTTGTTGAAAGCGTTGTAAAATCGGCTCGGTACAGGTCTTCTTTTTCTGTGCTGATGGAGTCCTGTTTACCAAACTCATAAATGCTTTCCAATGAGTTGAAAGCGCCGTTAATCCAGATGTTTGGCTTTGTGGCGCCTTTCTTGATAAGCGAGAGGTTTCCGCCACCTGGAACTTCTTTACCGCTGTTCGCATCGATGACTTTGAAGGTCATTTCCTTTGGATCGGCGACATAGGCGTACTTGTAGTCTTGCGGTCTGAATCCGCTTTGGTTCATTCGGATGGGACGTCTGTTGTAGACGTTCAACGAGTCCAAATAGCGTCGGCTACAGGTGGTACATGTTCTGTCTATGTTCGGTAGTTCTGCCTCTGCATAATCCATGCAGAACGTAGCCAGTAAAGAAACAATGCTGAGTAATCTTTTCATACTTTCTCTTCTTTTATCCAAAAAATAAAGAAGCCGCCAGGATGGCTAGATCCTGGTGGCTGCCTGTTTATAATTACTTTCTTCTCTTGAAGCCAAGAGTCTTGGTCTTGCTGTCGGTTGCCTTTTCGACTCTAGCGCCCACTTCAGCACAGGATGCCTTGTAGTCGTTGGTCGTCTCGTCGAACTTCGAGGCACAGAAGGATTCTGCCGTAAAGTCGAACTTCGCGATGTAGGCGCCTGTTCCGATCTTGTTGCCCTTCTTGGCGACCGGGGCTTCGTTATCCTT
>NZ_FXAX01000006.1 GCF_900177805.1 Fibrobacter sp. UWB13 | reverse complement strand
TGATTTTCATGCTGAATTTCAATCGAAATGCGGTCGCGCGGTATTTCACCACCACGTTCATTCGTCAGCAACAAATCAGGTTCAATACTGCGGTGCCCCAGTTCCCCCGGAACATAAGGGTTCACGAGTTTCGGATTTTCAATACGATCCGAACCAACAAGGTTCAGCGCCGCATTAATCAAGTCCGTTGTCAGTGCGAGATTTTTCTCGCTCGCCAGGATTTTCTTGATGCAACCATCGTTAAAAAAGTAGACATTCCGTTTCTCATACTGCTTAACATAGGCATCAGCATCTCCACCCTTTTCCTGAACATTTTTGAGTCCTTTAAGAAAAAGCGCAAATTCATCTCTTGTCATTTTAAATCCTCATATAACGGCAAGGATCATTCCCCACCTATTACATTAACATGCGTTTTTCAAGAAATTATTCCAAATTTTTTTTGATTTTTGCGTAAAATGATTTAAACACAGATAAAAGGCGGTCTTCGCCAAATGATTTCAAACAAATTCTCAACATCAAGCCGGGGCGTTACGGGGGCGGCGTCTGAGCCCCCGTTTCGAAGGGGTGATGGAAGACTTGCCCTGTGTTAAAAATTAACTGGATCCTTCGCTTGCGCTCAGGATGACGAGGAGGGCAAGGCTGCAATCAGGGGGATTCTTCCCCCCCCCCACCAACCTTAACTAGATTGCCGCGTCGCTTCGCTCCTCGCAATGACGTTTTTCAAGCTACATCTCTTGATTTACAGGGCTTTAAAATCACTACATTTTTCGCTCGTATTTTGTTCTTTGTCATTCTTCTAATACTATATTTAGGTTACTATGCAAATTACAAACGCTTCTCAACTTACTGGTGTTTTCCCCGCGTTGTTCACCCCGCTCAAGAACGACGATCCTAAGAACCTTCGCAACTCCATCGACTACAAGAAGATGGGGCAGATGATTGACGATGTTATTGCAGCTGGTGCAAGTGGTGTGCTCCCCGCCGTGACGACGGGCCAGAGTGCAACGGTTTCTCCGCAGCAGCACTTGGATATCATTAAGTTCACGCTCGACTACGTTGACGGTCGCGTTCCTGTGATTGCAGGCGCAGGTTCCAACTGCACGCGCGAATCTATCGAGATGATCGAAAACGTTTTGAAGATTGCTCCGGTGGCAGTCCTCTGCGTCACTGGCTACTACAACAATCCGCCGCAGGAAGGACTCCTCAAGCACTACCAGACACTCAGTAGCGAAACGGGTGCAAAGATTGTTATTTACAACGTTCCGGGCCGTACCTCCAGCTATGTCCATCCGGACACTTTGATCGCTCTTGCCGAAGACAAGAACATCATCGGTCTCAAGCAGGCGGTTGAATTTGGTTTTGGCGAAAAGTTCCACGAAGACACGATGCGCGTCATCAAGGAAACGAAGGGCAAGGACTTCGCTGTGATGAGCGGTGAAGACGGTCTCTTTGCAGACCTCCTTGAAATGGGCGGCACGGGTATCGTGAGCGCAACGGGCAACATCCCGGAAGCTTGCAAGACTTTCGTTGACCTCTACAAGGCTTTCCAGGCTGGCGACAAGGACAAGGCTCACAACTTGCAGAAGGCTGCTCGTGACTACATCGACGCCACGTTCTGCCGCAAGAACCCGATTCCTCTCGGAACGCTCTTCAACAGCCCGTTGTTCCAGCCGCTCGTAAGCGTGAAGGACACGGCTAACGGTGCTGACGCTGTCGCCCGCATCATGAAGCTCATCGACGAGAAGGCCCAGAGCTTGAAGAAGTATCATGTCTAATAGACATGTAGGAAGACTTTTTTAACAGGAGAATCACAATGGCTAAGAATGAAAAATCCGTTATCGACTTGGTCTGCGAACACATCAAGAAGCAGAAGCTTCTTCCGATTCCGGTGCAGACTCTGAACGAAGAAGCCGAAGCTACTCGCTACTTCGGCGGCGACCTCAAGGAATTCTTGGCAGCAGCCAAGACTCTCGGCGCAAAGGGAATCTTCGTTGAAACACTTTATCTGGAAGACGACGAATTCTACTACGACAGCGGCATCGATGACGAAGAATACCTCGCCATGAACGGCGCTGACGGTAGCTGCACTTGCGGCTGCGGTGACAACTGCGACTGCAAGAAGGGCGACAAGAAGAAGTCCAAGAAGGCTGACGACGACAAGGTCGACGGCGTGTTCCTTGAACCGGAAGACCTCGACGGTCTTGACCTCTCCCTCCTCCGTCCGGAAATTGCAAAGTTCCTCGACCGCGTTGGCGAATGCTGCGGCGTGCGCTTGACGGTTCCGGGTGTGGACCACCTCGAAGTCGAAATCTTCGCTGACTGGTACGACGAATTCGCAGAACTCGTGGACGAAGCTTCTGAAATCATCGAAGAAGATCCGAACGGCGCTCTAGAACAGGTCGAAGCCATGTTCAAGGAAGCTGAAAAGGCGGCTAAGGAAGAAGACAAGAGCGTGAAGAAAATCGCTGTTCATCCGCCGAAAAAGAGTGCAAAGTCCAAGAAGTAATCTTCGACTTTAGACAAAGTATTTATGCGAGTTCCGTTTCGGGACTCGCTTTTTTTTGTACGTGAGACGCGCAGCATTTTCCAAAAAATCGCGACATTTCCGACACTCGCAGGCATCACACGAAACTTGTTCAACAAGCAAAAACGCTCCCCGGCGGGGAGCGTTTTTACAGTCTTTAGGAGGAGAGACTTGTTACTTCACAGAGAAGCGCTGCATGTAAACGCCTTGCTTCACCATGTAGATTCCCGCATTCTTGAAGTTAGCCTTAAGCACTTCATTTACAGAGGCACCGGCATCGACCTTCATGTTGCCGAGATAACGGCCCTGCATGTCAAACACCTGGAAGTTGCCGCTCTTGAGTTCCATCTTCGGTGCAGCAATGAGACCAATCGTTTGGCTGCTAGAAGATTCAACCTTTGCTTCAGAAGAGCTAGACACCGGTTCATCCTTTGCCACGTAGACCTTTGCATGCGGGAAGTCTGCCGTACCAGAAACGCCACCGCCATTGCTGCCCGCCTCGCCGAGCACCTTGGCTTCGTAGAGCTTACCCATCGTCATGCCAAGTTCTTCCCACTTCTTCATGTGAGCGGAAATGTTGATGACGCCACAATCACGAGCTTGCTTACGGACGCTGAAATACTGGTAGAATTCGACGTTGCCACTAGACTTGATTGCTGGACCTGTACGAGTGTTGCGATAGACATCGTATTCGGCACCGTCAATCGTGAATGTACCATACTTCTTGTTGCCAACCCAGTCACCCGGGCGGTACTGGCTCAACCAGTTATCGACCACATAGTATTCCACCAACTTGCTCTGCGTTCCCGGCACGCCTTCCATCCAGCCATAGACACCCACATAGGAGTAGTCAGCGCCATTAACATTCTGCTTCACGAGCTTGTATTCAGCAAGCATATCGCCATCAAGTTCCTTGTAGGTCTTGTCGCTATTGAAGGACAGGCCCGAACGGCAGAGATAGTCACCAGCGTTCTGGAAAGAGCAAGACATAGAGCCATCGGAATAGAACGTTGCCGAACCGGACGTTGCACGGTCATACCAAAGTTCATAACCAATTCCGTTGATGGAGCCCACCTTGTTGCCGTTTTCGGTCTTCTTATCGCCAGTGTGCTGAGCATCCTTGCAGAATTCAGTGCTGACAACAGGACCAACGCCACTACCCTTCGAAGAGCTGGACTTTGGCGTTACTGTAGAAGAGCTGGACTTCACAGAAGAGGAAGAAGCCGGATCAGAGCCGTTTTTCACATAGACCTTGGCATGCGGGAAATCCATACGACCATTGCGGACTTCACCATTGACATTACCCGCTTCACCGAGCACCTTGGCTTCGTAGAGCTTACCCATGGTCATGCCCATCTTTTCCCACTGTCTCATGTGTTCGGAAATGTTGATGGTACCGCAATCGCGAGGCGAGGTACGCACGCTGAAATACTGATAGAACGTAACGTTGCCCGAGGATTTAATTGCAGGACCGGTACGAGTGTTGCGATAAACTGTATAGGTACCACCATCAACCGTAATGGTTCCCTTTCGTTCATTACCAATCCAGCTACCAGGCATATCATTGGCAAGAGTGTTATCAATCACATAGTATTCAACCAACTGGCTAGGCGTTCCAGAAACGCCTTCCATCCAGCCGTAAACGCCAATGTAAGAGTACCCAACGTTCTGGGCCGGGCTCTTCACAAGCTTGAACTCGGCAATCATGTCGCCGCCAAGTTCCTTATAGGTTTTGTTACTGCCAAGGGAAAGACCAGCACGGCAGAGATAGTCCTTAGCGCCCGTGATGCTGCAATCCATGGAACCGTCGCTATAGAACGTAGCGCTACCGCCATGACCATTTTCGTCCCAAAGTTCATAACCGATATCACCGATTTTACCAACTTGGTTCGAAGAAATTTTCACGGATTGACCGGAATGCGACGAGTTGCTGCAGAAATCCTGAGCAAAAGCAGTCGTCGCCATTCCCAAAGCCATTGCGAAAACAACGCTAGACTTGGTCACACTAAATGTTTTCATATGATACTCCTCACATTTTAGTTATGCTGAACATAATATATGAGTGACAGATGAAAAAAGACCGACATTAAACAAATGTTTGTTGTTGAAAAAAACAACGACAATAATTTTACATTTGACGACCGCTCGGCTCTCCTGAAATGCAAGACTCCGTACTCGCCTCGCTCTCGCAACCACTCCAGTTCAAAAGAACTGGGGCTTTGTTGCTCACGGCACGACCGCTCGGCATAAAAAAAAGCCTCTTCCCGGGATCTCCAGAAAGAGGCTTTTAATTTTATTTGGGAACTAACGTTCCACTGTTACAAGGTTCACGATTATTCTTCGGTTTCCGTCGGGCCGATTTCCTGCTTTTCAGCATCGTCCTTGACAACGGAATCGTCATCGACTTCAACGCCCTTAACCTTGTCGAAAGTTTCCTTGGCATCGGCGCTATCTTGTTCGATATCTTCGACGCTCGGGAGTGCAGTTGCATCCTTCACGACATCGCCATCGCGCAGCGTGATTGCCTTGACGCCCTGGGCATTGCGGCCCGTGAGGCGGATATCGGCAGCCTTGATGCGGATGACCTGACCATCCTTACTCGTGATGATCAAATCGTAATCGTCAGCAACGCTTTCGACGAACACGGCGGCACCAATCTTGTCTGTAACGTTCAAGTTGCGGACACCCTTGCTGCCACGGCGGGTCACACGGTAAGAACCCGGTTCAGAACGCTTGCCATAACCCTTTTCGGTGATGGTCAAAATCTTGTTGCCGGCCTTGAGCCACAGGAGCGAAATGACTTCGTCGCCTTCGGCGAGCGTAATGCCCTTCACGCCGTGCGTGCCACGACCCATAGCGCGGAAGCAGCTAATCGGGAACGTGACGGCCTGACCGTTCTTAGTCGCAATCATCAAAAGATCCTTCGGAATCGGGCGGTTGGCGAATTCTTCAGCATCGCCAGATTCAGATTCTTCGGCAATAGCGGCTTCGGCAGCCTGAGCTTCAGCGGCGTTTTCAACGGCTTCTGCGGAATCGTCGTCAGAAGCATTCTTGCTCGCTTCGTATTCTTCGGCAGACATGCCCACGAGCTGAACCTTGACCAATTCATCGTCTGCGTCGAGGCTAATGGCATTGACGCCAGCCTTGCGCGGACGGCTAAAGAGCGTGAGGTCCATCTTGTTGATGATACCCTTCTTGGTTGCAAACACGAGGCAGAAGTAACCACCGAACTTGCGCACCGGCACAATCGCCTGCACCTTTTCGCCTTCCGTGAGAGCGACAAAGTTCACAATCGGGCGGCCCTTGCCATTGCGGGCGCCTTCCGGCAAGCGGTAGACCTTCGTCCAGTAGACACGACCCTTGTTCGTGAACACGAGCAGGTAGCTGTGCGTGCTAGCCGTGAAGATCTGTTCCACGTTGTCTTCGTCCTTGAGGCCTGCACCGATGATGCCTTTACCACCGCGGTTCTGAGCCTTGAACGTATCAATCGGGAGGCGACGGATGTAGCCTTCCTTACTGAGCGTGATGACCTGTTCTTCTTCGGCAATGAGGTCTTCGTCATCGCTATCGTCAATAGCTTCGCCAATCGTCGTGCGGCGTTCGTCACCATACTTGTCAACAACAGCATCGAGCTTCTGGAGCATGATGGCAACGCGGCGTTCGCGTTTTTCCAAGATGTCCTTCAAGTCAGCAACTGTTGCAATGAGTTCGTTGTATTCGGCTTCCAACTTTTCAATGTTCAAGCCGACCAACTGAGCAAGGCGCATATCAACGATGGCCTGAGACTGGATTTCATCGAGCGAGAAGCGGTCCTGCAAGCTCTGCTTTGCAATTTCGGTCGTCTTGCTCTGGCGAATAATCTTCACGACTTCGTCGATGTTCTGCGTTGCGATTCGCAAACCTTCAATGATGTGGAGGCGAGCTGCAGCCTTCTTCAAATCGAACTGCGTTGCACGCGTAATCACATCGAGGCGGTGGTCAATGTAGACCTGCAAAAGATCCTTGAGCGTAAGGAGCTTCGGGAGGTTATTGACGAGTGCCAAGTTATAAATGCTGAACGTCGTCTGGAGTTGCGTGTACTTGAACAAGTTATTCAAGACAACTTCACCAACAGCATCACGGCGAAGTTCAATCACAATGCGGATGTCACGGCTCGATTCATCGCGGATGTCCGTAATGCCATCGATACGCTTGTCGCGGACGAGGTCTGCAATCTTCTTGCAGAGTTCGGCCTTGTTCACCATGTATGGGATTTCGGTGACGATGATACGCGGTTTGCCCTTTGCATCCGTTTCAATTTCGGTACGGGCGCGCACACGCACACGGCCATGACCCGTGAGGTAAGCTTCGCGAATGCCAGAACGGCCACAGACAATAGCGCCTGTCGGGAAGTCCGGGCCCTTCACATATTCCATGAGGTCTTCGCCAGTCAAGTCTGGATTTTCAGCCAAAGCATGGATAGCGGCACCGACTTCGCGCAAGTTGTGCGGAGCCATATTCGTCGCCATACCTACTGCAATACCCGATGTTCCGTTCACAATCATGTTCGGGAGCGCAGACGGGAGCACCAGCGGTTCTTCGAGCGATTCATCGTAGTTCGGGCCCATGTCGACCGTCTCTTTTTCGAGATCTTCGAGCATAAGGGCGCCAAGGTTGTTCATCTTCGCTTCGGTATAACGCATGGCAGCCGGGCTGTCACCATCAATAGAACCGAAGTTTCCCTGACCAAACACCAGCGGATAGCGCAACGAGAAATCCTGCGCCATACGGGCAAGAGTATCGTAAACAGCAACGTCACCATGCGGGTGGTACTTACCGATAACATCACCCACGATACGGGCGGACTTGACCGTTCCCTTATTCGGAACCACGCCCAACTTGTGCATACTGTACATCACGCGGCGGTGCACGGGCTTAAAGCCATCGCGCGCATCCGGCAATGCACGAGCGACAATAACGCTCATCGAGTAGCGAAGATAGCAGTCCTGCATGTCTTGTTCGACAAGACTCTTGAACTGCGATCCAGGTACCATTTCTTCTGACATTAGTTAACCTCAAATTAGTGGGAAGTAAAATCATCACTTCCCAGCATTTCACTTATCACTTCTAAACTTTTTTCATCGGTCTGGTCTATGCGGTGCGGTGTGATTGTCGCATAGCCCTTATCTAGCAAGTTGTCGTCCGAACCCTCAGGAGCCTTCGACCACAGCTTTTCGCCATCCAAAAACCACAAGCCATCCTTGTGATCATAGTGATCGGTAAACATTCCACTGTCCATCGTACAAGCCTTGAATCCAAGGAATTCATCGTCCTTGACTTTCGGGAAATTCACATTCCAGAACACGCCCTTGGAAATTTTCTTGAACAGGTTCTCAGAAACAATCTTGCGTGCAAAATCAATCGCCACCTGCAACAGGTTGCCTTTCAATCCACGCAGCGAAAGCGCCACCGCAGGCACACCCCAAAGGGCGGCTTCACGAGCACCGGCAACCGTCCCCGAATAAAGCGACGACACACCGGAATTTTCGCCCACATTGATTCCCGAAAAACACACATCAAAGCCTTCGGGAACAATCGTGTTATCATCAAGTCCGTAATTGGCAAAATGCCCTATGGCAAACTTTACGCAGTCCGCAGGAGTACCCGAAACCGAGAAAACCTCATACGGCCAATCCACGTTTCCAGAGACAGTTTCGACATGCAGAACACGCAATCCGCGACGAATCGTAAAGGCGTGACCAACACCACTCTGCTCGCCTTCAGGCGCAAAAATATAGACATCGGAAACCTTGCTCAAAGCAAGAGCAAGAGCATGCAAGTTGACACTACCAACGCCATCGTCGTTAGTGATTAAAACCCTAGTTTTCCGTATTTTTTCCATTTATACGAAATTTAGAAAAATGGGTGGAAAAACTGTTTCAAAATCCCTAAAAACACTCGTAAAAAAGCCTTTTTTTAGCCGTTTAAAGGGTAATTTTCTATCATTGAAAACATGTACACAGAACCTAAATTTTTAGCCATGAAAGAGCCCTCAAAATTCAAGAGGCTTGCTGAACTTTTACGAGTAATCATCTTGCAATTAGGCGACGATGTTCCCCGCGCCCGCCGTGAATTCGAGACCTACACCGAATGGCTCCACCTGCCCGAATCCGAGAGATTGACAGGCAAAAACCAAGCGCAAATGATTGACTTGTACAAGACGTTCCGCACCCGCGCAGGGCTTGGCTTTGAACGCGACGTGTACTTGGAACAGGAACCGGGTGACCGCGAAGTCGCAAACGAGAAGCCCATCCAATTCGCCGTGCTCGTGCACAATTTGCGCAGCGCATTCAACGTAGGTTCCATCATCCGCAGCACCGACTGTTTTGGGCTCGAAGGCGTGCACCTCAGCGGCTACAGCTGCAGCCCCGACCACGTGACCGTCAAAAGCGCAGCCCGTGGTTGCCAGGAATGGATCCCCATCAAGCGCTGGGACAGCCCATTCGACTGCATCAAATGGCACAAGGAAAACGGCTACGAAATCATCGCCCTTGAAACCGGCGAAGACATCCCGAGCATAAACAACGTAACATGGCCGGCAAAAGGGCTCATCGTCCTCGGCAACGAAGAACTCGGCATCGCCCCAGAAATCATGGCCGAAGCGACCATGAAAGTCACCATTCCGATGGCAGGTCGCAAAGCGAGCATGAACGTTGCCGGCGCATTCGCCATCATGGCATTCTGCCTCCGCAGTAACGCGAAATAAAAGCGATACACTTAATAGCAAAAGCCGCAGCATCAAAGCTGCGGCATTTTTGCATTCTGTCATGCCCGTCCCGGAACGACCATCGGGCACCACCTTTCTCTTACTTACTTCGCCGGAGCAAGCGCCTTCACTGCATCGGTCAAGCGGTCAATAGCCTTGATAAGTTCATCCATCTTGGCATCGCTTACGCCACCGGCAATGGCAGCAGCCGTCGCATTTGCAGCCGTTTCAACAGCCTTTGCAGCAACCGGAGCAGCGCTCACCGGGACCTTACCAAACCAGATATCCGGCCAGCGGTCGTTGCCACTATTGTACGTGATACGCGTTGCCGTTTCAACCGGTTCGCCAATCTTCCAAATATAGAGTTCGTAGTCGAACAAATCGTGGTCGTGGCCCTTGTCGGTTGCACCCCACACAAGCCACTTGCCATCCGGCGAGAGGCGCGGGAAGTATTCATGACTGCGACGACCCGGCAAGTCCATCAGCTTCACGTTCTTCGGGATACCAAAGAAGCCGACCTTTTCTACCTGTTTGCCGTCCTTAGCCGTGAACCACAAAATTTCACTCGGAGCAGCCGTACCACCGTTACCCGTGGGGTTTACACGGTAGAGCTTTGAGCCATCGAAATTCCAGTCAATCTGGCAACCGTCGCCGGACTTGGTCCAGGCGTTCTTAGCCAAATCCCACACGCCCGTTTCTCGCATCGAACCGCGAAGCGTAATCGCGAGGTGCTTGCCATCCGGACTCATGTTCGGTTCCTGCAAAATCACGCCAGCCTTCTTGAACGCTTTTTCGCCATCAAGCACAAGCGTTTCCTTTTTGCTCGCGAGATCCATCGTAAAGACCTTGCCGGCACGGCTAAACACAATGGACTTGCCATCCGGGCGCCAAGTGCCCCAAGTTGCATTTTCGACAATCTTCGTTTCGTTCGTACCGTCAATACCGACAGTCCACAAATCCCACTTTTCCGGGTAATTTGCATCATTTTCAGGAACCCAACCAGCCTTGCTACGGTTAAAAAGCACTTTCGAGCCATCTGGAGCGACACGCGGGAACCAGTCTACATTATTGCTCTTGGTCAGCGCACGGGCATTCGTTCCGTCAGCATTCATAATCCAAATATCATGGAGAGAATTCGCACGGCTCGTAGACCAGACAATAGCCCCTTCGAGCTTACCCTTCAGGGCATCGAGAGCCTTCTGTTCTTCAGGAGTCGGATCCACAGATGCACCCATCGGAGCGCCCTGTGCAGCAAAAGCAGATGCGGCCAAAAAGCCAATCGCAGAAATCAACACAAACTTTTTCATAATCATACGTAAAAGATAGTAACACGAGAAATAAATATTTCAAAACCCAAGTTCAAGAACGCATCATCTAGGCAATCGTATCCGAGAACACAAAGGGAACATTTAAAACTTACGAAAATCTGTTTTTTATTACGAAAACGAAATGTCAATATAGATTTACAATCCGAGGAAAGATTATGAAGTTTCAAGTTTTTAGATGCTTACTATTGGCAGGCATTCTTGCCACTGCATGGAATTGCTCCGAAAGCGCAGCAACTCAAGATTCTGCATCAAATAAGACTTCAGACCTCCAAATTCCGCAAAATATCGTCGTTAGCGAACCCAGCTACTTCTACCAGCTCGGGGCTAACTACTACGTTATCGCCCCCAAGACAATGACCGTCAGCGACGGTTCCGGGAACGTCATCGGCACGTTCAACACCTCCACAGGCGCCATCATGTCGCTCTCCGGCGAAATCATCGCCATCAACCTGGACTTGAGCAAGCTCCCCATGATTGCCCCAACGGTACCATCCAAGGACTTGATCGCCGTTGACCTGGACTCCTAGCAATTTTTATATTGCAGTCCATGAGTGACGCTCTCGAAAAACGCATCAAGAAACACATCATCGGAAAACCGCACCGCTTTTTAGCCGTTTCTCCGCTTGGTTTCGAACAAACTCTTTCGAGAGAATTAGAAATCATTTTAGGCGAAAGCGCAACGGAACAGCCACACGCCACTGGGGACGGCAAAGTCGAATTTGCCACAAAACTCACTGAAGCGTGGAAAGTCGTCGCTGTAAGCCGCATCGCAAACCGCGTGCTCATGGAAGTCGCCAGTTTCAAAGCCGAAAACTTCCGCGAACTCGAAAAGAAAGCAAGCGAAATTCCTTGGGAACTTTACCTTCCGTGTCATCCTGAGCGGAGCAACGCTAGTTGCGAAGTCGAAGGATCTATAAACATCCACGTTACTTGCAAGCATTCCCGCCTGTACCACAGCGACGCCATCGCCGAACGTTTATATAAAATAATAGAAGGGGTAAGTGTCCCCCTCGCTTCTGCCGACACGGCATCCGCTACCCCCTCTGCGGGGACACCCCGCAACGCCCCGTCGCAATACGAGAATCGCAGCATTCAACAAAATCTCTACGTCAACTTTCTTGACGACCGCTGCACCATCTGGCTTGACCTCGCCGGCGAAGAACTCTACAAGCGCGGTTTTGAGCGATTCGTGAACGACGCTCCGCTCAAAGAAACCATCGCCTCCGCGATGATTTTTGAAGCAATAGAGATCCTTCGACTTCGCGCTCCGCGCTCCGCTCAGGATGACACAAGCCATCCGCGAAGCATCACCCTTATCGACCTCATGTCCGGCAGTGGCACGTTCAGCCTCGAAGCCGCCTGCATTGCAAACAAAATCATTCCCGGCACATGCCGCGATTTTGCACTAAAGCACCAGCCCGCCTTCAAAGAAGCCACCTGGAATTTTATAACGCGAAGCGTCACCCAGAACGATACAAGAGGCGATACATCAACATCCGTCACCCTGAACGAAGTGAAGGGTCCAGTAAAGTCTTACAATGCGACAAAGCATCCCATCATCGCAAAAATCCTCACGAGCGACATTTCCGAACGCGCGGTAAACATCATCAAGCACAACATCGAATGTAGCCCGCTCGCACAAATCGCGCCGAACGAAAACACGCCCACAATTACTCCGCAACTCCACGACTTTTTCAGCTACACCGCCAAAGAAATTGCAGATGCCTGCGGCGACTCCTCGCCCATTCTCGTGCTAAACCCACCCTACGGCAAGCGCCTCGATTTTGACGCCCCAAAGCTTTACACGCAAATCGGCAAAAAGCTAACGGAACTCGCCCGAGACTTACACCATTTGGGCAAAACGCTCACAGTCGCCATCCTCGCCCCGAAAGATGACACCCGCGACGGCGCCAAGTACACCTGCACAGCAAACCTTTTGCGCGAATGCCCCGCCCTTTCGAGAGAACATTCCACAACCGCCAAGGTCATCCAAACAAGCCATGGTGGCTTTAGCCTCAACGCCTTCTTTGCAACAATCTAGGCGCCTCGCCATTTTCATCACAAGAATTAATTTTCTAACTTATAACCGAAATTTAAGGTGGCATATATAATGCCACTAGAATTATTAAAGACAAAAAAGGATCATTATGCCGAAACTTCGTTCGCTCAAGACTATGGAAGGCCGCGAAATGGCCGGTGCACGTGCCCTTTGGCACGCAACAGGAACCAAGGTAGAAGACTTTGGTAAGCCCGTCATTTGCGTGGTGAACAGCTACACCCAGTTTGTACCGGGTCATGTCCACCTCAAGGATGTCGGCCAAGTTGTCGCACGCGCGATCGAAGCTGCCGGCGGTGTCGCTAAAGAAATGAACACCATCGCAGTCGACGACGGTATCGCCATGGGCCACGACGGCATGCTCTACAGCCTTCCGTCCCGCGACCTCATTGCAGACGCCACCGAATACATGGCAAACGCCCACCGCGCCGATGCCCTCGTTTGCATCTCCAACTGCGACAAGGTGACTCCGGGTATGCTCATGGCTGCCATGCGCCTCAACATCCCGGCAATCTTCGTTTCCGGTGGTCCGATGGAAGCTGGCCACGTCACGACGAAGGACGGCAAGGACCGCGCTCTCGACTTGATCGACGCCATGATCGATTCTGCAGACAACACCATCAGCGACGAAGAAGTTGCCGACATCGAAGCCAACGCTTGCCCGACTTGCGGTTCCTGCTCCGGCATGTTCACCGCAAACTCCATGAACTCCCTTACCGAAGCCCTCGGCCTTAGCCTCCCGGGCAACGGCACCATCGTCGCAACGCACGCCGAACGCAAGAAGCTCTTCGAAGCCGCCGGAAAGCGCATCGTGGAACTCTGCCACCAGTATTACGATTTGAACGACGAAAGCATCCTCCCGCGCAGCATCGCCACGAAGGACGCCTTCGAAAACGCCATGCGCCTCGACATCGCCATGGGCGGTTCTTCTAACACCGTGCTCCACTTGCTCGCCGTCGCTCAGGAAGCTGGCGTAGACTTCACCATGAAGGACATCGACCGTCTCTCCCGCAACACGCCGTGCATCTGCAAAGTCGCCCCGACCGTCCACAACATCCACGTCGAAAACGTGAACCGTGCAGGCGGCATCATGGGCATCATCGGTGAACTCGACCGCATGGGTCTCATCCACAAGAGCGCAAAGACTGTTCACGCCGCCACGATGGGCGATGCTCTCGAAGCAAACGACCTCAAGCGCAATCCGACTGCCGAAGCCAAGCAGCGCTACCTCGCAGGTCCGGGCCGCAAGTACAACATCGAAGCCTTCTCTCAGAACTTCATGTACCCGGATCACGACCTCGACCGCGCAAACGGTGCCATCCGCGATGGCGAACACGCTTACACCAAGGACGGCGGCCTCGCTGTTCTTTACGGTAACCTCGCTATCGACGGCTGCATCGTGAAGACCGCAGGCGTTGACGAATCCATCTGGAAGTTCACCGGTCCGGCAATCGTGTTCGAAAGCCAGGAAGAAGCAGTGAACGGCATTCTCGGCAACAAGGTGAAGGCAGGCGACGTCGTCGTCATCCGCTACGAAGGCCCGAAGGGTGGTCCTGGCATGCAGGAAATGCTCTACCCGACTTCTTACCTCAAGAGCCGTCACCTCGGCAAGTCCTGCGCCCTCCTCACCGACGGTCGCTTCTCCGGTGGTACAAGCGGTCTCTCCATCGGCCACGCTTCTCCGGAAGCAGCCAACAAGGGTAATATCGGCCTCGTGCACACGGGCGACGTCATCGAAATCGATATTCCGAACCGCACCATCAACGTGGAACTCACCGACGAAGAACTCGCCGCTCGCCGTCAGGAAATGGAATCCCGTGGTGCCAAGGCATGGAAACCTGAGAACCGCGACCGCGTCGTGTCCAAGGCACTCCAGGCATATGCCGCCATGGCATCGTCCGCAGACAAGGGCGCCGTCCGCGATTTATCGCTCATTGGAGTAAAGTAAGCCTGTGAGCCGTAGGCGACTCGTATTAACGAGTCGTCGGAGGCGAGAGGCGGCGAGGTATCGCAGTGTATATTGCAATCGAGCCGCCGGTCGTCACATGGCGCAGTCCGCGACTTGTCTCTGATTGGTGTGAAGTAATTAAAGGAATTCCCCGCATACAAAAAACGGCACCGCGCAGGTGCCGTTTTTTCATCCATACAAATTTTTTAAACCAAACTACACGACAGTCAGAATGTCCGAGAATCCCGTCACCTCAAAAATTTCCTTGATTTCATCGCAGACATTCTTGATGATCATCTTGCCCTGCTTGTTCATAATCTTCTGAGCAGAAAGCAACACGCGCAATCCCGCCGAAGAAATATAAGTCAGCTTGGCAAAGTCAAATTCCAAGTCCGTGACACCTTCCAATTTGCCCTGAATTTCAGCTTCGAGCAAAGGAGCCGTCATCGTATCCAGACGCCCTTCCAAAGCGAAAGAGGTATTGGAACCATCCACATTTTTTTCGATTTTCATTATCAGCCTCTCTTTGTATTTTTAAATCTACAATAAATTAACCCAATTTTTTTACAACGGTTAAAACATTCTTCTGACCATCACGTTTGTACTCAACGCCATCCATGATTTTCTTCACGAGGAATATTCCGAGCCCGCCAATTTCACGGTCTTCCGCCGAGAGCGAAACGTCCGGATCCGTCTTCTTCAGCGGATCGTATTCCACCCCCTCATCAATAAAGGTCAGCTTTGCAGTCAGCACATCTTCATTGACATTCAGGATAAGCTTCATATTCGACGAACCAGAATAACGAACAACGTTACTGAACAGTTCATCAATGGCTACGCCAATCTGCATGATAGCCTTAGGCGACGGATTCAGCGGCTCCAAGGAGCTTTCAACAAAATCAGTCAAAGTCCTAACATTTTCAAATTTTGAATCTACGACGATTTCTTTAACCCAATTCTGCATAGTACCAGCCAAAAGTTTCGTAAATCATACAATAATTATACATTTATCTCGCGCAGTTTGTCAATATTTCTGCAAAAAGCCCTAAAAAATGTGTTTAAAAGCAAACAATTCTATATTTTCCCGCATGATAAACACAACCCTTTGCTACATCGAACAAGACGGCAAGTACCTGCTGCTCCACCGCATCAAAAAGAAAAACGACATCAACAAGGACAAGTGGATCGGCATTGGCGGAAAGTTCGAAGAATGGGAATCGCCCGAAGACTGCATCCACCGCGAAGCACTCGAAGAAACAGGGCTCACACTCATCCGCCCCAAGTACCGCGGCATCGTCACGTTCATCAGCGACGGCATGGATCAGACCGAATTCATGCACCTCTTTACCGCAACCGAATTTACAGGATCCATCAAGGAGTGCGACGAAGGCGTACTGGAATGGGTGGACAAGCAAAAAGTGAAGGAACTCCCCCACTGGGACGGCGACCTGATATTCCTAGCCCTTCTGGAACGCGGCGAGCCATTCTTTTCGCTCAAGCTCACCTACAAAGGCAGCACGCTCACAGAAGCTTTACTAAACGAAAAGCCAGTGACACTACAGGATTTTCTGTAGTAATGTGATTTTCCGCAAATTTTTGGGGAATTATTCAAAGCAGGGCTTAACAAAGTGCTTTAAATTAAGCATATTTGTGATACTCCAAACCAACCCCAGACTCGGCAAGATGCGTACTCCTACGATATTGCCGAGTCGCTTTTTTTATTACCCTTTTCTATTACCACTTAGCAAGGGCGTTCGAGACAATCAAGTCCTGAAGCTTTTCAACGGCACGCGTCTGACCATGGCGGTCTTCGGTCTCGTTCGCTTGGACGTCATAGACACCATCCGCAGAGAGCGACTTGCTTTCGTAGATGATTCGTTCTTTTACGTTATCGTAAAATTTAACTTCAACACGAATCGTAACACGGTACGTTTCTACATCGCTATTGCTGTTGTAGTTTTCAGGCTTGTTTGAATAGCTTAACAAAGTAATTTCAAAATCAGCATTGGCTTCGCCGTTCACAAGTCGCACACCGCCCGCGTTGCGCTTGAACATATCGACAACCGCCGTATGGATGTTGTTCGCAAGCACCGGGTCCAAAGTTTTATCATCAACTTCATGAATGTTGACAGTCTTGATGTGACTCGGGAGCGTACTTGCAGTAAAGCTATAGCATCCCGAAAACGTGCACGCAAACATCGCCACGACCAAAGCGAAAAACAAGCGAGAAAATTTCTTACAGCAAAACATAGTTGAAATTTAAAAAAAAGCCCACAGCAACAAAATTGCCATGGACTTCGCATAATACGTTTTAACCGATTTCTGCTATTTCACAAAGAAAATCTTGTTGAAAGAACCTTCCTTTACAACATACAATCCCTTTTCAAGCTTCATCGAATTCAATTTCGACTGGACATCGCCCAAACGGGTTCCCTTCAGCTTACAGACAAAACCACCCTTCATGTTGTAGACGCTAAGAGTTCTTTCATCCGAAAGCACACGCACATCGTTTGCAATACCAATCGTACCTTCAACTTTGCTCAGCACCACGTTGTCAATGAACACGCTGCCCGTAGCAAGCCCTGCATTAAAGGAAACACGACCATTTTCATCCGTAGCCTCATTCATCGTGAACACAATTTCAAAGTTCTTTTTCTCGGTACCGAGATCAAATGTTTTGGCCTCGCCCAAATAACTCGTCCACGGATCGGTATCCTTTTCGATATTCACTTCAAGCGTTCTCGCCGCAGATGCATAGGCATCAAAAATCACCTTGTAGCTTTTTCCCTTTTCGTAATGGATGCCATTTTGGATCATTTGTATGTCATAGGCATTCGTACCCGTCTTGGTCACATTGATTTCGGCCTTGCCTTCAGTCAACTTCAAGGATCCTTCGCCGCTATGTTGCTGCAAAGTCCAGCCTGCAAGCTTAAGCGAATCCGAGAAAGAGCCGTTAAACACGGAATCCCTGTTCGTCGGAACTTCAATCGGCGGCGTAATCGAAGAACCATCCAAAGAATACTGCTTCACGAAATTCCAGATGTCAGAAACATCAGCCTTGGAAGGGCTATGGCCACGGCCTTCAAGCTTAAGGTGTTTAATATAAACGCCTTCATCGCAAGGGCCCCAAGTATACATCGTCGCCCTGTTTTCACTATTGGGGTAATTATTCTGGACTTCCGCCTGAGACGGGCAATGGAACTGATCACGGTAATTCTTGATAAAGCCTTCAACCTGGCTGTAATTCAAGACATCGTCACTTGTTCCATGCGGGTGAATGATAGGCACAGGACGCATCGCCTTTGACGCACCCATCACATTTGTACCAGATGTTGGCGCAAACGCCGCTATTTTATCTGCAATCTTGCTCATTGCATGGTAAGTGAACATGCCCCCCATTGAGAATCCCGAAAGGTAAACACGCCTTTGGTCAATGTCATATTCCTTGACCATCTGTTCGATAATTTGCACCACCCATTTTGTATCCTTGTCACCGCTGATATCCCAGGTACTCATCCCTGTCCCACCTCTGGGATACACGACAACAAAGCCAGCCGTATCGGCAACCGCTTCCCAATGCGTATTGGACTGCTGGTAATTGGGGTCTTGGTCCATACCATGGCACGAAATAAGCAACGGGCTCTTTGGCGCGAGATTGCTCGGAGCATACACGTGGATTTCTCGACCCGACACCGATTCTTTTTTATAGTCGTTTAGCGATTTTCCGCCACCGCCGCCCCACTGGGCAAAAGAGAACGACGCGGCAACTAACAGCAGTAAAGGAAATTTCATTTTTGTACTCCTCTAGATTCCTTCCTTGTTTACCCATTGTTCTCTTCCTTTCCCAAGTTATAATGTATATTCAAAAAATTTCGGGACAACACGTCCCACTCAATTACCGATGTAAACACAAACAACAGATGAACTAAATAAAGAGTCATTGGTCATTAGTCTATAGTCGTTAGTTATTGAAAATGCAAAAACAAGTTTTTTGCGCTTTCTCGCCTTGCACACTTTTGCCGCGGCACTCGCCTTTGACACTCTTCGAGTGTCTTTTGCTAGGCTCAAAAGTGGGACTGTAAACAGTCTCGTTTCACTCGCCTTACGCAAAAGTTTCTAAATTTCCCCTCGTAAAATTTTCAACAGAGGCATAAAATGCTTGATATTAAAAAGATCCGCGAAAATCCGGAATATTATATTGCTGAAACCGAAAAGAAATATACGACCGTAAGCCTTCGTGACGTGCTCGCCGTTGATAACGAACGCCGCCCGCTCCTCACCGAAGTCGAACGCCTCAAGAGCGAACGTAACGCCCAGTCCAAGCGCATTGGCGAACTCAAGAAGAAGGGCGAAAACGCTGACGAAGCCCAGGCCGCAACACGCGAACTTGGCAATAAGATTGACGAACTCGACAAGAAGCTCAAGGAACTTGACTACAAGCAGACCGAAATGCTCATGCACGTTCCGAACATCGCTCCGCGTTCTCCGGAAGGCAAGGACAGTTCGGACAACGTTGTCGAAAAAGACGGTCCGATCCCGTTTGACTACTACACCAAGAACGATGACTTCGCCCGCGTCGACCACAAGACTCTCGGCGAACGCCTTGGCATTTTTGACTTTGAACGTGGCGCCAAGATTTCTGGATCCGGCTTCCCGGTTTACCGCGGTCTCGGCTCTCGCCTCGAACGCGCCCTCATCCAGTTCTTCCTTGACGAACACCAGAAGGCAGGCTTCGAAGAATTCACTCCGCCGTACCTCGTTACCCGCAACACCATGCGCGGCACGGGTCAGCTCCCGAAGTTCGAAGAAGACATGTACCGTTGCGACAAGGATGACGACCTGTTCCTCATCCCGACGGCAGAAGTCCCGCTTACCAACCTCTACTCTGGCGAAGTGATTCCGGAATCTGAACTTCCGAAGCGCATCTGCGCCTACTCTGCTTGCTTCCGCCGTGAAGCTGGTAGCTACGGCAAGGACACCCGCGGTCTCCTCCGCTTGCACCAGTTCAACAAGGTGGAAATGGTCTACTTCGCTCATCCGGAACACAGCTACGAAGACCACGAAGAACTCACCCGCTTCGGCGAAAAGCTCCTCGAAAAGCTCGGCCTCCCCTACCACCGCTTGGCACTCTGCAAGGGCGACCTCGGTTTCGGTGCCGCCAAGTGCTATGACCTCGAAGTCTATGCTCCGGTCGAAAAGAAGTGGCTCGAAGTCAGCTCCTGCTCGAACTTCGAAGACTACCAGGCACGCCGCGCCAACATCAAGACGAAGGTCAACGGCAAAAACGTCTACCTCCACACGCTTAACGGTTCTGGCCTCGCCACTCCGCGCGTGATGGTCGGCATCTGCGATAACTACCAGCAGAAAGACGGCTCGCTCAAGATTCCTGAAGTGCTGCGTCCGTACATGGGTGGACTCGAATTCATCACCCCGAAGAAGTAATTCGGCATCCTGTCGCTTTGCGACGGGAGCCACCAAATTTCAAAAAGCAAGTCCTCACGGACTTGCTTTTTTTTCATCTACAATTTTTCCAACTTTTCATACGCGTCGTACAACCGCTGCACCCCATTCTCAAGCCCGTAGTAATGCTTCACATACGGCACGAGTAGCGCAAAGAAAAGCACGTCCAGCGCAAGCACCGGGATTTCCGGCACAACCACCAAGAATAAAATTCCACCAACAGTCAAAAGCGCAAACAAGATCATCACGAGCTCGTGAACCAAGCGCTCATGCTGAAAAAAGCCGATGTGCGTCCGCACCGACAAGAGCTGTTCCGCCGTCAAAGGCACCCCAGCCTCCACCATTTTCAAAAGTTCATTTTCGTAATCGCTCAACTTTTTCAGCATATCCATAATATACTGAAATTTTTCAAAAAAAATGAGCTATTGCAAAATAGAATGTTATTTTAAAAGTATGGAGTCGTTGGAATTCAAATCTCTGCCGTCCATGTTCTTTGCGAACTGCGACAGAGCCGATTTTAAAGGATGGTATCACCGTAAAGACGGTGAGTGGATCCACTATTCCAGAGAAACTCTCAAACGCAACTCCCAAGCACTTGCTCTAGCCCTAAATTCACTCGGGTTAAAAGAAAAAGAAAGCGTCGGCATCATTGCGCCAAGTTCTCCAAACTGGATTATCGCAGACATTGCCATTCAACTGAACCACGCACGTGTCGTTCCGCTTTTCCCAAACATTTCATCGGAAAACTTTGCCTACCAAAGCATCGATAGCAACATCAAGATCCTCATCATCAATTCATTCGAAGAACTTGATGAACCCCTTTACGATTTAATCCCTCTTTTTTCAAAGATTATCTGCATTGACAGCGAATCATTTCTCCCCGATAACGGAATTTACTGGGAAGAACTCCTTAGAAGAGGATACGACGCTCTCGCCGACCAAGCACGTGCCAAATGGGTTGACAATCAACTTTCTACAATAAATTCAGACGATATTTTCAGTATCATCTATACAAGCGGTTCTACAGGACGTCCCAAAGGCGCGGAACTCACTCACAGGAACATGTTGGTACAAATTCAAAACATCAAACCCATGTTCCGATTCGACAACAAAAAAGATACCTGCCTTACAATTCTTCCAGTAGCGCACGTTCTCGAACGCATGGCGGTCTATTTCTACACGCTCAGCGGCGTTACAATTTACTTTGGTGACAATCCAAAAAATCTCTCGCACATTCTGCGCGAAGTTCGC
This sequence comes from Fibrobacter sp. UWB13, assembly GCF_900177805.1. Classification (NCBI taxonomy): domain Bacteria; kingdom Pseudomonadati; phylum Fibrobacterota; class Fibrobacteria; order Fibrobacterales; family Fibrobacteraceae; genus Fibrobacter; species Fibrobacter sp. UWB13. The sequence continues at coordinate 114,126 of NZ_FXAX01000006.1, read as the reverse complement.
CCCACCATCATGATTGTCGTCCCGCGCATTCTCGAGCGCCTTTACGAAAGCATGACAACAGCAGCGGATCGAGCTAAAGGCATCAAGCGATTCCTGATCAAACAAGCCATTAAAATTGCAAAGATAAAAGACCCGAATAGAAAATTCGAACCTCTCCATTGGCTTTTCAATCGACTTGTGTACAAACAAATGCGCGAAGCCGTCGGTGGCAATTTCCGCATGATTATTTCGGGCAGCAGTGCCTTGAACAAATCTATTTTGCGTTTCCTTTTGAACATCGGTCTTCCCGTTTTCGAAGGCTACGGCATGACGGAATGTTCTCCGGTCGTTTCTGCAAATTGCAAACAAGCTATTAGACCCGGTTCCATTGGTAAGCCACTTGCACATCTCACCGTGCGAATTGGGAACTGCAACGAAATCCAAGTTCGTGGAGAAAGCGTCTTTAAAGGCTATCACAATCGCCCTGACTTAAACGGCAATATTTTCACCCCCGATGGTTTCTACCATACAGGAGACCAAGGCTACTTTGACGATGACGGATTCCTTTATTTCACCGGTCGCATCAAAGAACTGTTAAAAACAAGTACTGGGAAATATGTAAGTCCTAACCCTATTGAGCTTGAAATCACGCGCCATCCGCTTGTGGAGCAGGCGCTTGTCATTGCAAACGACCGAAAGTTCGCCTCAGCCATTATCTGGCTAAACCCAGTAGGCGCCCGCCGTATGCTCAAGCCACAAAATGAAGATTACGATGTCGAAAATGCGCTAAAGTCGCCGCTTATCTTAAATTCCATCAATCGCCATATCGAGCATATCAACCAAAAACTTAACCATTGGGAACAAATTCGCAAATGGACTTTGGTCGGTGACGAGCTCACGATTGAATCAGGGCTCTTGACGCCCACATTAAAAATTCGGCGCACCGTTGCTGAAAAACGGTACGCCGAACAAATTGAAGCGATGTATTCTTAGCTATTAGTTGTTAGTCATTAGTCACTAGTTTAACAATCGCGGCTTCGCCGCCTGATTGAAATCTAATAACCAAAGACCATTGACCAATGACTAGAAGTGGATTACGCGGACCTTGATGACCTTGTCGAGCTTGGAGAGCTTTTCAACGATGGAATCATCGACCTTGCTTTCAACATCAACGAGGTTGTAACCGATCTTGCCATTGCTCTTGTTGCTGAAAGAAGCAATGTTGATGCCTTCTGCACCGAACACCTTCGTGATTTCAGAAATCATGTTCGGAACGTCCTGGTTGATCACAACCACGCGGCTCTTGATGCCAGCATGCGGATGATCGACGAGAGCCGGGAAGTTCACGGAATTGCGGACGCAACCGTATTCGATATAGTCCTTCAATTCTTCAACAGCCATCACTGCGCAGTTTTCTTCAGCTTCTTCAGTAGAAGCGCCGAGGTGCGGGAAGCAAGTGACCTTGTCGTTCTTGATGAGTTCTGCAGTCGGGAAGTCGCAGAGGTAGCCCTGGAGGGAACCAGAAGCGAGCATTTCGTTCACCGGATCCATTTCAACGATGCCACCACGAGCAAAGTTCATGATGTAAGAACCCTTGAACTGAGCGAGGTTCTTGCGGTTGAGGAGGTTTTCGGTAACGCCCTTGATGAACGGAACATGAACCGTGAGGAAATCAGAATTTGCAATCACGGTGTCGAGGTCTGCAATTTCGACCTTGTTAGAAAGTTCATGCATGTTGTTTGCGTTCGGATACGGTTCGTAAGCGATCACGCGCATGTTCTTCCAACGAGCATAGTTAGCAACGAGCACACCGATCTTGCCAAGGCCAACAACACCGAGAGTCTTGCCGGCAAGTTCCATACCAGCAAACTTTTTCTTGCCGCTTTCAACAGTCTTTGCGAGATCCGGATCGTTCACGTCGAGACCCTTGACCCAAGCAGCAGCCTTGTCTGCGTTACGGACAGCCATGCCGAGCACGGTCATCACGAGTTCAGCAACAGCGTTTGCGTTTGCACCCGGAGTATTGAACACGCAAATGCCCTTTGCAGAAGCCTTGTCAATCGTGATGTTGTTCACGCCTGCACCAGCGCGAGCGACAGCCAAAAGGCCGTCAAAATTGTCGGTATCAACTTGAGCAGAACGCACCAAGATAGCATCCGGATTTTCGATAGAATCGGAAACCTGATAGAACGGGCCAAACAAGCCCAAGCCTTTCTTGGAAATGTTGTTCATTGTCTTAATAGTTGCCATTTTTCATTCCTTTGTTTTAAGTTAAAACTTTTACGGTTCCACCCAGCGACCTTTTTCCTTGAGCAAATTCACAAGTTCTTCAATCGCGTTTTCTTCAGGGATGTTCTTCTTCACTGCGGTCTTGCCTTCAAAAAGCGTAATGCGGCCAGGACCACCACCGACGTAGCCAAAGTCGGCGTCCGCCATTTCGCCCGGACCATTCACAATGCAGCCCATCACTGCGATGGAAATATCCTGCAAGTGACCAAAGCGTTCCTTAATTTTGCCGAGCACCGTGCGAATGTCATACAGCGTGCGACCGCAGCCCGGACAGCTGATAAAGTTTGTCTTGCTACGGCGGCATGCGGCAGCCTGCAAAATATCAAATGCGAGCGCAACAGATTCCTTAGCGCCCTTGTAGCCGTCAATCACAACGGCATCGCCAAGACCATCCGTCAAGAGGCTTCCAAAGTCGGCAGAAACACGGAGCATGTCCTTGTCCGAGCTACCAATCTTTGCATAAAGCAGAATCGGGTCCTTGCGGTCAGCGGCTGCCAAAGCAGAAGCAAGCGCACGCACGCCATAGACCATGTCACTACCTGTGTAGCAGAAAATAGAGCCCGCCGGAACGCTCGCCGGATTTGCAGCAAAACCAGCCACATCCATAGCGTCCTTGAACGTCACGATGTTTGCACCGGCAGAAGCATCAAAGCCAGCCAAAGCAAATTCAGGACCACGGCGTTCGCCCGTGAGGCTTGCGGCATCAGACTTCACGCCCACCTTCACCGGAAGGCTACCGCCAATTTCCACGCCAGCAATCTTCTCCACAGAAGATTCGCGACGTTCATAATGATACGGGTCCTTCTTGAACACCGGCACATCAAACTTCGGAGCGTCAGCCTTGAGTTCGCATGCTTCAATCAGGTCCTGGGCGACAGGAACTTCTGCCACCGGATCTTCAGTAAGCGAAACGCGAATCGTATCGGCAAGGCCATCGAGCAACAAAGCGCCAATGCCAGCGGCAGACTTCAAACGACCATCTGCACCTGCACCTGCTTCCGTCACACCCACGTGGAACGGATACGGCTTGAAGTTTTCCTGCTTCAAGCGAGCAGCGAGCAAGCGGTAAGCGGCAATTGCCACACGCGGATTGCTCGACTTGAGGCTCAAGACCACCTGGTCAAAATGTTCCGCTTCGCAAACCGCCAAATATTCCAAGGCGCTTTCCACCATGCCTTCCACGGTGTCGCCATAGCGGTAAATCATACGAGCCGAAAGCGAGCCGTGATTCACGCCAATGCGAATTGCACGACCGAGACGCTTAGCTTCCTGTACAAACGGAGTAAATGCTTCGGCAACCTTTTCCTTGCCTTCGTCAAACAACTTGTCCGTCTGCTGGTCAAGTGTCAAAATGCCGGTATCTACAAAGTTACCCGGATTGATGCGTACCTTTTCGACCCACTTGAGCGCTTCAAAAGCAGCCTTCGGCTGGAAGTGGATGTCTGCAGAAACAGGCACCGTGCAACCGGCAGCGCGCACGCGCTTCATGACTTCTTCAAGCCCAGCGGCATCGGCAAAAGTCGGAGTCGTGATGCGAACCAAGCCACATCCTGCCTTAGCAAGAGCAAGCGTCTGGCGGACGGTTTCGTCCACGTCCTTCGGCTTGGTCGTCGTCATGGATTGAACTAAAATGGGGGCGTTGCCCCCTATCAAGGCCTCGCCCACGCGGACCTGAACAGTTTCCCTGCGAACCGCCTTAAAACGGTCATCAACATACGGAAGTGTAGTAAAATCTAGCATGGCTCAAATTTAGAATTTTTTCCAATTTTGAGCCATCAATAATCACGCTGAATGCGTCAATTAATTAGCCTTTTCGACAGCAGCCCTTTCCGCTTCGCATTCCTTCCGATAGTATTCTTCGAGTTCCTCGCGGCTCTGGTCAAAATACTTCTTGAGGTTCGGATCAAAGTGCTTGCCCATCGACTTGTCGATGATATCGTAAGCATCATCAAAGGAGAACGCTTCCTTGTAACACCTCTTACTCACGAGAGCGTCATACACATCCGCAACAGCCATCACGCGAGCTTCCAGCGGAATTGCCTCACCCTTGAGTCCATACGGATAGCCACTGCCGTCCCAGCGTTCGTGGTGGCCACCAGCCATGTTCTTTGCAATTTCCACAAACAGTTCGCTTTGGAAATTCGAAAGCAAATTCTTGATAATGATAGCGCCCTTTTCGGCGTGCGTCTTCATCTCATCAAATTCTTCAGGCGTAAACTTGCCCGGTTTGCAAAGCACGTGATCATCAATGGCAATCTTTCCAATATCATGCATCGGTGCTGCAGCAATCATGTCATCATAGAATTCTTTCGAATAATTGAGATCCGGGTCCTTCTGCATTTTGGAGACAAGAATACTGACCACTTCCTTTGTACGCTTCAGATGAGCTCCCGTAAAGCCATCCTTGTTGTTAACCATTTCTGCCATGCCAACAAGCATCTGGTTTTGGAACAAGCGAATCTGATCCTTGTTATTCTTGATCAATGCGGCAAGCTCTGTATTGTTCGCATCCAAGCGTTCAATGTAGCGCTGGATATTTGTTTCATCTTCAATGCGGAACAGGAAAATCTGCAATTTCTTGTTCTGGCGCACATTGCGCATCACCGCCTTGAAATAGCGATCCTTGTAAGTGAAGCGATAAACCTTGTCGCCATTAGCGCCCTTCAGTTGTTCCATTCCCTCTTTAAAGATGCCTTCAATTTCAATATCACTTGGCAATGCATGGTCTACACGGCAATCCAAGAGTTCCGGGAAATAGCGACTTGCAATATCATTGCATCCCAAATACTGACCTTTCGGAGAGAACGCCAAGTACGCCGCCGTATTTTCAGCTTCCAGAGATTCAAGCACACTGTTCATCACATCGTGCATTTTGACCAACGCACAAATGTAAAGCAAAACCAGTTCATCAATCAAGTACACAAGCGGCATGAGCAAAGTGTCGTTTTCCAAATTACGCGTCAAGATAAACGCACCAATGGAAACAAAAGCAAGCCCAGCAATCGCAATCAAAGTCTTGTAACTGACATTGCGCTTTTTCTTTGCCGCAACAACAATCACGACAACATTTGCCACCATGTAAAAGTACAGCAAGAAATCCCACAATACATGCCCCGGTCCATATGTCGGCATATAGCTGCCAAAACCATTTAAGACAACGTAGCGAACCGATTCATAAAACACATCGCTAAAGCCCACCGTACAAGAAAGCGCAAATACAAAGGCGCTATACAGGAACATCAGCAGTTTGATCCATCTGGACAAATCAAAAGAGCACAGACGGCAAATCAAGAGGAACAGGAACAAAGGCAAGAAGCATGCACCAAGGTAGCACACCTTGTTTGCAACAATCGCTCCCTCAATCGTTGTCGAAAGAGCGAGGAACAGGTAACCAAAATCGGCAAGAACAATCGAAAAGAAGAATGCCGTAAAATAAGTATTTAGCGGTCTGCGATAAAAGCACGAGAGCAAACAGGCGTTCACTCCCGAGAAGACACACATCGCAATCAAGTAATAGATAACAAACATACCACTCTCTCAAACAAGTTCAATCAATGATCAACAGAACAGTAATAATCCATCAACTGATCCTGGCATTCCAAGAACGAATCCTTCAAATGCGGGTCAAACTGCTTGCCCATCGACGCCAAAATCACATCACGAGCTTCCCTAAACGACATGCGTTCCTTGTAGCAACGCTTGCTTACCAAAGCATCGTACACATCGGCAAGAGCCATAATTCTAGCTTCCATCGGGATATTTTCGCCAGAGCGTTGCTCCGGGTATCCCTGACCATCCCAGCGTTCGTGATGGTAAAGCGCCATGTTCTTCGCGACACTGACAAAATAACTGTCTTTCACATCAGAGAGAAGCTTCTCGATAATGTTAGCACCCTTCTCGGCATGAGTCTTCATGATTTCACGATCATCAACGTTGAAACGTCCCGGCTTGCGCAACACGGCATCGTCAATGGCAACCTTACCCAAATCGTACATCGGAGCGGCAGCAATCAGCACATCGAGGAACTTATCGGACAAGTTATCAAAGCCCTTCTTGCGCATCATCGAAACAAGGATCTTCACAACTTCGCTCGTACGCTTGATGTGACCGTCCATGTTCCCCGCACGGCTTTCCGCCATCTGCGCCATACCGACAATCCACTTTTCCTGCACCGAGAGTTTTTCGTTCTCAGTCTGCACCATGTTCTTTTGCAACATGGAATTGCTACGTCCAAGAGCGTCAATATACTGCCTTTCCTGCGTATTGTCTTCGATTCTGAACAGGAACACGTTTTTCCCGTGGACCTGTCTCAAAACTTTAACCTCGCACTTGTAGTGGCGCCCCGAATAGTTGAATTCGGTCATCTGGCAGTAGTCTGTCAAAATCCTTGATTTTCTGTACTTCTCGATCCACGAAATAATGTGCTGTTGCAATTCCGTCTCGCCTTTCAAGTGGGCATCCACTCTCATCTTGACGAGTTCCGGGAAAAAGTCCATAGCAATGCGGTTTGCACCCAAATAGGCGCCATCAATGGAGAACGACATGTACGCACAGGAACTTTCCGTTTCAATCGATTCAATCACACATTCCGTAATATCGTACCATTTGACGTTGTTGCAAATGTACAACAGGAGGATCTGGTCAAGGGCATAGATAAACGGCATAATGAGCATGTCGCTTCCCAAGAATCTAGCCAAGAAGAACGACATGATTGTCGCAATTTCGCCAATAATCATGGCAATGATATTCTTGAGCGAAACCATTTTCTGATGCAAAATGGCTCGAATGATAATCCAGATATCCAGGATTACATAGCTTACCAGGAACGCATTAAACAAGCCATGAGCCCAGCCATATGTCGCCACATAGTTACCGACACCCGCCTGAACCACATACTCCACAGTCTTGTAATATGCCGGGAAATAACCAACCGTCATCGCCAATGCACAAATGGCAAAGCTCATAAAGATAAGGGTCAAATGCAGCCATCTAGGGATGCTCATCTTGCAAACTTGCAAAAGTGCAAAGAACATGAACATCGGCAAAAACGACCCACCAAGGTAGTTCACCTTGTTGGCAATAATCGCCCCTTCAACGGATTCCGAAAAACCTAAAAGCCAGTGACCAAAATTCGCGACAAGGATCGCATAGAAGGCGTAATAAACGTAATTATTTCGCTGGTTTTGAAAACGAAGCGAAAGCACTGCCAAGTTGACAGCAGACAAAACAAACATCAATGTTAAATAGATGTAACCCATATCCGCAACTGGTATGTAACTATTTATAAAGGTAATCTATTTTTGCAAAAAAGAGCAATCCGCCTCCTAAAAAAGTCCTCTTTGCAAAAAATTCCATACAAAAAATAAAAAAGAAAACGCATAGCCTAAACCATGCGTTTCCATAAAAGAGCCAATTTGGACTAAACCAAGACTAAGCTTCAGTCGGAGCTTCGGCAGCAGGTGCTTCCGGAGCAGCTTCAGCAGCCGGGGCAGCCTTCGGAGGGAGCAAAGCCTTCATAGAGAGCTTCACCTTGCCCTTCGGGTCAACACCGAGGCAGAGCACTTCGACTTCGTCACCGACGTGAACAACATCTTCGACCTTATCGACACGGCGGTCGGCAAGTTCAGAGATGTGAACGAGACCATCGCGACCCGGGAGGATTTCGACGAATGCGCCAAACGGCTGGATCGTCTTCACCTTGCCCTTGTACTTGCGACCCGGTTCCGGTTCTGCAGTGAGTTCTTCGATCATGCGGCGGCAAACTTCACCAGCCTTACCCGTCGGGGCGGCGATGTCGATATTGCCGTTGTCGTCAATGTTGATGGTGCAGCCAGTCTGAGCCTGCATACCCTTGATGACAGAGCCACCAGAACCGATAACGTCACGAATCTTCGTGGTCGGGATGCGCATCTTGAGCATCGTCGGAGCCTTTTCAGAAACGTGCGGACGCGGTGCCGGGAGACCAAGTTCAGCCATCTTGCCGAGGATATGGATACGGCCCTGACGAGCCTGTTCCAAAGCTTCGCGCATGAGTTCCGGGGTGATACCGCGGATCTTGATGTCCATCTGGAATGCAGTGATACCTTCAGCAGTACCCGTTACCTTGAAGTCCATATCGCCGAGGTGGTCTTCCGTACCGGTAATGTCGGACAAGATCTTGATCTTGCCGCCTTCCTTGACGGAGCCCTTTTCGGAGATGAGGCCCATGGCGATACCTGCAACCGGAGCCTTGATAGGAACGCCAGCGTCCATCAAGCTGAGGCAGCCACCGCAAACAGAGGCCATGGAAGAAGAACCGTTGGATTCCATGATTTCGGAAACCACGCGGATCGTGTACGGGAAGTCTTCCGGGAGCGGAAGAACTGCAGCGAGGGAGCGTTCGGCCAAGTGACCGTGACCAATTTCACGGCGAGAGAGACCGAGCTTCTTGCATTCACCGACGGAGAACGGCGGGAAGTTGTAATGGAGCATGTAGCTCTTTGCGCCTTCGCCCTGCAAGCTTTCGAAACGTTGTTCGTCAGCCTTTGTTCCAAGCGTACAAATGACGAGACCCTGGGTTTCGCCACGCTGGAAGATTGCAGAACCATGAGCACGCGGGAGCACGCCCATTTCGATTTCGATCGGGCGGACTTCGGTCGTGGTACGGCCGTCAAGACGAACGCCTTCGTTCAAAATCATTTCACGCATAGCCGTGCGTTCGAGGTCACTGAAGATGCCCTTTGCATCTGCAGCGAGCTGAGCATTTTGTGCTTCGCCTTCGCCGATGATAGCGAGGATACGCGGATCTTCGAGCATACGAGCGCAGAGGTCTGCCATAGCCGGATAGAAGTCCGTCTTCACCATGTTGGAGTGGACGTCCTTGTTCAGTTCGTCCCAGACAACTTCCTTGACCGTAGCAACGAGCTTGTCGTGTTCTTCACCAACAAACTTCGGCTTGAGTTCCATCTTCGGCTTAGCACAGCGGTCCACCAGTTCCTGTTGGGCCTTGCACATCTGCTTGATGACTTCGTGACCAGCGAGGATAGCGCCAATCATCGTGTCTTCGGACACTTCGTAAGCACCACCTTCGACCATGCACACAGAGTCTTCCGTACCGGCGACCACGAGGTCTAGATCGGCCACGGCAACCTGGTCATAAGTCGGCATCACGATGTTCTGGCCATCGACCACAGCCACGCGAACAGCAGCGACCTGCTGTTCGAACGGAAGTTCAGAAAGACCGATAGAGAGAGATGCAGCACTTACGCCAAGAACGTCCGGAGCGAATTTCTTGTCGGAAGAAAGAACCTGAACGATGACCTGGACTTCACGAGTGAAGTTTTCCGGGAACATCGGACGAATCGGACGGTCGATGATACGAGCAGAAAGAATTTCTTCATCGCTCGGACGACCCGGTTCGCGCTTGCTATAGCCACCAGGCAGGCGTCCGGCAGCGTAAGACTTTTCGCGGTATTCAACTGTCAGAGGGAAGAAGTCACCATCCTTTTCTTCACCGTAGCAAACGGTAGAAAGGACAAACGCGTCCCCCATCTTGGCGACAGCAGAACCACGTGCCTGCTTTGCGATACGGCCTGTTTCAAACGTAATGACACGACCATCCGGAAGGTTTACAGACACTTCCTTCGGGTCGAGCATCTTGCCGTATTTAGCTTGATAAGCTTCTGTTGACATAAAAATCTCCAGTCAGAGAATTAGCCGCGGAGACCGAGATCCTTGATCAATGCACGCTGAGCGATAATGTCCTTTTCGCCGTAGTACTTGAGAAGGTTCTTGCGCTTTGCAACCATCATGGACAGACCGCGGAGAGAGTGGAAGTCCTTCTTGTTGGTCTTGATGTGTTCGGTGAGGTTCTTGATCTTTTCCGTGAGGATAGCGATCTGAACGCGGACGTTACCGGTGTCCTTTTCGTTAGCACCAAACTTAGCGGTGAGTTCTGCAGCCTTTTCTTTTGTGATAGTAGCCATTGTAGCCATTCCTTTTTTTTGATTGTTTGTTTCATTACATGTTTTTGTCCGAGTTTACTGCTCTAGCACCAGTGGAATTGGCGAATCTGGTCACAGGACCCAGGCAAAAATGCAATTTGAGCTCATATATAGAAAATTAGTGGTTAGTTAATAGTTAATAGTTATTAGAAAATGCAGGAAAAAGGGTCTTTTTAACTGGATTCTTCCCCTTTCAGGGTCAGAATGACGTCAACACAATCGTCATCCTGAACGATAGTGAAGGATCCAGTCAATTTTCCAAGCCCTTGTCTTACTGCTCTACAAGAATCTTGACAGAACTTCCTTCAGTTTGCTGACGTTCACGGGTTTTGCCACATGCTCGTTCATGCCGGCATCCAAAGCCGCCTGCTGGTCATCAGCAAACGCGTTTGCCGTCATAGCAATAATCGGGATATCCGCCGCAATCTTGTTATCGAGCTTACGGATAAGCCGCGTTGCCTCGTAACCATCCATAATCGGCATCTGGACATCCATCAAGATCAAGTCGCAGGCGCCCGGCTGTACATTTTTCATGTACTCCACCGCCTTCTCGCCATCGCAAGCCGTCGTCACAAGGATTCCGCAGTCTTCCAGAATTTCCTGAGCAATTTCACGGTTCAGTTCGTTGTCATCGACAAGCAACACCTTCTTACCGTTAAAGCTGACTTTCTTATCCGACACAGGAGTTTCCGCCTGCATCAGCCCAAAACTACGCATCAGCGTATCACGGGCATCTGACGGGAACACCGGCTTGCTCACAAAGTTGTGGATTCCAACTTCAGTCGCCTTGTCCTCTATATCCGACCATTCATAAGCAGACATCACAATCACGAGGATATCATTCCCCAGCAATTCGCGAAGCATCTTCGTCGTCTTCATGCCATCCATGTTCGGCATGCGCCAGTCCACGAGGAACGCATCATAAGAACGTCCTTCATTCTTCGATGCTTCCACTCGTTTCAAGGCATCCGCACCGGAATAGCAACACTCCGCATCAACGCCAAATTCCTTAAAGATCTGCGGAATGCTCTTAGCGCAGTCCACATCATCATCAATGACAAGAACCCTCTTGCCTTCCAGTTCCTTGATGCGAGACGATTCCTGCTTAGTCCCAGCAAGCTTGAACTTAAAGTCGATAACGACATCGGTTCCTTCGTCCACCTTGCTCTTGATATCAATGGAACCCTTCATCATATCGACGATGTTCTTTGTAATCGCCATGCCAAGGCCAGTTCCCTGAATACCAGAAACCGTCGAGGAGTTCACACGCGTAAAGGCATCATAAATCTTCGGCAAGAAATCTTCACTCATGCCGATGCCCGAGTCTTTGATCCTAAATTCATAAGCCCCAAAGCCCGGTTCCGGAGATTCCTTCTGCTCCACGGAGAACCAGATAGAGCCACCTGCAGGTGTGTACTTGATAGCATTCGAAACCACGTTCAATAAAACCTGATTCAAACGGAGCCTATCACAGACAACATCTTCATTGTGGACACCGATACTATTGGCAAAGAACTGCAACTTCTTTGCATTGATATCCGCCTGCACAATATCCTTGAGCGTATGGATAATCTCGGGCAGGTGTTCCGGCTTTGCATTCAAGTTCAGCTTGCCCGATTCAATACGGCTCATGTCAAGCACATCGTTAATAAGCGACAGCAAGTGATTCGACGAAAGTTCAATCTTTCCAAGGAATCCCTTGACCTGCTCCTTGTTGCCAATATGCATGGTCGCCAGTTCCGTATAACCGATAATAGCATTCATCGGAGTACGAATATCATGGCTCATGTTGTTAAGGAACATCGTCTTTGCGCGCGATGCGGACTTCGCCATTTCAAGCGCCTGTTCCAAAGCCGCCTGCTGCGCCATTTCCTTACGATAAACGACATCGTTATTAAAGAGCCCAACGAGTACGCGACGGTTCTTAGACCAGTCACCCATCTTGGTCACCTTCATGCGGTACCATTTAAGGCCTTCGCTAGTTACGCGTCGATAATCCTGGAAGAACGAGTTTTCATGTTGCAAGCGAGCAATAACATTATCTCGATTAAGAGCATGGAAAATCAAATCCACATCGTCCTTATAGACAATCTTGCGGACATCCTTCACCCTGTCCTTAAAGAAGTCAACGCCTTCTCCAGTCTCTTCATTAACGACATCCTTGAACTTTCCGCCTTTCAACGAAACGCTAAACAAGCCCGTATCGATATTGACATCGAACACGACTTCATACTGGTCCGAAAGGCTCATAATGCGTTCAATATTTTCCTGGTGTTCCGTTTCTGCACGGTACTGGGCATCCACTTCGACAAAGCCAACAGCGATAAGCTTCGGCGGGACATCAATCGGTTCAGCCTTGGCAAACACGAGACGCGTATACTTGTATTCTGTACCATAGAGGTGCCTAAATACAATAGTCAGGCGCTTCTGGTGCATAAGCTGTCCGGCCACATACTCTCTAGAAGCAAGCCCGATAAGCTTTTCACGGTCATCCGGGTGCGCCATATCCAGGACAAACGCCTTAAAGACATCTTCCAGCCTTTCGCAGTTGGCAAAAGGATCCTTTAAAGCAGCCCTAATATCTTCACGAACAGCAAGGACACCGCTTGTGTTATCGACAAGATTGAAGTAGAAGAGTGATGAATAATCTTCCGAAAGAATGTCGATAATTTCAAGGTTCTGCTTCAGGTTCGACTGGATTTCCATCTGCTTCTTGATTTCTTCATCGACACTGTGCAGACCAAAAACGATACCCTTGAGATTGCCAATTTCATCCTTGTCGGCAATAATCTTCATCTGGTAACAAACTTCCTTGCCTTCAAGCTTGATCTTGAAGTTGACATGAATCACCGATTCGTTCTTCAACGTCGAGACAAGGCGATCGCGGCTCGTCTGCACCTGGAACTGATTTTTGTCAGAATCACAGACAAGATACTTGAGCAACAGATCCATTCTCTTAGAGAAACTCTTTTCAGAAGACCATCCAGGGATTGCCTTCAAAAGCACAGAACTGGCGCGGTACGTCACAACAAAGTCCGAAGAAGCATCTTCGCCAATCGTTACGTAGTTCACAAAGTCAAAGTCAGAAGCCAGGGACTCAATCACCCTATTGTTACGGTCCATTTCCTGGCGTTGTGCAATAGCCTTATTGACTTCGGAATCGATATTTTCAACAGCCACGATGACGTGGTTTTCGTCCTTACTGGACTTAATCGCCTTCATTCGATAGAATCGCGGATTTCCATCAATGACAAGCCTATATTCCACAGATGCACTTGGATTTTCTTCAAGACGTTTTAAGAAGGAACCCTTTTCCATAAAGTGCATGACAACTTCAAGATCGTCTTCATAAAGATTATGACGCAAGCTCGATATCGATTCAAAGAAGAAGTCCTTTCCGTGAACCTCTTCGTGTAGCTTATCCATAAGCCTGTCGGAATGGAACGTGTCAAATGTATCGTCCAGAACGTTCACGTAGAAAATGCATTCATAAGTTCCGCTCAAGGCATCTGCAATTTCAGAATATTCGTTACTTTCGGCTTCTGCCATACGGCGGGCATTCCACACCATACGGAGCAAATACAAGAGAATCACGAGAAGTTCAATGGCAGAAAGCCCGATATAGAACTTGCGGATTTTATCGACACGGGCAAATGCAATATTTTCGTTGACATACAAAAGCTGAGTCCAGCTGCCACCAAACAAAGGCAGAGCCACCAAAAGCTTAGCCTCATCCGACGAAGTTTCCTCGTACGACAAATGCGCACTTTCACCCTTCATCACGTTAGCAGCCCATTCATCCAGAGAATAACCGCTCTTGGGATTGATAGTCCTTACCAGATCATTAAAATTCTTCCATTTTCCCGTTTTTTCGACAACAAAGGAACCATCTCGACGGTCAACCACAATCAGGGAAACCTTACCCTTGAACGCATTTGACGCGACATAGCCATATAGCGCCTTGATTTCGGAAACAGCAGAAAGCATAGCCACCACCTGTCCCCTACGACGGACAGGCACCATCTGTTCAAACACGATATTTTCGGAATGAACAACATCGCGACCCACTTTCGAAATGTACGGCTTGGGAGATACGATTTTCTGATAGTTCTCTATATACGAAGAATCAAAAACAACCGCATGGTCTGCAATAATGTGACCATCGGGCAAATACAAGCGAACCACAGAAACCAGAGGACCAATACGGGATCCGCGGATCAAACGAATCATGTTTTCAGACAGGAGATTCTCTTCCATCCCCACCACAGTCGAAATATTGGACAAGGCGCTCAACAGAGAACGTCCCAAAAATCCAATTTTCGCTTCAGAAGCATAGGCAACTTCGTCAAGGGAGTCCCAGCTATCGTCAATCGCTTGCCTGTTTATGTACAAAAAAGAAACGTTTGTTACAATAAACAAAAACGCAACTAGGAGCAGCGATACAATTAGATTTCTTTTAAAAAAATTATTGTTCATAAGTTTTTTGTAACATTTCCAAGTATATTATACATTTTGAAAACGCGTTTCGACGGGAAATTTCAAAAAATAAATGCATTTGAACTAGTTTTTCTTTAAAAACGTGCTTTTTTTCACAAAAATGTGTCCATACGAAAACAAATCTTTATACATTGACGATATGAAATTATTACCCAAATTATTTCTCCTTTTAGCATTTTTAGCCTCATTTACGTTCGCCGATACGACAACCGTCACAACACCAGTGGTCGATTCCGCAAAAACCGAGATTTCAGCCCCCAAAAAACAGGCGGTCTGGATTAAACTGGAAGGCGACGTCGACCCCGCCATGTACGAATTCTGCGCCCGAGCTATTGGTGAAGCTCTCGAAAAGAAACCTGACTACATCGTCTTTGAAATAAACACGTTCGGCGGTCGCCTCGATGCGGCATTCGACCTCGTCGATACCATCATGGCCGTCAAGGGTCCCGAAACCATCGCTCTCGTGAAAAAGAAGGCAATAAGCGCCGGTTCTCTCATCGCACTTGCCTGCAAACGCCTCTACATGCTCGAAGCCACAACTATTGGCGACTGCGCCCCGATTGTGCAAGGTGGCGACGGTACACCGCAAATCGTCGGTGAAAAGATCCAGTCCCCGCTCCGCGCAAAGTTCAGGAACCTCGCCCAGCGCAACAACTACCCCGAGCTCCTAGCCTCCTCGTTTGTGACTCCGGAACTCGAAGTACTTGAGCTTACCGCCACGCTTGATAAGGGAACGCCGACACAGCGCGACACCACGCTTATCATTGAAGGCAAAAAGTTTGCAGTCCTCGACAGCACCGAAAAGAAGTTCTGGGGCGCGCCCAAGATTCTCGTAAAAGAAGGCGAACTCTTGACCATGACCGACAAGGAAGCCGAAGAGCTCGGTTTCTCCAGAGGTACATTCAAGAACCGCGAAGACTTTGAAACAAAACTCGCCATCGAACGCAAAAGCGAAGTCGAAACGAACACCGGCGAGAAAATCGCAAGCGCCATCGCCGCTATCTCAGGCATCCTCCTGATTCTCGGATTCGGTGCACTTTATATAGAATTTAAGACGCCTGGATTTGGAATGTTCGGCATTATCGGTATCATCCTTATCGGCATCGTCTTTTTCGGGCAGTTCGCACCGCAGCTCGACGGCTACATCCCGGCAATTCTGCTTGTGGCAGGCGTGATTTTGTTCTTAGTCGAGATATTCGTCATGCCGGGCACATTCCTATTCGGCGTTGGCGGCATCGCCTGCATGATTATCGCACTCATCATGAGCTTTGATACGGCAAACATCCCGGAATACGTCCCAGAAGCCGTCGAAACAACATTCGATGCCACCCCATGGCTATTCGGGCTGTTCTTCGTTCTCGGGAGTGCAGCGATTGCACTTATCATCCCGATTGCCGCAAGCAAGTACCTCATTCCGCTTTTACCCGAAGGCTGGACACCGATGCTCAAGACCGACATGGAAACAGCCGTCTCCCCGACCGAAGCTGTGCAAGAAGTCGCCATTGGCACTGTCGGAACAGCCAAAACATTCCTCCGCCCTGTAGGCCAAGCAAGCTTTACTCTGCCGGATGGAAGTACAAAACTTTTCGACGTACAGACCCACGGCGAAATCATCGAAGCCGGCGAAAACGTCAAGGTCGAATCCGTGCAAGAAGCCCACATCTGGGTGACCCGCGCCTAACATAGATTTTAAACAAAACAACTAACTTGGAGAAAAACAAATGGATACACTTCTTACCGTTGGCATTATCATTGCCGCCATCGTCGTCATCATCGTTCTCGCCTTTATCGGCAAGTTCTTTAGCCTCTGGCTCCAGGCCTTGTTCTCCAAGGCAAACGTGAGCATTTTCCAGCTCATCGGTATGCGCCTCCGTAAGGTTCCGCCTCAGGTCATCGTGGAAGCCCGAATCCTTAGCTGCAAGGCGGGTCTCCCGGTCGATACTAACTTGCTCGAAGCCCACTACCTCTCCCGCGGTAACGTGCTCCGCGTGATCCAGGCACTCATCGCTGCCAACAAGGCAAACATCAAGCTCGACTTCAAAGAAGCTGCAGCCATTGACCTTGCCGGCCGTAACGTGCTCGAAGCTGTGCAGATGTCCGTGAACCCGAAGGTGATTGAAACCCCGAAGGTTTCCGCTGTGGCTCTCGATGGTATCCAGCTCCACGCCATTACCCGTATCACCGTGCGCGCCAGCATCCAGAAGCTCGTCGGTGGTGCCGGCGAAGAAACAGTCGTCGCCCGCGTTGGCGAAGGCATCGTGTCCTCCATCGGTTCTGCTCAGAGCCACAAGGAAGTGCTCGAAAACCCGAACATGATTTCCAAGAAGGTGCTCGCCTCCGGCCTTGACGCAGGTACAGCATTCGAAATCCTTTCCATCGACATTGCAGATGTGGACGTGGGTCAGAACATTGGTGCTATCCTCGAAACCGACCGTGCCGAAGCTGACAAGAAGATTGCTCAGGCAAAGGCAGAAGAACGCCGCGCCATGGCATTTGCTGCAGAACAGGAAATGAAGGCCAAGGTGATGGAAATGAAGGCAAAACTTGTGGAAGCCGAAGCCCAGATCCCGATGGCTATGGCAACCGCTCTCCGCGACGGAAAGCTCGGCGTGATGGACTACTACAACCTCAAGAACATCGAAGCCGACACGCAGATGCGTAAAGAAATCGGAACCGCCCCGGAAGTGAACAAGTAATTTGACCAAAAGGGTTTAGCCCATGGAATCATTACTCATATTCATCGCCATCTTTGTCATTGACGCTCTCATCAAGCGGGCAAATGCAAAGAAGAAGTCTCAGCAGCAGCCACCGCCGTGGCAAAATTCCGAGACGGATTCTTCGCATGACCTCGAAGACGAAACCAGCGACGAAGATTTCGACGAAAGGACAGACGAGGACGCTCCTCCGGAGCCAAAGCCATTCGCCGCCCGCAAACTGCAAGAGTACATCAAGCAGTTTGAAGCAGCACAACGCGAGGCTTCCCAAGGAACGATGGAATCTCCAATGCCCCCACCCATTCCCGAGAGCAATCATCGCATGGGAAACCATGTGACCATGCGAGAAGTTGCAGAGAACATCGTCCAGTTAGACATTATCGATGTCGAATACCTGATGGATGAATTCGAAATGTCCGAAGGTAGTGCTATCGAGATGATTTCTCAACTTCAGCTCCACCGCATCATCGGTCATGATATGGGAGAAGGCGTATATGACGTTCTCGTACAAGATGTCGCAGAGCTGAACAACCTGTTATCACACGAGCACCTTGAGTCCATGAAGCCACACGCAAATGTGTCTTCGGCGTTAAGCGAAAAACAAAGCCAGCTCAAGATTCTCGAAGAACGTGCCCGCAAGGCTCGCGAAGAAGCAGACGAAGCCGCCCGCAAAAGCGATATCGAAAACGGCTATTCTGGAGAACCTGCCGAGATTACAGACCCGCTTAAAAAGCGCTCTGTTGAGCGCTCTATAAGCCGGGAAAGCGTCCGCCGTGGATTCATCTGGGGTAAGGTTATCGACGAACCCAGATTCAAGAAACGCTGGACTGCATACAGCAGGTAATTTTCGCGACCAACCAAACGCGCGACCTGTCAAAATCAAACAATTCATCCCGGACGGTTTCACCGCCCGGGATTTTTTACAACTGAAGCGAGAGATGACGGATCAAGTCCGCCATGACTGACGCGATTTAACCTAAAACACAAAACCCCCGATCTTTCGATCGAGGGTTTTGAGCTGCTTCACTTGGACTCGAACCAAGGACAACGCGATTAACAGTCGCGGGCTCTACCAACTGAGCTATGAAGCATCGACGGGCACAAATATAGACGTTTTCTATTCTTTTGTCAAGGGTATTGCACGCATTTTTCGTTTTTATTCAATTTTTGTTATTGGGGCAAAAACACAAAACCCCCGATCTTTCGATCGAGGGTTTTGAGCTGCTTCACTTGGACTCGAACCAAGGACAACGCGATTAACAGTCGCGGGCTCTACCAACTGAGCTATGAAGCATCGACGGGCACAAATATAGATGATTTCTATTCTTTTGTCAAGGTATAAGCGTAAAAAAGTTCAACTTTTTTAGCGTTCACGACTGCGCATCAAGGCAATCTCTTGTGCATAGCCGGGCAACTCATTCGGAGTTTCCAAATAGAACGGAAGTCCTTTCAGCGACGGATGATTTACCACGTTCACAAGAGCCTCGAGCCCAATATTTCCGCCACCAATCACTTCATGACGATCCTTGTGGCTACCCATAGGATTCTTGCTATCATTCAGATGAACAGCATGCAGACGCTTGAGTCCAATAACCTTGTCGAAAGATTCAAGCACATCGTCCAGATGGTTTACAATATCATAACCACCATCAAATACGTGGCATGTATCCAAACAAACGCCAACTTTTTCGCTGAGTTCTACGCGATCGATTATCGCCCGCAACTCCTCGAAAGTGCGCCCTACTTCGGACCCCTTCCCTGCCATCGTCTCCAGCAGCACCTTTGTCTTCAAATCCTTATGCAGAATATTATTCAAGTGCTGGGAAATAAGTTCAATTCCGACCTCGGCACCTTGCTTCACATGGCTTCCGGGATGGAAATTATACATTGCTCGTGGGAAATGATCCATGCGGAACAAGTCATCCTTCATCACGTCTTGAGCGTACTGCCTAAGTGACGGATCAGCCGCACAAGCGTTCAACGTGTAAGGAGCATGGGCAAGAATCGGCGCAAAGCTATGGGCATCCATAAAAGCATTCAGAGCTTCGGCATCTGCCTTATCAAAAGGCTTTGCGGCACCGCCACGCGGATTACGCGTAAAGAATTGGAACGTATCGGCTCCAATGGAAAGGGCAGTCTCGCCCATCGCCAAGAAGCCTCCCAAAGACGAGAGATGGCAACCAATATGCATAACTAGAAATCGTAATTAACGGATACGCTTCCGTAAATATCTCGGTAATCTTCAGATTCGCTATCAGGACGGTAGTTGACGAAAGTTCCCAACATGAATTCGGTTCCAAGTCTTTCCGTAAACTGGAACTTCAAACCAGCCGAGAAATCCAAATCCATTTCCATCTCGTCAACATCCTTGCCATCTTCTTTGCGGCTCATGAAATTCTGGCGAACTTTTCCGTGCAACATGAGATCCAAGAATCCGGGCTTTAACCTGAAAGAAGCATTATCCAAGAGCGTCCATTCAAATTCACCCATATCATTACGATTATAAGTCCTGAATCTCGGCGTCAAGGCAACCGTATTGCGAAGCCAGTCAAGCGTCGTCGTAAGAGAAATCGGATAGCGGGCATCCAAGTAATCGCCACCATGGAAATAGTAACCAAGGAGTCCATAAGTTTCGTCAGAGAAATCAAAACCATTGAGCAAGTCTCTCTCATTGAATCTCGACATATCAGTACGATAAGTCCAGACACCGCCAATCTTCAATACATTTTTAGGGAACTTGAATGTAGCCGTAAGTTCAACAGTATGTTTAGCCAAACGTTCTTCAAACTGCGAGGCTAAATATTCCTCACCCTGCAAAGCGGCATACTTTGCCCAACGAGCAGAGTCAATCTGGATCGTGTCTTTGCCCGTATCCACATCGATTGTCGGCTTTCCCTTCTGAACGTCAAACCAGGAATCCGAATAAATTCCCGAATTAGCAAAGAAATTGCCGCGAAGTCTCCGCGGGGTACTACGAGTGCGATAATTAAGAGCATAACGAGCTGTGACCTCGATAGAATCACGAACCTTAAAGGTATTCTTCAATTTAAAATCATGAATGTAAAGCGTTCTCGGAACATCCCGTTCATGCTTTTCGAGCCAATCATCATCGGCACCAGGCAAAAGCCCAAGCTTAGAGCCTTCGGCAAAACCGAATACGTTATAAGCATCTCCATGCCCCGATGCATTTTCAATATTCAATTCGTAGCCAAAGTTCAACTTCCAGAAATCCTTAATCGTCTGGTCGAGCTTGAACCCTAACTGGCGAGAATTCTGCAACAAGTCCGGAGAACCCGCACTGTAATAGTTGCGCCCCACAAAACGGAAGTAGGCGTCAATCATCGTCGATTTTTTCTTCCAGTTGTAAGAACCCGAAAGAGCGAGATTCTGAGCCGTCCAATCCGTCGGATCATCATTGTTTTCATTGCGATGTTTCTTCAAAGCCCCTTGTGCAACACTTAATACGCGAAGGAGTTCTTTACGCATGTCGTCAACACTCATCTCGGTATTGTCGCCAAAGATAAGTTCCAATTCATCGCGGTTCATGCGGTTTACCTGCGAAGTATTGTTCATCAAGCGGCGCAACTGAGCAAATCGAGAAACATCCAACCCAGCCTTTTCAAACACAGAGTTCACAGCCCGGTGAGCAATGACATTCACGGTATCGGTACCGCCAAAGCCCAATTGGACATTATACTTTCCGCGACCGCCAAGAACAGCACCGTTCACTTCTCCAAAGAAAGTCCTCGAAGAGAACATCGGATTGGAAAGATTTACATCCCGAGAAAATCCATCACGGAAATACGGATCTTCCAAGTAATCCTTGCTGCCAATAAAACCGATCGTAGCATCAAAATCCTTCGTTGCATTCCAAAGGAGTTTTCCGCCAATCAACATTTTTTGAGCTTCGACTTCATCAAGCTCGGTATACTTGTTGTACTGATCCGGGTCTTTTTCGCCGGGCAGTTTAGGCGCTTGGTTTTCTCCGCCAAATACGCTGAACACAAGCAACGGATTTTTAGAATTATCCGGATTCAACTTAAAATCATAACTAGCACCGAATAAATCAATACTCGCCAAATACAAGTCACCGCCCAAAACAAACTGGTCGCCCAAAACCAATTTTTGATGGCGATCTTCGTACAAAGCCTGTACAAACCTCGGATTAAAACGATTCCATTTATCGCTAGATGCATCTAAAGCAAATTCAATTTTTTGTCCTGAAGCGGATTCCATCTGGACAAATGCATTCCATGCCCCAAAGATACCAGGCACCTGGAAATAATTTCGGTACTTTTGGCCCGGATAAATAGAATCATTGCCACTGAAAAAAACTGAATCAGTTTCATTCTTACCCGTTACCACAGAATGGTAACCAAATTCAGCACCAACAGATCCGGTTACAGACCAAGAAGATTTTGACTGAGGTGCTTCAGCGGAATCCACAACGGACTGCGCAAAAGCAGGAATTGCAACAAAAGAAGCTAAAACGAGTTGCCTAGAAATCATTTTTCAACCTCATAAACCTTAGTGGTTTTGACAACATAACCGCTCTTGTGAATTGCTTCGATAACAAAGCGGTTCATGTGGCCGCGTTTCAGCTCAACAGGAATCTGGTAATCAAGATTCTGGATTTGGGACAAAGTTTCCTTCAGAATAACCGTTCCGTCCTGACGCACCAAGACTCTATTCAAAAAGTTCGGATCGTTTTCAGGAATACGAATCTGGAATTGCAAAGTCTCCATAATGACATCTTCAACTCCCGGAGGCGGAGGCGGAATCTGCAAGTGCTCATGTGGAAGACCAAAGACCTTAATAGAGAAGGGCTTTAAAGGATAGCAGCCAAGCGTTTGCTGGACACTGCTACGGCCAATACTGTTTTCTACAATAAATTCATATTCATGAACGCCACTCTGCAATTTCAAGCGCTTTGAGGAACTATTTTTCACGTTGACTTCAGATATCGGAGTTCCGTCCATGAGCGTCTGCACGATCGTTTCTGTATCCTTCGGAACATCCGTTATAGAAACATTTGCAACACAACGCAAGGAGTCGTAACCGGTATAGCTAATTCGAGGAGCCTTTAACGAACTTACCTCTTCGGCTTTTTGAGTCGTATCTACAGCGACTTGCGTTTCCTGTTCAGCCGCTTTTTTCTCAGCAAGCTTTTCTTGGAATGCCTGGTCTGCGGCGATGGCAGCAGCTGCCAGTTCATCGATAGACTTTGTCGTATCCGCAAGGAGTTTAATCAATTTTTTCGCAAACTCCATATCGCCTGAAGACTTGAGCTTTAGGATAATAAACTTTTCCCTGCCAATTACAGTTTCACCTTGGCTAATAGCAAGGGAATCTTGACCTGTTGGGAAAATGGCTAGTTTACCGGATTCCAAGCTAGCCATGAACGAAAGGGAGTCACCACCGATAAAGCCCTTCGTACCACGGATTGAAGCCGCAGCCGTCCCCGTACTGAAGTCCACCTTATTGTGTTTATTCTTTTCGACATTAAAACCAATATATCCCTTCTGGATATGAGGCTTAGTGACGTAGAAACCGTCTGCATTCTTTTCAACAAGGGAATCCAAAAAAACAACCGAATTTTCAGCTATCTTGATACTGCTGTTATCGCCATTCAACTGCAATTCGACAGCGCCACCATCAGAAGTCTTAAAGCAGGTCTTAGGATCAAAACTGCCAACAGTCACAACTTTCCATGTAGCATCATCTGCACAGCTACCCTTACTCTTTTCGGCAGTAGGATCGACATGGCGAACTTGTCCAGCTTTAGCAGCCAAGGCGTTCGAAGGAACGATTAAAGCAAGCAGCAAACTCAACAAAGACAGTTGCTTAAACATAAGACCTCTTTACTTATTTTCTTACAATAAATTTACTTTTTTTGCAAAAATTTTGGGCAAGAATTTGCAAAAGATGATGTAAAACATACTAGCCGCCCGCAAGCTTAACTGTAAAGCCTTTTTTTTCGAGTTCAGCTTTTAGCACGTTACGCTTGTCGCCCTGGATTTCAATATTGAAATCCTTGACAGAACCGCCAACACCGCACTTCTGCTTCAACACACGGGCTAAATCCTTAAGCTCGTCTTCTTCCATCGGCACGCCCGAAACAACACTTGCCATTTTGCCACCGCCAAGACGCTTCAGCGTAATGCGGACTACGCCATCCCCTTGCGGGCGGACAGCCTTTGGCTTTTCTTCCTTGATTCGACCGACACCACTTGCAAACACCAATGTAGAACGTTCTTCGACACCCATGTGATAACCTCTTTTTTGCCAAAAAATAGAAATCCCGGTCGAAGGACCGGGATTTGAATCTAAGCTTTATGCCTTACTTCTTCTTCGAGGAAGACTTCTTGGAAGAAGACTTGGAGCCCTTTTCGTTTCCGCGAAGCACCGGACGACGATAACCAAAGCGCTTCAGCATTTCATCGCTAGACTTCAGCACATCGCCAACCTTGGACTTTTCTGTAATCGGCGGAACCACGCAACGCTGCTGAGAACGGAGATCGACCTTGGTCTTTACGATGTACGGACCCGTACCGTAGAGACGTCCAGACTTGTCTCTCAATTCACCATTGATATCCGGCTTCATTTCGAAGAAGAACTTCACGAGACCAGCCTTATCGACATAATCCGGATCATCCACTTCGTAATCAAACTGGTACTTATCGACAAACACACCACCCGTCGTGTAGAACCAGAGCGTTACACGAGCCGTTGTTGCGTAAAGTCTTGCCTTGCTGTAGTCCTTGCCCAGTTCTTCCTGGAATTCAGAAGAGCAGTACTTTTCAACGTATTCGTTTACAGAGATCTTTTCACTACCATCGGCATCAACACCATCCACAGCAATCATATTGCCGTTGATAATGATATCGTCCAAAGTAGCGAGACCGCCCACAGCGCTTACAATCGGCAACTTCATGTCAATCGTAACCGTCGGACCGATATGACCATCGTAACCCGGATACGGTTCATCACCAGAACCCTTCTTGACTTCATCGACATTGCCCTTAACAACTTCCTTTTCCTTCTGAGTCTTCGGGTTCAGGATGCTAACAGCATATCTCTGATCTTCATCAGGCGGATTCGATTCATAGTACTTGTTCACAGAATCAATCGAAACGATAACCATCGGCTTTTCAAGGTTGATATTGACATCCTTAGCCTTCTTCATCATCACGTTGATTTCTGCGATAGTTTCGTTACCGGCCTTATCGCGATAGATACGCTTAATCGTGTTTACGCCTCTTTCAAGACTCTGGAAGTTCAAAGTATCTTGCTTGACGCAGTTCTTTTCGTCGCCGTCAATAGCAATGCACCAGTCTACATCGACAAAGTTTGCAAAGACAACTTCGCCATCACTCGGAGAGAGGATCTTGACAATCGGAGCAAGCTTATCAAGCACCATGAAGACCGACTTTTCAGCAGTATTGCCGTACTTATTGGTAAAGGTGTAAGTCACAAGATAGCCTCTATCACCTTCGTCATTTGCTACGACCTTGCCCTTTTCGTCAATGACGTAAGAAACTATCGTCTTGTTACCTTCTTCACCCTTTGCATCATAGGTGACGGTAAAGGCGCCCACACCGGTCTTCAGGTCAACTTCGTCCTTATCCTTAGAATCACTCTTGCTAGAAGAGCTCTTCGGAGTTTCGACCATCAAGTTGCCTTCGGAGTCTGCGTAAAGAATCTTGCCCGTTTCAGCATCAGCCTTATAAGAAACAGTGACCTTCTTGCCCTTGACTTCAACCTCGGTAGACACTTCAATGACTTCGGTCATCGTCTTCTTGCCATCTTCATCAAAGACAGCCGTCTTGACGATTTCGCCATCTTCGTCAACATAGTAAGAAACCGTAACCGTATCGCCATTCACGACCTTGTCGTAAGAAACCTTGGTCTTGTCGCCAATCGGCTTTTCATAGACATCGGACTTCGGATTCTTTTCCAGTTTAATTTCGGACTTGGAGATATCCACCATATCCTTCACAGTGGTGCTCGACACGGCAACCGTATCCAGGACAACATCGACCTTGAAGGATTCAGAATACCCAGAAACCGTATCCTTCACAGAAACCTTGACATCCTTATTCTTGTTGTTCACGTAAATAGAAGAGTCCTTCTTATCGACGTTTTCAACAATCGTATAGATGTTCTCTGCAGTAACCTTGGTCTTAGAAGCATCGATATCGACAATCGGAGCAGCGGTGCTATAGCACACTTCAATCGTATCGGCACCTGCAACATCCTTATTCGGAGCCTTATAAGACTTGATAATGTACTGGCAGCCTTCCTTCAAGGAATCCAGACTGGACATCGTCTTGCCATCCTGCTTCCATTCCACAGAGATGACATCCTTGTTCGTGTAAATCGTTTCATCCTTCTTCGGATTCAGGTAGACAGAATTGCCGGTTTCAGCACGTGTAATTTCAACATCGGACTTTTCAATGACATTGCCGACATTGACCGTGATATCCGTCGTATCTTCGAATTCACCATCCGTCACACGAACCGTAATGACATAAGACTTTTCATCTTCATAATCAAGTTCACCCTTCAAGACGATGTCACCATTCGGCTTGACTTCGAACTTTTCATTTTCTTCGACAGGATAGAACTTCAAGTCACTGTATTTCGGATTCTTCGTATCCGGATCCTTAGCCTCGACAGGACCTTTCTTGGTACCCGGCTTAGAATCTTCAGGGAACGTGAATTCCTGCGGTTCAATCTTCGGAGCTTCGTTCTCATCGATAACCTTGATGACAATATCGCCATCGGATTCAAGGCCATCTTCATCCCTGACAGTTACCGTGATTGTGAATTCCTGCATCTTTTCGTAGTCGATATCGGCGCCTTCCTTAACTCGGATTTCGCCATTCGGCTTGACAATCACATACGGGCTTTCTTCGGCAAGTTCAAACAGCAGCTTGTCGTTGCCATCCGGGTCACTCGATTCAACTACCCCGATAAGGACGTCAGGATCAGAGTTTTCCTTGACTTCGAATTCCTTACTTGTGATTTCCGGAACTTCAGGCAAATCCTTAAGCGTAATCTGAATCGTCGTCGTCGTGGTAAGCTTCGGATACGCCGTCTTGACATCCTTATCAGACAGAGCGACTTCTAGTTCGAATGTATGGTTCTTTTCTTCTTCGTAGTCGAAATTACGCTTAGTAATAATCTTACCATCTTCAGTAATATCGAAGAGTTCCGTATCGCCGCCAATAGCGGTAAACTTGTTCTGAGTAAATACCTTGGAAGTATCGACATCATCAGAATAGAGTCGACCGATTACATAATCCTTGCCCTTATTTTCATAGAACGAGAACGTTGCATTACCCGAAATAATAGGCATTTCGTTCACATCAATGAGATTGATGGTCTTGGTAACATGAGCGGTCAGCTTATCTGCATCCATCACATTCACATTGATAGAATGAGTATGAGCGATCGATTCGTAATTCAAGCGTTTAACATCATTTACAATAAGGCAAAGTTCGTACTTGGAGCCGTTCTTCTTGATTTTTGCATCAAACAGACGGTCTGCATCCGTGTCACCATTGTCCGTCACATAAGGAACGAGAGTTGCAACTTGACCTTTGTCTTCATCCCTGACTTCGTAGCAAGCGATTTCCGTATCCTTAATCGGTTCTTCAACGGTGTTTTCCTTAACATCATAGCTCTTCTTGCCATCATCAATAATTTCCGGACCATCCGGGTCGTCAATAATCTTGATGGTAACAAGAGTCGTTGCACTATAATTTTCAAAGCCCTTGTCTTTACCATTATCCGTGGCTGTAGCCCAAACTTGATACTGCTTCTGCGTTTCATAGTTCAAAGACTTAGAAGACAAGTAAATATTGCCCTCTTCATCAATATCAAAGATGGAAGCGTCTCCAGAGTTAGCTTCATAATCCGTAAGCGCATAGTGGAGAACAGCCCAGTGGTCCTGGTCATCAGCAACAACGGAACCGACAAATTCGCCCTTAGGTGCTTTTTCATGA
Source organism: Fibrobacter sp. UWB13 (assembly GCF_900177805.1). Classification (NCBI taxonomy): domain Bacteria; kingdom Pseudomonadati; phylum Fibrobacterota; class Fibrobacteria; order Fibrobacterales; family Fibrobacteraceae; genus Fibrobacter; species Fibrobacter sp. UWB13. The sequence goes on along the minus strand of NZ_FXAX01000006.1, from coordinate 86,655 downwards.
ATTTCGAAGACGTATTCCTTTTCTTCGTAAGTCGGAGCGTCGTTCACATCGTTGATGATGATTTTAACGTCAACACCATCAGAAAGTGTCGGATCAGAACCATCCTTTACCACGAGATGAACGGTATATTCACTCTGTCCTTCAAAGTCCAAAATACTGTCTTTAGCGACCTTAATGACACCGTCAACATACGTAAATGCCTTGTAATCATTGGGGGCTACGTCAGAGGCTGTAATAGTATACGTCGGCTTTTTGCAGGTTGCAGCAAACGAAGCCTTGCAGTCATCGTCCGTAGCCAAGATTTCGCCGACCTTAGTACCCTTCAAAGTATTTTCATCAACCGTCAAAGTCGGAATATCCGTGAACTTAGGTCCTTCAGAAACATCCGTGACATTGACCGTTACAGGAACCTTCTTTGTGAAATCCTTATCCTTAACGACCACTTCAAAGCTGTATTGACGCTTGGTTTCGTAATCAAACTTTGCGTTATTGACCGTAAAGATTTCGCCAGAACGTTCGTCAATATCAAACAGAGCGGCTTCTTCACCCTTAAGCGAGAAAGACAACGTGTTAAACTTGGTATTGTACTTATCCGGGTCAGTAGCTTCAGCAACGCCCAGCGAAGTCGTCTCAGTCGTATTTTCAGCAATGCTAAAGGTATAAGAAGTCTTAGTAAATGCAGGTTCTTCGTTCACGTCAATCACGCGAATTTTCGTATCCTGAGAAGTCTTATTACCTTCGGTATCTTCAACCGTCAAAGTAATATTGAATACAGCATCCTTTTCGACTTTCTTGTAGAGTTCTTCGTAATCCAAGTCATCAGCGGTCTGAATCACAAACGTGCTCAAAAGCGTTTCTGCATCAGTCTTACCCACCTGAACGACTTTGAAAAGTTTTGCAGCATCAAGAGCTGCTGTTGCATCATTATCAGTAATGGTGACTTTGAGCTTATTCACATCAGCCGCGTCTTCATCATAGATAACAATATTACCACCATCCAAAACCGTCGGGACGCTAACATTTTCTTCAACTTCATAGGGGTTAGTCACCACTTCGAACTTAGACGGTCTATTCACATCCGTAACAACGATGGTCATTTCGGCTGTGGCGGATTGAGAAGGCACACCAGCAATCAACGGACGGTCCATTACCTTGACAATGAACTTGTACTCGCTTTGCTTTGTATAGTTCAATTCCTTACCAACGGCAACAGAAATCTTACCCGTGTTAGGATCAATATCAAATGGGAAATCTGTACTTCCGTCAACTGGGAGAACTTCTTCAACCTTATAAGTCAACTTATTGTAACCATATTCATGCAACCCATTCTTGCAAGAATACGTGCTATTTACAGAGCAGAAATCCGGATCAGAAGCTTCAATTTGACCAATAGAACCGTCCTTGCTGGTAGCCGTTTCAGGAACCTTAATCGGGTCCGTATTTTCAATCGTCGGCTTTTCGTTAACATCCGTCACGACAATAGTTCTATTGATATTAACCACAACAGAAGCACCATACTTATCCGTTCCCTTAGCAACAATAGCAACAGTATATGTATTTTTGGGGTACAAAGCTTCAAAATCAAGCTTTGAACCATCTTCTACGGTAATAAAACCCAAACGGGCATCAATATGGAACAGCCCCGCAGCATTGGCACTAGCCGCATCATCAATGTCATAGGTAGGCTTACCAACAATAGTACTTAACTGCTGTCTTACATTTTCATCATCAATTTCCGCAAAATTATCAACTTCGGTACCTGTTCCTGTATTTTCAGGAACGACAGCCGAACCTTCTGTATTCACAATAATCTTGGGTTCTTCGATATCGTTAATCGTTACGGTAATTTCGGCGTCATCAGAGAATTGACCATCAGAAACAGTCACCAAGAACTTGAATGAATGTTTGCCAGTTTCGTAATCAAAATCATCTGTAGTGTACAAGCTACCATCGTACGGATTTACACCGAACTTTTTGGCATCAGTAGCCATAGTTCCGGAATTGTTTTTAGAAATTGCAAATGTGAAATCTCTAAATGCAGGATTATAAATATCCAAATCCTCAGCAGTTACCTTTGCAACAACTTTGCAGTCGCCATCAGCGTTATACGTCGCGCAAACCGGGCTACCCACCGGAGAATGTTCATTCAAGACAAAAGCGGCATCATTTGCAGTAAGCTTTTCATTCACATCCTGAATAGCAATCTTGGTCGAAACAGATACAGCCGGATTAGCATTATCCTTAATGGTAATGGTCACAGGATAAGTAGTCTTATTAGAAGCATTGTAGAGGGCTTCGTAATCGAGCAAGGCCTGATTCTTGACACGAATTGCCACTTCCCTATCGCCACCATTAGCATCAACTTCCACAACTTCAAAGATATCAGCCAAGGTCTTGTTCTTTAAAGTTGTCGTAGCGCCAGCGGCACCCGTAATAGCACCAGTCAATGTATACTTCAGAGTTTCAAGTTTTCCAGAAATTTTATCATAATCCTTGACAACAAAGGTTCCCAAAGTAGTACCCTTTGCAGAATTTTCCTTTATGGAATATTCCTTCTTCACATCAGGAGGTGGAGGCGGTTCATTCACATCCGTAATGTTCACTGTAATGTTTGCCGAAGCGGAACCACCATTGCCATCCGTCACAGTTACCTTAAAGGTATAGTAAGTCTTTTTTTCGTAATCGAGTGCGCTACCATCCGTAACAATGAGTTGGTTCGTTCCCTTCTTGAAACCAAACGGAACATCTGACGGTGCTGTAAACGTCAAATTATCACCATCATCATCCGTTGCAACTACAGTTCCCTTGGGAACAAGCGTACCACTCGGCCAATCAGAGCCATCGGTATTCTTTTCAGGAATCGAGAACGTCTGAGCGGCAATAACCGGAGCATCGTTTTCGTTGTTGATTTTGATTGTAATTGTGAATTGATCAGAAGTCAAAGGACCTGCAATCTTCGTCTTTTCAGTTCCGGCATCATCCTTAACCGTAGCCTTGATGACAAACTTACTTTCGGTTTTTGCATTGAACGAAACACTACCATTTACCTTTACCGTACCATTAGATGTCACAACAAATCTGGAGTCGCCAGAAACCTTCGTGAAGACATAGGTATCCACATCGATTTCGTTAGACTTATCCTTCGGAGTAACCGTTCCAACGATAGCATCCTTGGTCGGATGTTCAGCGACAGAAAAATTGAAATTATTGGCAGAAGGTTGATCGTTTACCGGAATGACATTAATCGTAGCCTTATACTCGATAGATGTATTGTCACCCACTCCATCGCCAACAACTTTATATTTGAAAGTCGTATAGTTGTCACCAAAGTCATCAGCAGCAGGCTGATAAACAAGCTTAGTTAAATCAGCAACAGTAATAGTAGTACCCGTAGACTCCAATTTAATAGGAGTTGCCTTAGATCCATCATTAAGAGTAATTGTACCATTTTTATCTAATTTAGCAATTACACCCTTTGTCGAAGGCGGAAGACTCGTAATAATAACGGATGCAAATTTTTGTGTTGCATGCAGGAACTTGAATTCAGACGCCGTAAATTGATGCAAGTCATCTTCATTGACATTAATAACAAGCTCGCTAGAGACTGTCGGAGCCGCATCATTACTTACAATGTAGATTTTGTACCCCTTATTGGCTTCATAATCCGAATTCGTTTCCGCACCCTTAAGGTCACTGATTTGGAACCAAAGCTGTTCATCTTCTTCAACAAGACCATCAACCAAAGGCTTGATATTGATTCCCGTGGCACTCGTTTTTCCAGCAGGAATTGTTGCTTTGGTTGTGGATGTTCCACAAATCGGGAGATTTTTAGTATCAACATCCTTATGCCCGGCATAAACACCATCAACGCCAGCTGCAGATTGGAAATAGAAGCAATAATTAAACGTCACATCATTTTTAGAAGTTTCACTGAGCACAACATCCAAAGAAACATTATCGCCTTCTTTAATCTTTTTAGACTTGTTTCCTATGAAAAGTTCAATCTTCGGGTCAAACTTTTTAAAGACAAAAGTTTCTGCTTTAATTTCGTTACCAACTTCAATTTTATTAGCAATAAACTGTCCCGCAAAAATCATATTGCGTCCCAGTTTTATAGTCCCCTTACTAACAATTGTACCCATTATAGGCACATTATCTGTATTATCAAAGTTGATATCACCTTTAGAATATATCAGCAAGTTGCCATCGTATTCATCCAGCTTTAAGTCACCTTTTCCCTGATAAGCCACAACAATTTCAGGATGAGTTCCAAAACTAATGCTATTTACAAAAATACGTGTAGGCTGCCCCTCTGCAGGCATTTGAACAACCAATCGGCTATCATTACCAAAAGAAATCTTATCAAAGAAGATATCACAAATTTGATTATCATCGCAATAAGAACTCACATTAAGAACAGTTCTGCCACTAACATTATATGTTCCAGACAAAGTTGCACCAGTCAATCCAGGAACACTCAAATTTGAACGAACTTCAGGAACGTTAGCGCAAGCACCCGATGAAGCTCTATTTGCACCCTGGCATATGGTACCTCTAGACCTAGCACTACCTATGCCACCCGTAGTACGAATAGGACCAGTCAAAAGATATGCCCTACGGCTTTCCGCATAATCACTCGGAACAGTTACTGCACCACCAACAATAACAGGACCATCAAACCACCCAACTTCATCTGTTGTCAAATCGCCCTTAGCGGTACCAACCCAACCAAGCGTATCGGGGTCAACACCTGTGTAGCCGCTAAAATCATTTTCGTTCTTACGATCGTAGAACCTAGAATCATAAAATTCAGGTCTATTACGGGTATCAATACCAGTAGTTCCCCAAAGTTTAAAGTTGGAGAGGTAATTCCAGTCATCGGCACTAATATCTAACGGACCAACCTCAGCAAATGCAGAAGAGAATGCTCCGGCCAAGACCAGGGCTGCAGCTTTAAGACTTAATTTGCCAAACCACATAATATCCTTATGCTCCTTTTGCTACGACAAAATCCACTCCAGAAATTTGTCACAGTTTCTTTCCCAAATCATCCAAACACTTTTACTATGAAATATAGTAACGAGGTTCACGAAAGCAATATGAAATCTTGTAAAAATGTAAGAAAAAAATACCATTTCCGCCGTTTTTGAGCTACTATTCTGCGAAAAGCGTATCATGCGTATTATATGAATGGTCACAAAAACACCCCCGGCAAGAGAACCGGGGGTGACAGTCAAACTTCAATTTATTAACAATCGTTTCAACTATTTATTAACGGGACGTCTGTAACCGAACGACTTGAGAAGTTCATCGCTAGACTTGATAACGGCGTTCTTCTTCTTGTTAGAACTATCCTCGTCAGGACTCGTCGGGAGATCGCAACGGAGCTTCGACGTCATCTTGACTTCGGTCTTGAAGAGGTAGGCGCCCGTACCATAGAGACGTCCATCCTTAGTCCTTACGTCACCATTTTCATCGGGTTTCATTTCGAAGTAGAACTTCAAAAGACCAGCATCGTTCACATAATCCGGATCGTCAAGGTCGTAATCGAAGCTGTAGTAATCCGCAAACACACCCGTGTTCGAGTACACCCAGATCTTAACCTTGAGCGTCGTCCAGTAGAGGTTCATCTTGCTATAGTCCGAAGTCATGGACTTCTTAAATTCGTCCGTGCAATACTTCTCAACGTATTCTTCGACAGAAACCTTTCTACTGTTGGCTGCATCCACACCGTCCAGAGCAATCATACCGCCATTGATGACGATATCGTCCAGCGTTGCCAGTCCACCCACAGCACTTACGACAGGCACACGAGCGTCGACTGCCAGAGTCGGTCCGAGGTGACCATCAAAGCCAGGATACGGAACGTCACCAGAGCCATCCTTAGCCTTGCCGTCGATACCCACAAGAGCTTCGGTTTCCTCACCCTTCTTGTAGTTATAGAATGTCACACCGTAGTTCTGGTCTTTCTTGGGCGGATTTTCCTTGTAGTACTTTTCAACAGAATCACGGCTGACAAGCGTTACCGGCTTTTCAACGTCAATATTGATGTTCTTGACGTTCTTGACCATGACATGAACAGAATCACGAGATTCGTTACCCGCCTTGTCACGGAACACGCGGATAATCGTATTCACACCGTTGTCAAGGCCCTGAACATTAAGCGTATCTTGCTCGATGCCATTGACCGTCCACTTGACATTTGCAAAATTCGATGTAAGGATTTGATCTTCAGTCGGAGACTCGATCTTTACGACAGGTCCCTTCTGGTCAAGAACAATGAATACATCCTTCGTCGAAGAATTGCCGTAGATGTTCACATAGGTGTAGCTGACGTTATAGCCAATGTTACCTTCGTTGTTCTTAGCAATCTTGCCCTTCTCGTCCAAGAAGTACGAGACCTCGACAGTATTGCCCTTCTTATCTTCATAGGTATAAGATACTTTGTACGAACCAGTAACGTCTTCGCCATCCGCAGAAAGTACAGATTCACTATCCGTGAGCCCCGTATTCAGAGTCACGCGTTCACCAGTAGAGGCATCTGCATAGTACGAGATTGTAACGTCCTTGCCATCAATCTTCGTCGTATAAGAGACTTCGATAACGGCAATATCCTTCGTCTTACCCGAAGAAGTGATTACAGATTTCTTGACATCCTTACCATTCTTATCCGTGTAGTAAGAGACCGTCACATTAACGCCGTTAACCGTTTCGGTATAAGAGTTCTTGTAGTAATCGCCATTTTCAGGAACAGAAGTGATTCCCGAAGCAGGATCCTTTTTACGGGCAACTTCAGTATCAGCAATCTTTTGCACATTCTTGAATTCCTTAGACGAAACAGAAACCGTATCGAGGCTTACGTTCACAACAAACGACTTAGACACATTGGCAGCAGTATCCTTGACCGTTACCTTGATATCGTTCTTCTTCTCGTTCACATAGACGGCGCTATCATTCTTTGTAGCCTTTTCGACAACGGTATAAATGTTATCTGCAGTAACATCTTCACCATTGGCGGAAACCGTTACAATCGGAGCAGCGGTGCTGTAGCAAACTTCAACCGTGTCTGCACCCGGGTCGTTCTTGGTCGGGTCCTTGTACGTCTTGATAATGAGGTGGCAACCTTCTTGAACCGTATCGACACTAGAGGCAAACTTGCCATCCCTCGTCCATTCGACATTCAGAATGGAATCGTTCACATAAATTGTAGTCGGCTTGAGGTAGACAGAATCCTTATTCTCGACGCGAGTGATTTCGACGACAGACTTTTCATAGACGTCTTTAACCTTGACCACGACCTTCTTCGTCGAAGTCAGAGTCTTGTCGTCCTTGTCCGTCACGCGGACCATAATCGTATAGACGGAATCCACTTCGTAATCGACGGGCTTCAGGAGAATGACATCGCCATTAGACTTAACAAAGACGACATCGTTCTTGTCCGTATTTTCATAGACGTTGTTGCGGAAATCAGCATTCTTGGTATCCGGGTCATCCTTGTCCGTCTTAACAGTGCTGAACGGATCCTTAATGACCTGGTCTTCGGACACGTAGATTGTATCAACCACAACAGACGGGGCTTCATTGACGTCAATGACTTTGATAGTCACAGTCGTATCGGAGTATCCGCCTTCAGTATCCTTGACGCGAACTCTTACAGAATAAGATTCTGTCGTTTCATAATCCAGCGGAGATGCTACAGAGAAGGTTCCCGTCTTGGAATTCAGCTTGAATTCCTTGGTGGCACTTACTTCTTTAGAACCATCGAGGATGTAGAATTTAAGGTCACCGTTAGCGCCTTCGACATTATCCACTTCAAGAGACTTCTTGAAAGACGTACCGACAGAATCCGATTCCGGAACAGTATATACAAGTTCCGTAAATTCGTAGACGTTCGTAAGTTCAACGGTAATCGTACCCGTAGCGACAAGGTCAGCCCTTTCCGAAGCATCCTGGATAATTACGGTCAACTCGTATGTCTTGGGTTCAGTTTCATAGTCAAACTTGCGAGTCGTTGTCAGAACACCCGTTTCCGGATTCAGATTAAAGCCCAATTCATCGCATTCGAGACACTCAAATTTGTTGTTGCGGAACTTCGATGCCGTATCAAGGTCATCAAAGGTAAGCGTACCAATTTCGTATCCCTTCTTATTTTCCGGGAAAGTCAACGTCTTGGTCGGTTCGACAAAGATCGGCTTTTCATTCAAGTCGTTAAGCTTGATGACAACCGTTGCCGTATCCGTCTGCACGATTTGATTCTTTTTGGACTTGTCTTCATCAGAAGCCACGACCTTCATTTCGTAGGTGCTCTTGGTTTCATAATCAAGCACAGCGCCCTTTGCCACAGTAATCACACCCGTGCCCGGGTCAATTTCAAACGATCCGGTTTCATCCAACAGCTTGTATGTAATCACGGCACCCGTCTGAGTTGTCGTGGCATTAATGGCATTATCCATATCGACTTCAGTGCCCGCGATGGAATTTTCATCTACGGTTCCATTGTAAGCCTTATAGTCAAACTTCGGACCGTCATCAACATCCGTTACAACGATGGTAAATTCCATATCGTCATAAAGATCCGGATACACAAGTTTGCCATTGTCATCAACCGTTGCATCGCGAACGCGCAACGTAATGGTGTAGGAGTTCTTCGTTTCGTAATCGAGAACAACACCTTTTTTCGGATAAATATAGCCAGCAGGGGTCACATCGAAATAATCGGTATCACCATTAATGGCGATAACCTCGTTGTTTGTAAACAAGCCGTCTGTATTGTGGATGTCCGTATCTGCAAACTTGACAGCATCAGTCGAGAACGGCTGATCTTCAGCAATCTTAATTTCTTTTTTGTCGGTAGCCTTATAGGTAAAGTAAGGCGTTTCGTTGACATCGGTAATGCTAATCTTGAACACACGGCTATCGCAAAGCATTGCGCTATATCCCGTAGCCTTTTCATCGCAGACTTCGACTTCGATATTGTACTTTGTTCCAGCATCCTTCCAAGTTTCATAATCGAACGGTTCGACACCAGCCTTCATAGTCACTACACCAGAAGACGGATCTATCTCGAACAAATCCTCAGCTGTGCCGCCAACAATTTCAAACTTGAATCCATCATTTTCTTCGTCGGAAGCCTTAATCTTACCCGCTCTAGCCTTCGTTGCATTTTCAGGAACAGCGAGATTGAGCTTGTCCAAATCGACAAACTTAGGAGGCTTGTTATCGGAATCCATGATCTTGACCAAGAGACCGCCATCGAACTTATTACCAGAAATGACGGCACCGTTCAAGTTCATGATTTTGAACAACATGTATTCATCATCTTCGATTTTATCATCTTCAATGACTTTGAGATAAGCGGAGTATTTCGGCACCGTCGGGCGACGCTGACCTTTCTTGATGACAATATGTCTCGATTCGCCCTTGCTGCAAAGCGGCATCACATGTTCATCATCACTTTCACCCAAATCAGCAGGTTCAGCAAAAGTACCTGTAGAGCTCTTGTACCTATCATACTTACCGCCAGTCGTATCCGCATCAATGCCGAAGAAGGCGAAACAGTAGTCAAAAGAAACTTCGGTATGGGCAGTATCGGTCAAGTAGAACTGCATGTCATACCAAGTCTTATCATCTTCCTTGAAGACGTCCTTGACAAAGACGTCAGTCTTGATTTCGGGAGAGTTGAACGGAACGTAATGGAATTCACCATTAAATTCAGATTCAAACCAAAGCCACTTGCCAGCAATCAGCTGACCAGCAATGCTTAAGTGGTCATAAATCATGAACGTACCAGAAGTAATAAATGTTCCCTGGAAATGAGCGCCGTCACCTGCTTCTCCAGAACTCGCCTTGAACGGCATCCATTTCACATCAGCAGGCGTATAGAACAAAAGATTACCCGCATAGTTAGAATCCGGGACAACCGTAGCCTTGCTCAAATCAAAGTTATCCCAAGATTGGGTTGTTTCGTTCCAAGTAGCATCATCATTGACATAGACAACCTGAATTCTCAAGTCATTGGCAGAATTATTAAAATCAAAGCCATCCCTTGAGAACACACGCGTCAAGCGGCCTGTTTTTTTATTCGCATTCTGTTTGTTCGAAGGCATCAAGATATAGAGCTTTTTACCCGTATGGCTAGAAGCCTGAATTTTCTCCACATACTTGTCAAACCAAACGTGCTTCGGTGATTGAGCTAAATCCGCAGCGGTAATAGGCGGAACCTGAATATATTTAGTTTCTTCGTAAGGTTCAGTCAAAGTAACAGCAGGTTCCCACGAAATTCCCGACAAATCTAATTCAGGAACGGAAAGACTCTTTTCTGGTTGAGGGACTTCTTCAGGGCAATCAGAAAAATGACCATCAAGGGCTTCTAAAGGATTACCGTTAGCATCCTTGTTAACAAACAAATCAGGCAAACCAGGAACAACAACATCAGTCATACCAGGGACAGCCATATCCTTATCCCAGTCCGCATAAATTTTACCACCACTTTTATGAACATTTGCAATAAAGCGTCTCATTACTGTGGCAGCATCACCATTTGTATTTGCAAAGCGATCTGGGGAATCAAAGAAGACTTGTCCTTCAAAGCAATAAGTTCCTTCATACTTCACACCAGCAGCGTCATACCAACCCGGAAGCACAAGCCACCCAGCACGAACCGGTCCAACCAGTAGGGAGTCGAAATTGGCACCCATACCAGGATAACTGATTTCAATATCGTTACCAGAAACAATCGGACCACCTAGCGTGTGGTATCCATTGCGGAAATAGACTTTACCTTTGGCCGTTCCCGTATAGCCACTCGGATCAGCGATTCTAAACAGACCTTTATTGAAGATAACAGAATCGGTGCCCCAGAGCTTATACTTCATAAGCTCATTCCAGAGGCGCTGGTTCTCGGTTTCATCGGTAACGGCGGCACCATCCTTTTCAAAATGAAGCGGAGACAATAAGACGGTGTCGCGTTCAACCTCCGGCACATCTTCAGCCGAAGCGCATACTGCCAGCCCTAGTACGGCCGAAACAGTACTCAAAACTGTTCTCAAAATTAAATTTCCTTTTTTCATAACAGACCCCAACAAAAAAAGTCTACTACCTCAAACACCTAATACTGAATATAGTAACAAATATTTAACAGTAAAACATTAGTTACGAAGAAAAGTACAAAAATCGGGGTAATTTCGACCACTTTTTGAGAGTTATCACACAGAGTTTGTATTATATGGGGTGATTCGTTTCATAAATAACATAAAACCCTTGAAAAAATAGCGTTTTGATTCTATATTTTGTAGTCCTAGGCCCTGCGCAATGATTATTTGCGGGCAACTCGCCAGGGCGAAAGCAGCAACGGACTTGCGGATCTTTATGTGCTCAGGTAGCCTAGGATTTTTTATATTGCGCCCGGCAAGGGCGTTTTTTTTTTGCCCTAAACCCCACGACCTATCACCTAAGAGCCTATCTATGATTCTTTGGACGATTCGACATACTAAGCCATACAACCCAAAAGATGTTTGCTACGGAAGACTGGACTTTGACGTCTCCCCCACGTTCGAAGAAGAATCGGACAAGGCCCTCAAAGCCTTGGTTGAAGCAGAAGCAAAGCCGACCCGTCTTTTTTCGAGTCCGCTTATCCGCTGCACCAAGTTTGCAGACAAAGCATCCAAGTTGCTAGAACTCCCTGTCGAAAAGGAACCCGCTATCATCGAGCTCAATTTCGGAACATGGGAAGGTCAAAAGCTGACTGCAGTCCCCCGTTCAGAGATGCACGCTTGGACGAGCAACCTCCGTGGATACAGGTTCCCCGAGGGCGAGAATTTTTATGACATCGACGAGCGTGCAGGAAAGTTCTTGGACTCACTCCCAGACGATGGAGAATTCCTGTGCATCACGCACGCAGGCGTAATCGCCTCATTGCAGCATTCACGCTGCGGACTGCCAGACGAGGTCTTCGTTGAGGGAATGTTTACGTACGCCATGGTAACACGTTTTGAATTTACTCGTAATGCAGACGGGATGTACCACGGAACGTTTACGAAAATTCACGACGGCATACCAATGCCCTCGCTCAAGATGGAAAAGGCTTAAAAATCCAAAGTCATGACGGCTTGGGCGCCGCCTTCAAAATTCGGAAGAAGAGCCATGTGCAAGGGGCTGTCGAAATCGCTCAGAAGCGCATCAACAGCGGCATCGGCGATAGAGTACAAGTAAATTAACGCACCACCCCAAATATACGTATTGCGGTTCTTTCGATAGTACGTCACACGTTCCTTGATGCGGTCATATTCTTCAGATGACGTATTCTCCCTTTCAATCAAGTGCTTACGATCAAGGTAATAATTGACCATGTTCTGCGAAGTGGCTACACTCGCCACAGCGCCAAGAATGCCCATATAGACTAGGCCCGCCTTACCAAAATCGCGATTAAAAATCTGTCCGCCACCGGGCAACAGCGCCCACAGCATCGCAGTCTTCATATCACGATATTCCGTGCTTCGATGGTTGTTGTTGAACCAAATTCCAAACGTATCAAACATGCCGTAAAGGTGTATGCCGATAAGCCATGCGACTTCTGCCTTACGTACATCCTCCTGTTCCATTTTTTTGTCACTCTGGGCACGCACGCGCTCGAGGAATTCCACACGCTTTCCATGATAATACTGAATACTATCGCGAGGACCATTCAAAAGCCGAGACGAGAAATAAAGAACTGAATCCTGGAAGGGACGGGCACGATCTAAAAGACGATCTTTTTGATAAGACCTGTTGAAGAAAACGTCATAAATCAGCAAACCCTCGATGCCCGTCAAGAACCCGCCACGGACGTAATGTTCCGTGTAATATTGACCACCACCGGGAAGAAGGCTGAAAAGCATCGCGTACTTGAGAGAATTGCGCTTTGTCGGGATGTCCCATTCATTCACGGGAAGCGTATCAATAGCTTCAATCCCCGTCTTGCCCCTTAAAAGCGGAGTCGTAGAGACTTCAAAATCAGCTTCGGCAGGAGCTTCCGTAGGCTCCTCGTCTTCGGATTCATCGTCTTCATCGGCTACAGATGTTTCGACATTACCACCAGCAGATACAGCAGCACGCCCCTGAGCCGTATCGGGGGCAACAGAGGGCGCTACAGCCTGAGCAAAAAGCGAGGCACAAAGCATAAAAAGCGCCATTATGGTGGTTTTTAAAGTCATTGACGGCGAATATAGAAAAAGTTTATACGAGCGGCGCCAGAGCCTGGAGTTGCAAGAGCTTGAATTTATTTAATTTTTGCGGCAAATGGCGATTCCCACTCGGAGGCGGGAATGACAAAGCGAAATGCAGGAATAACATTTTTTAAGAAATCCATCAAATTGTCTGTTTTTGACATTTAATGTTTTTAACTTATGGGTATAACGATGAACGAGATAATCAATATCAAACACGAAATTCACGAACTAGCCATGAAAATCAAGGAAGAACTGATCAAGCGCGGTGAGATGATGGCAACGGCGGAATCCTGCACGGGCGGGCTTATCGCATCGAGCATTGTCAACGAAGCGGGCTCTTCTGCGATTTTGAAGGGTGGAATCGTCGCCTACCAAAACGAAGTCAAGCACGACTTGCTGGGTGTGGACGAGGAAATCTTGGCAAAATACGGTGCAGTCAGCGAACAGACCGTTAAAGCCATGGCAGAAGGCGCTCGCCAAAAATTCCACTGCGAATGGGCGGTCGCCACTTCGGGAATCGCGGGACCCACCGGAGCAGAACCAGGAAAACCCGTCGGTACGGTTTGGATGTGTGTCGCCAATAGTTTGCAAAATGAAGCTTTTTGCGAAATTTTTGCAGGAAACCGTGAACAAATCCGTGAAAAAAGCGTGTATATGATAATGAGCAAGCTTCTTTTTTTACTGAATGGTCAAAAAAGCACTTGCACAAAAGTTCACTAATTAGTATATTAACAGAAAAAAGATAAAAAACGGAGTCCTATATGGCTAAGAAAACAACAACACCCACCAGCAACCTTTCCAGCGAAAAAGCCAAAGCAGTCGAAGCGGCAATTGCCCAAATCGAAAAGAATTATGGTAAAGGTTCCATCATGGCCCTCGGTCAACAGCCAGTCGAAGATATCCCGGTCATTCCGACGGGTTGCATCCAGCTCGACATGGCTCTCGGCGTAGGCGGATTCCCCCGCGGACGTATCATCGAAATTTATGGACCGGAATCTTCCGGTAAAACAACTCTCGCATTGCATGCGATTGCCGAAGCCCAGAAGCTTGGTGGCGTTGCTGCATTCATCGATGCTGAACACGCATTTGACGCGGTCTACGCCCGCAAGCTCGGTGTCGATATCGAATCGCTCCTCGTGTCCCAGCCGGACACCGGTGAACAGGCTCTCGACATTGCCGAAACGCTCGTGCGTTCTGGCGCTATCGACATCATCGTCGTGGACTCCGTTGCAGCTCTTGTACCGCAGGCAGAAATTAACGGCGAAATGGGCGACAACCACGTCGGTCTCCAGGCTCGTCTCATGTCCCAGGCACTCCGCAAGCTTACCGGCATTCTCTCCAAGTCGAACACCTGCATGCTCTTTATCAACCAGCTCCGTATGAAGATCGGTGTGATGTTCGGCAACCCGGAAACGACCACCGGTGGTAACGCGCTCAAGTTCTACGCTACGCAGCGTATCGACATCCGCCGTATCGCCGCTATCAAGAACGGTGAAGAAGTCATCGGTAACCGCACCCGCGTAAAGATTGTGAAGAACAAAGTTGCCGCTCCGTTTACCCAGTGCGAATTCGACATTCTCTACGGTGTGGGTATATCTCGCGAAGCCTCCATTCTCGACCTCGCCTGCGAACTGGACATCATCCAGAAGAGTGGTTCCTGGTTTAGCTACAACAACGAACGCATCGGTCAGGGTCGTGAAAATACACGCCTGTTCTTGAAGGACAACGTAGACCTCTGCAACGAAATCGAACAGAAGATTCGTGAAAGCATGAAGGACGTGGAACTCTTCAAGCTCGGTGAAAACGATGCCGTCGATCTTGGCGACGACGGAGAAGGCGAAGCGATCCAAGAAGAAGCTTAACAAGGAGATGCCCGCTCAGTAGCGGGCATGACAAAGAACATTTTCTTCCTGAAAAACACAAACCTCGACCTTTCCTTTTAGCCATTGGGATGGGTCGGGGTTTTCTTTTATACAAAAATTTATCTATATTCGATTTTATGATTAGAGGCATAAAATTAACAGCTTTCGCCATTTGTATTTCAGCCGTAGCAACAATGGCCAACAGCAGCTTGCAAAAAGTTTGCCCGCACCTCTTAACGAATTCAGCCATGATTATCAATGTCGAAGGGAAATTCGTAAACGAGGAAAAAAACAAGACTAACATCAAAATCGAATGGAGACATCACAACGATGCTCTCGACACCTTCTTTGTAAATTCCAGCGGCAGCCGCCCGTTCAATTACATTACAGCCGGCAAATTTCGCTACATGGAATTCGAAGGAGGAAAAATCAAACGACAGCTGGGTCTCCATCATCTCCGAGAAAACATCGGCAATACACCGCTCAAGCTTGACGATTTGGAACTTTTGGCAAACGGTTATTTCAAGTGCCCTGACTCTACAAAACTGGAGCAAAATCCCAATGTATTTTCAACGGCAGTTTCGAATACCTGGTGGAGTCTAGTCGTTGACACCCTCCCCAATCCGGAAAAAGCCGTAATGCGCGGAGCCCCGAAGAAACCCCGCTATTTTTCTATCACGAACTGGAAGTCCTTTGCGGGCGACATGCTCCCGACCTTGGCAAGCATGTCTAGCGAAGATTACAGCGGAAGCCTTTGGATTCGATCCGCCTACCCTGCCCAGGCTCTAGAAATGGACCCGGTGCAAAAACCTGTCAAACCAAAGATTTTGCTCCCGGTGCCTAAGTTATTTGGAAAAATTGCTGTGGAAGGGGAACGAAAAATACCCCTTATACTCAAGCTGAATCAAAAGCTGCTGAGCGAATGAACCATTGTAAAAGCGCTTTTTATCGCGGCTCCAGCCACCAAATTTGACAATAAAATTACGTAATCCCTCATTCCATGTGAAATGAGTTCCAAGAAGCACCATTCGGTAGCTCAAGGATTCTTTTTTTACGCTACCACCACTGCGTAAAAGTCCCGTTTTGATATAACAGCCTTCGTAAAGGATGGATATAAAATCTGATACCGGGAAGCGTCCAAAGCTCTGAAATTCAACAATGTAGTCGCGGCTGAACACTGGAATATTGCGTTCGTAATCGTAGCTTTTACCTTCGAAATCTGTGCTAATATCGGTCAACACATAATGAGCGCCAAGCCCGATAACGCCTCCATGGGGTAAGTAGTAGCTAAAATCAACGCTCATGTCAAAAAGCTGTGCGTAGTCAAAATCGGACGAATCCGACTTGCCTACATGATCGAAGATGTAATCGGAATTCCAGGTCTCTGCGATATGCCCCTTCCCCTTGACATCGGCATTCACCATTTCGAGATTGGACTTGAAATAAAAATAGCTTTCGTAGGCAAAACCAAATTCAATTTGTGGGTTTATCTGGAACGGCCTAAGTCCAAGTCCTGCACGGAATCCACCGTAAAACGGAGAAAGCTCAATAGAGGCGTCCATCTTGAGGTACGACGAAGCAAGACCAATAGATTCACCGTAATTCAAGGGCTGCAAGGGTTCAAGCCACGTGTATTGCATACCGACATTTGCCTGCGGCACCCACTGTCCCCAGACAATCGGAGAATTCGCCATGCCTCCCCAAGACAAATTCGGACCATACCGCAATCCGACCAAACTAGACTGGTCCACCCAGACAGCACCAAAGCTCAAGGCGCCCAAAAACGCAACATTAAGTAAAATAATTTTAAACAAAGCGTTAATCTTATTCATTTCAGTGTAAAATCTAAAAATTATTTAGCTACTCGCGCAATAAATTCTTATTTTGTGGTCATCAAATACAAGGAGATCCAATGAAATTTTCACATCTGTGCGCTATATCCTTCGGTGCACTCATGCTCTTTGGATGTACGAACAGCAAGTATTCGTCGCCTGTGCTGATTGAACGCGGCGTCGGCCAAAACGAATACGAACGCGAGTACTTCATTTCCAAGGAAAGCATGGGCATCGACAAGCACTTGCAGAACACATTCAAGCAGGGGTACATCGAAGAAGGCATGACGACCGACATGGTGAACCTCCTGTGGGGACCTCCCGACCACGAAACTGCTGATGGCATGGTCTGGGAATACTTCACTCGTGAAGGTAAACTCATCACACGTCTCTTCTGGAAGTATCCGGAACAGGCTCGTCTGAAGGGTTACGAAGGCGAAAAGGTTCTCGACAAGATCGAAGGCGACCGCTATGGTGGATCTCCTCCGCCGTCTTCTAGCCGTTCGAGCACGTACGATCACTAGTGTTTGACGTTGGTCAATAGTCAGTAGTCATTAGTTTATATTGGCGGTAAAGCCGCAACAGTTATTCTAACAACCAATAACTAATGACTATGAACTAAAAAAGCACTGCTCCCCTTGGTTGAACCGCCGAGGGGCTTTTTTTTATGCAAATTACAAGAGTCTATGCGAGCAAACACTCGTCAAAACTCAAAAATTTTCTACATTTACGCGCGTTAAATTTTAAACCTCTCAAGGAGTTAATTATGCGTCAGTATATCATTGCTGGTAACTGGAAGATGAACAAGACCGTTAGCGAATCCGTTCAGCTCGCTAAGGATATCGTGGAAGCCGTCAAGGACGTGAAGAAGACCGAAGTCGTTATCGCTCCGACCTACCTCGCCGCTGCTAAGGTTGCAGACGTCATCAAGGGCACGAACGTGAAGCTCGCTATCCAGGACATCCACTGGAAGGACCAGGGCGCATACACGGGTAAGGTTTCCATTGACATGGTCAAGGAAATCGGTGCTGAATACGTGATCATCGGTCACTCCGAACAGCGTCAGTACTTCCACGAAACGGAAGAAACCGTGAACCTCAAGGTCAAGAAGACTCTCGAAGCTGGCCTCAAGCCGATCATCTGCATTGGTGAAACTCTCGACCAGCGCAACGGCGGCATCCTCAAGGAAATCCTCGGCCTCCAGATCAAGGGTGCTTTCAAGGACGTTTCTGCTGAAGACGCTGCAAAGTGCGTTCTCGCTTACGAACCGGTTTGGGCAATCGGTACCGGCGTTACCGCTACGGACGAACAGGCTCAGGACACTCAGGCTTACGCACGTTCTGTCGTGAAGGAAATCTACGGCGAAGCTGTTGCTGAAGGCATGCGCATCCAGTACGGTGGTTCCATGAAGGGTGCAAACGCTCCGGGCCTCCTCGCTCAGAAGGACATCGACGGCGGTCTTATCGGTGGTGCAGGCCTCAAGGCTGACACCTTCAAGGCAATCATCGACGCTGCTGAAGCTAAGTAACTTTTAACGAAAGGAAACGTCACTAATGACAACTCTCTTTTGGGTATTGATCGTCCTCCACGTGTTTCTCTGCTTCTTCCTCGCACTCCTCGTTCTCGTCCAGAACGACAAGATGGGCGGTTTGGCAGGAATCGGTGGTATGACTTCGCAATCTGCATTTTCTACCGCTGGCGCAGCGACCTTCATCCAGAAGTTGACTCGTGTCGTTGCTGTGATTTTCTTCATCGTGGTTTTTGCTCTTGGTCTCATCACGGCTAAGCAGGATCAGGCTGTCGAAGAATCCGCTATGCAGAAGGCAACACGCGAAAGCGCTGCCGAACAGGCACCGGAAATTCCGACACTTCCGGCTACATTCAACGCTCCGGCTGAAGCAGTTCCTGCAGCACCGGCTGCCGCTGAAGTCAAGGCTGAAGCTCCGGCCACACCTGCTGCCGAAGTAAAGACCGAAGCCGCACCGGCTCCTGAAGCTGCTGCTCCGTCAGAAGCTCCGAAAGCTAAGAAAGGCAAGAAGAAAGCCGCAAAGTAAAAGTTTAGATTGACTTGGTTTCAAGTCGGTCAAACCGCATTCAGAAGTCCGCCCTCGAAAGAGAGCGGATTTTTTTGTTTTTGATTATCTGAGCGCCCACATTTGGTAAGGGTTGCTAAATTTTAATTGGAATTACATCAAGGATTTTTATGCAGAACACACTCGTTTCTCCGGTTGGAATTTTGGGTTTTGGCGTTGAAGGCCAGAGCACGTTGCGTTACCTTTTCCGCGAAGGCGTCAAGGATATTGTCGTGATGGACAAGAACCCGGTGACGCTCCCGGATGTGCCCGCAGGCGTAAACGTCAAGGTTAGCAGCGGCGAAAACTATTTGGACGGACTCAAGGACTGCGTGACCGTTGTGCGTTCAGCGGGCGTTTATCCGATGAGCAAGGAGCTGTTCCAGTTCCAGATGAACGGCGGGCTCATGACGAGCCAGATTCAGCTGTTTTTAGAACAAACTCAATCAAAAACAACCGTAGGTGTCACGGGAACACTCGGCAAGGGTTCTACTGTGAGCATGATCAGCCACATTTTGGACAAATGTGGCAAAGCGAACGCCATCGGCGGAAACTTTGGCGTGCCGGCATTGGACTTACTCGAAGACGAGACTCCGGACCGTATTAGCATCTTGGAACTTTCGAGTTTCCAGCTTATGACTTTGTCCGTATCGCCGGATGTAGGCGTAGTATTGCGCGTTTCAACAGAACATTTGGACTGGCACAAAAGCGTTGAAGAATACCGCGATGCAAAGGCAAATCTTGTGCGCTGGCAAAAGCGCGAAGGCACATGCGTTTATCTGAAAGACGCAGAACCGACCGCAAAAATCGCATCGGAAAGTCCTGCCAAGACAAAGTATGCAGTAAGCCTCGCCGATGGCGCAAGCAATGGAGACGGAGACGCCGTAATTGACGGCGCTACACTTACGATTGACGGCGTGACGCTGTACCTCGCCGACTGCAAAGTGCGCGGCATCTACCAGCTCGAAAACATGGCTGCAGCAACGCTCGCTTGCAAAGCTTTGGGCGTAAAAGTCGCCGATGCGTTTGAAGCACTCAAGAGCTACGAGACACTCCCCTTCCGCATGGAATTCAAGGGAGAAAAACGCGGTATTGAATTTTATAACGACAGCTACGCCACTCGCCCAGACGCTACGATTGCAGCAACCGGCAGCATGAAGCGTCCGTTTGCGTTGATTCTCGGCGGTTCTGAAAAGAATGCCGACTTCACGGAACTTTCAGAGATTCTCGTAAAGCAGCGCCCGAACCTGAAGCGCGTGGCACTCATCGGTGCAACGGCAGAACGCATGCTCGCCGACTTGAAAAAGGCAGGCGTAGACGAAGCCGGAATCAAGACAGCCATCTTCCCCACACTCGAAGAAGCTTTTGCAGACAGCTTGAACATTGGCGAAGGCGGTACGGTCATTATGAGCCCCGCATGCGCAAGCTTTGGGCTGTTCAAGAATTACAAAGTCCGCGGACAGGTGTTTGATAAGCTCGTTGAAGGGGTTTAAAATTTTTTTATAAAAATGCGCACAAACCCCTTTACAAGATCAAACATTTAAACTAAATTTGTGCCGTTCCGCTAAGGACCACGCGGTCGTGGTGGAATTGGTAGACACGCTAGCTTGAGGTGCTAGTGGGAGCAATCTCATGACAGTTCAAGTCTGTCCGACCGCAGAAAAAGACTCGATGAAAATCGAGTCTTTTTTCATTTAGTTTAAAACGCAACTAAAAATGCGTACGCCGACCCCGGAATAAATCCGGGGTGACAATGTCAAAAAAAAATCAATTATTTTTGCAACAAGAGTTTCCAAAATCAAAAAATTATACTATCTTTGTGTTCGTTCCGCTAAGGACCACGCGGTCGTGGTGGAATTGGTAGACACGCTAGCTTGAGGTGCTAGTGGGAGCAATCTCATGACAGTTCAAGTCTGTCCGACCGCAGAAAAAGACTCGATGAAAATCGAGTCTTTTTTATTTGCATTGACGCCCTTCCACACTACCCCATAAAATTCTACATTTGCAATCATGAACCGTTTTGAACTGAAAAAGACGTCGAAGAAATCCAAGGCCCGTCTGGGTGTTTTGCACACCGACCACGGCGACATCCAAACGCCGATTTTTATGCCGGTGGGCACCGAAGCGACCGTTAAGGCCGTGACGCCCGCACAACTCAAGGAAGACATCAAGGCTCAGATTATCCTCGCTAACACGTACCATTTGTACTTGCGCCCCACAACGCCGAAAATTGCGGCCGCAGGCGGTATCCACAAATTCATGAGCTGGAACGGCCCTGTGCTCACGGACAGCGGTGGATTCCAAGTATGGAGTTTGAAGGACTTGCGCAAGATTAAGCCCGAAGGCGTTGAATTCAGAAGCATTCTGGACGGTTCCAAGCACTTTTTTAGCCCAGCAAGCGTGATGAACGCCCAACGCGAAATCGGCGCGGATATCATCATGGCGCTCGACGAATGCACACCTTACCCGAGCACGGTCAAGGAAGCGGAACACAGCTTAAACTACACGCTCCGCTGGACCGCCGAAGCAATGGAATGGCTCAAAGAACACCCGCCCATCCACGGTTACGATCAGCAGTTCTTTGGCATTATCCAGGGCGGAATGCACACACATTTGCGCAAGCAGGCCATCGAACGCATCGCGGAACTCGGCCCCGATGGCTATGCCATGGGCGGACTTTCTGTCGGCGAACCGACCGAAACAATGTATGAGATTGCGGACTTCTGCACCGACTACTTGCCAACAGACCATCCGCGCTATGTGATGGGCGTCGGAACACCGTGGAACTTGCTGGAATTGATTGGTCGCGGCGTCGACATGTTTGACTGCGTGATGCCCACGCGCAACGCCCGCAACGGCATGCTCTTCACAAGCGAAGGCGTGCTCCGCTACAAGGCTGCCCGCCACGCCGAAGAATACGACAAGCCGGTCGACCCGAATTGCGACTGCTACTGCTGCCGCAACTTCAGCCGTGCTTACCTGCGACACTTGCACCATGCAGGCGAATCGCTCGGCTACACGCTCGCCAGCATCCATAATCTGCACTTCTACTTGCACCTCATGCAAGAGGCAAAGGATCACCTCGCCGACGATACATTCGAGGAATGGGCAAAAGCGAAGTGCGAAGTGCTGCAGCGCGATTTGCAATAGGTTCTGAGTAAGGCGATGCCGGAACATAGTCCGGCATGACAACCCGGCTCCTCCCGCAATTGTATAACGAAAAATAATGGTTTCCCTCCCTGACGGTCGAGGATGACAGGAGTCAGGATGACGAAATGCAAAAACGCCCCGGACTAAAAGTCCGGGGCGTTTTTGATGGTTACTTAAGCGCTCCGTGAAGGAGCGCTATCAGTCTTTACTTGATGGAGATACGAGCAGTCTTTGCTGCACCGTTCATCATCACACGCACAACGTAGTTGCCGTTAGCCATGTTCTTGAGAGAGAACTGGTTTGCACCGGCAGAGACGTTAGCAACGCGGCTGTCAACAACGTGACCCATCATGTCGAACACCTGGATACGAGCTTCACCAGCCTTGCTGAAGTTCACGTTGAGCATATTGCCCTTGAAGCCGACCTTGATGCCGCTAGCAGCGCGAGCAACCGTCTTGAAGCCGACCTTCGGCACTTCGACGCACTTGAGATCATCCACATAGAGGTAGTTGATTGTCGGCTGATAGACAATACCCTTGTAGCCAATGACTTCCCAAGCCATCTTCTTGATAGCACCCCAGTTGAGGTCCTTCGGATCTTGAGTCCAGTTCGGCTGAGCAATGTCTTCGACATTGATGACCATGGTCTTCCAAACCTGGGAATCATCAAGCGGATATTCGTGGTAAGCGTAGTCCGTCACAGAACCATCCTGAACCTTGAAGGTATGAGCGGAACCCTTGTAACGGTAGCTGATAGCACCGCACTTGCTCAAGTCAATACCCTTGGAGGTATCAGCATTCGTGTTGAGGCCGAGAGCCACAAACGGAGCTTCAGTATAAGTTCCCTGATCCCAATTGATGTCCTTCAAGCCAACATAACCCTTAGTGCCATTCGTCGGATCTTCAGTACCCGGGAAGGCAACCACATAACCGCCAAGCTTTTGGTCATAGACGTTAGAAATAGAGGACTTTCCACCCGGTTCCTTATCCGTGTAAGCGTACCAGGTACCAGTCGTCTTGAGAACTTCATCAAGATCTTCAACATCGTCGATATCGACAACAGTCTTGTAGGTTACCGTAGCAGAAGAACCCGGAACGATTGCGCTAGAAGAAGAGACTGCCTTTGCGCTGCTAGAAGAACCCGCAACAACAGAAGAAGAGCTCTGACCAACTGCAGCACTAGAAGAAGACTTCGGAGTTTCGCTAGCACCACCGCTAACAGCAGTGAAGGAAAGACCATCGCACTTCACGTCATCCACATAGAGGTACGGATACTTGGGTTGGTTCATATCGTCCGGAACCTTTTCGAGGCCCTTGATTTCCCAAGAAAGACGAGTTGCATTTTCCATCTTGATCGGCTTGGAGCGAGAATCATCACCCCAAGTTTCCTGCTTCAACATGTCCGTCGTAATTTCGACTTCCTTCCAGCCTTCAGAAGCGTCCTTGTTCACGCGGTGATAGTTGTAGTCGGTAACATCGGTCGTTTCGATTGCGAAGTTATGGCTTGCACCCTTGTACTTGTACTTGATGGTCTTGCACTTGGAGAAATCTGCATAAGCCTTCGGGGAATCCTTTGCCGGTTCCTTCAAAAGCGTGAGGAACATCTTGATGTACGGACCGTA
Source organism: Fibrobacter sp. UWB13 (assembly GCF_900177805.1). Classification (NCBI taxonomy): domain Bacteria; kingdom Pseudomonadati; phylum Fibrobacterota; class Fibrobacteria; order Fibrobacterales; family Fibrobacteraceae; genus Fibrobacter; species Fibrobacter sp. UWB13. Next base: position 62,913 of record NZ_FXAX01000006.1, on the reverse strand, counting down.
AGTAAGGGAACCCTTACCGATCTTAACATCCTTAAGGGCAGCAACATACTTGGACGTATTCTTGGTATCGCCGCTGACCGGGTAGACAACCTTATAGGTCGTGTTGCCAAAGTCATCTTCAATCTTTTCGTTAGAAATAGAGCTTGCGCCACCGTTTTCCTGGTCTTCAACAGCAGCCCATGCACCACCGAGGTAACCATAACGGTCGCCATCTTCCATGTCATCGAGAATGGAAGTCGTAGCGCCATTGGCAACGCCAGCAGAGAAGCCACTTTCTTCAGAAGCAGAACCATTCTGGAGGCCGCAATCCTTATAAGTTGCACCACCGAGCTTGCCCTTCACATACTTACCAGAATTGGTGTAAGTGAAACCATTTTCGAACACGGCATTAGCAAATGCAGCAGAAGTTTCGTTCATGGCAGAAGCGTTCCAGTTTGTCCAGGACACGCCCTTCTGAGCCATCCATTCTACCCACTTGTTGCTGGAGCCTTCATCCGGCTGGCCATCACCGTTAGCATTGACGGTACCCCATTCGGTAGCAAACACAGGCACGCCTGCAGCCATAGCCGTTTCTGCAGCCTTGTTGTAACCGCCATCGCCCATATAGTGAGTTGCGGCATAGAAGTGGAGCGTGCAGCCATAGTTCTTGTCGTTGATGCCTGCGGAAGCGCAAGCATTCGGCTGGCTGGACCATCCCGGGCTACCCACGAGGATGAGGTTATTAGAATACTTACGAATAACCGGAATAACCTGATCGGCATGCTGCTTCACGGCTTCCATGCTTCCGGTCGGTTCGTTCCAGATTTCGAAAATCACGTTGTTGTAGGAACCATATTCCTTGGCTGCGTATTCAAAGAACTTGACAGCGTCAGACGTAAAACCGTCAGAGCTTTCGATGTGCCAGTCGATAATCACGTAAATGTCTTTGTCAATAGCAGCGTTCACCACAGACTTGAGCAAAGCCTTCTGGAAGCCTTCGCCACCCGTCGTGTAAGAACGGCCCGAGCTATTGAACTTTTCGTCAGCGGCACCAAGAGCAAAACGCACAACTTCGATACCCATGTCGTCAACCAAACGGTTGATGCCCTTTTCAGAGTAGAAGTCGGTAGAATAGGTGTTGCCCGAGCTCCAGAAGAGGCTCATACCCTTGACCTGAACAGCCTTTTGAGAGTATTCCGGGCAAGAACCAGAAAGCTTGCCACCATTTGCGACGAGTTCACCGTATGTGCTCACAGGGCCAACACGGCTAGCAGTCACTGCCATGGCAGAGGTCACGGCAGCGCACGTCAATAATGCGAAGACTTTTTTCATAAACATCCTTTTGGGTTCACCCAATCTCCGCAATCACAAATCCCAAGCGAAAGATATATAATATGGGGTTACTATAGTTGTAATTAATTTGGAAACATTCAAAAACGCTCAAAAAACGGCATTTTGATTAAAAATGTTTACTAAAGTCAGTAGTCATCAGTCAATGGTCAATAGTTTTTTTTAAGCCCCCAAAAGATCCTTCAACCAAAGACTAATGACTAACAACCAATGACCAATAACTAGTTCTTCACGAACTTCATGGTCTGCAAGCCGAGAGAGGTCTTGAAGCGGACGATGTAAACGCCAGCGCGAAGCATGCTCAAGTCAACAACACGTGCGTATCCTACATTCGTGTAACCAGCAAAATTGACGCGACTACCATCGATACCGACGATATCCAAACGGATGACGTCTGAGGTTCCGATGACAAGGCTAGACGTGCGGGAATCGTAGAAGATTTCGCGAGATACCGTCGGCATCACATTTGCGAGACCGATAGTCCCTTCCGAAGAGCTCGAGGATTCAACCTTTTCGCTACTGGAGCTAGAGGAAGATTGCGTTTTTTCACTTGACGAAGAGACCACGGAACTGGACGAAGAATTCGGGGTTTCAGAAGAACTCGAAGACTTTGCAGAACTTGAACTTTCAACCTTCACGCTGCTAGAGCTAGACTTCGGAGATTCGCTCGAGGAGCTCAGAATGACGCTGGAGGAAGAGGACTGCGGCGCAACGCTAGACGAAGAATATTCCACCACTTCCCCATTGCTACCCTTATAAGCCATGAGAGCGTCTTTGAGCGCCTGGTTCACGTCCGAAGACGCATCGTCAACAGAATTGTCAAAGGTCCACTTGAAATCGCCCCCCTGCAAACGGCCAGCGTAGGCACGCACGTTCGCCACAGCCTGTTCTGGAGAATCTGCCGTGTAGCTGTACATGATGGACTTGTCCGTATCGAAGTTGTTGTACGTATTTTCGCCCGAATAGGACTTTACGCTAGACGGCACCTGAGTATCGCGACTGCTAACCACATAAGCGTCAAAATCGACCTTGGAATCAATATCGCCAATTGCAGTTTCCGCACCCTTGAGAACATACTTGCTTGCACCATACGGAATGAACGTGTAAGAGCCTTCCATGTGGTTGTTGTAAGCCTTGATTGTACCGCCCGCTTCCTTGCTGAACGTACCGTTGTTCGTCGGATCGCGCTTGGTTCCGCTTGCATAGACGTCGGTTCCCTGCAACGAGGTCATCATCGGATACTTGCAGTTACGGAAGTAGTTTGCTTCCATGAACACGGACGAACCGAGCGTAGAACCAGCGCCGTACTTGGCATTGCCATCGTAATAGTTGTTGTACACATGGGCGCTGTAGTAACGCACACGCGGATGACGGCTATCGGAATGATCGTACCAGTTATGGTGATACGTGATGTAATAGCCCCCATCGGCACCTTCCTTAAGGCCGAGCAAATTGGACTTGCCATTATCCCAGAAATGGTTGTAGCTAAAGGTCACATAAGTCGATAGCTTGCAATCCAAGGCGCCATCGCCCTTGACCTGGTCCTTGTCGCTACCCGCATGGCCGTAGAAAAAGTCATTATTGTGGACCCAGATATACTGGTTATCCTGCTGGAGCGTGATGTTGTCGCCTTCGTCGGAATCAACATTCATAATGCCGATGTTTCGGATTTCCAAATCCTGGGTTCCTTTGACGCGGAAACCCCAGCCATTTGCAGTCGCATCATTACCGATGCCTTCAACAGTCATCGAAAGGCCCTCTTTTTTGCCCATATCGATGGTGATGTCGCCCTTGTCGGTCACTTCGGGGTCCGTCACATTTCCCAGGAGACGAATCACCAACGGGCGCTTATCATAGCCCTTCTTGAACGAAGTTAAGATATTTTGGAGGCCCACACTTTCCGTAACGGCGCCCTTGTTGCTCGTGACGACATCCAGCTTGACCGTGTTCTTTGTCGATTCCGAAATGTAGAGGACGACAGCTCCCGATTTGAGCGTACCGTCTGCGTTATAGGCGCCCGGAACATGTCCGTTGCTAAACGCGAATCCAGCGCGGTCATGCGCCTTGACCGTCAAAGACTTGGAAGTTGTCGATGCAGTTTCCTTGCCACCTTTTACAGATGCGACCTTAAGCGTGTAGTTACCCGCCTTGAGGCCAACCACATCGACACGGTACTTGGAACCGTACTTGCGGATGAGCGGAGCATCCACCTTGACGTCACTAGCACCAGCGCCCGAATAATAGACGTTGTAGCTATCGGAACCATCAGATGCCCATTCGGCATAGGCCGATTCTAAAGCACCAGAGGCTGTCTGAAGAGAAACTTGTGCATTGGCAACAACAAAAAGACCAGCACACGCGAAAATAGAAACGACGTGTTTCATAAAACATCCCACCACAAAAAGGGCTAAACAATAGCCCCACACCAAGGATTAATATAAAACGTTTGTCAATTTTTCGCAACATATTTTTTCATTGCATTGAAAAAGTTACATAAACGGCGCATTTTGATACATTCCCCAAAAGTGAATTTTATTTTGCGTGAAAATTTTCCATAAAATTTTATATTGTGGACGCTACAGTGTGGATGGGAAACCTTAGAGGATGACAATGTTAAAAAAGTCTTTTTTAGCAGGCCTTGCTGTATTTGGCCTCGCATTCACCGATAGCTTTGCTGCTTTGAGCACGGACGATTACGTCGAAGCTGCATGGATGACCACACGATTCTTTGGAGCGCAGCGCTCTGGTCAAGGTCCGAACTGGATCTTGGACGGCACGAATAATCCGACCAGCTTTACAAAGGATAGCTACAACGGCAAAGACGTGAGCGGTGGTTGGTTCGACTGCGGCGACCACGTGATGTACGGTCAGTCCCAAGGTTACTCCTCATACGTTTTGGCACTCGCATTTGCCGAATTTACGACAGGCTTTTACGACCTCTACACTGGCGATTACACCGACTATAAGGCTAGCAAGGATTACACCCGCAAGGGCGGCAAGCCTAACGACGTGCGTGACCTCCTTGAAGAACTCCGCTATGAAGCCGATTTCTGGGTCAAGGCAGCAATCGACGAAAACAACTTCGTGACCGTGAAGGGAAACGGCAACCAGGACCACATGAAGTGGGTGACTGCAGGTGCCATGAGCAAGCTCGGTACTGGTGACGGTGGCGAACCGCGCGAAATCACAGGAAACGCCAATGACGCCTACACGCCGGGTATGGCTGCAGCAATGCTCGCCGTGATGGCTCGTATCGACCCCGATGAATCTGCACGCGCCAAGTACTTGAAGGCCGCAAAGACTGCATTTGCCTATTCCAAGAAGCACAAGGGCGTTACGAATTCCCAGGGATTCTACGAAAGCAGCTGGTGGAACGGCATTTGGGAAGACGGTCCGTTCCTTGCCGCATTGGAACTTTACCGCACGACCAAGGAAGAAACTTACAAGACCGAAGCCAAGAATTTCTACGACAAGATTGACTTCGGCAAAAACGGATTCTCCCGCTTCAGCTACCCGGATGCAAGCCCGCTCTCGGACCTTCTCGGTGAATTTATTTTCGGGTGGAACCCGCTCGGTGACTACGCCGGCGTGCAGAACTACCTCGACAACATGTACCTCAACGTCACGGACAGCAAGGGTATTTTCAACAAGGACGCCAAGGGCCCGGGTACATTCCCGACTCGCTCTCCGGCAGGCGGCGCATACCTCTACGCCCTTTACGCCAAGTTTGCAAAAGACGATTCTTACGATGAAGCCATCGAAAAGAATATTGCATTCCTTCTCGGCGATAACAGCAATAAGAAGTCCTACGTTGTCGGTTTCAACCGCAATGGCGCTAACGCTCCGACAAGACCGCATCACCGCGGCTACTATGGCAACGAAGACCCGGGTCGCGATGTGAACGGCGCAGGTTCTCCTCCGGAAAAGAACAAGCTCTTGGGCGGCATGATTGCAGGCGACTTCACAAGCGGCAGCCACAACGGTTCTACAGCAGACTGGCAGGTGAACGAAGTTTGTGTGGACTTGAACGCTCCGCTCGTCGGCGCACTCGGCTACATCTTGAGCAAGAAGGCTCCGGTGGAAAAGGTCGCAAGTGACGTTGAAGACCCGGAAGAACAGAAGAAGAAAGAAGAAGAGGAACGTAAAAAGAAAGAGGAAGAAGAAAAGAAGCACCAAGAAGAAGGGATCATTTCTGGTCGCGTTTTGAATACAAATGCATTCAGCATTGTCCGCGGCACTTCCTCGATTACGATCAACAGCGCAAATTCTGTTCCGTTCAAAGTTCAGGTTTTCGGTCTTAACGGCAAACTTGATCAGGAATTCACTAGCAAGGGAGCAACCTTGAATGTAAGCCTCAAGAATAAGGGCATGCAGATCATCAAGGTCACCTCCAAAAACGCCACCAAGACGTTCAAGGTGAATAATTACTAAAGCGGCTCCGCCGCAGTTACTAGTTATTAGTCAATAGTTACTAGTAGAAAATGTCATTGCAAGAGTGCGCGGCACTCGAAGCAATTTGATCGAATTTAGAAGCCCGTGCAAGATGCGCGGGCTTTTTTGCGTTATTGCTTAATGCGTTGAATCGCTTCTTTGAAAATCGCAGGGTCTTGCAACAAGCTCATCACAACCCAGCCATCTTCGTCAAAGTCAAAGAAGAAACCAGGCTGCACAAGCACATGCATTTCACGCAACAAGCGGAGCGTGAGTTCTTCATCATCTTCTCCGAGACGCACAACGGCGTACCAGCCGCCGAGAACTTCAGGGCAATACTTGGACGGAAACGCTTCGCGAAGCGTCTGCCAGTTGGTTAGGAGTCGTTCGCGAGCACGCAATTCGTAAGCGGCAGCTTTGGGCAAAAGCGAAATGCCAAGCGCCTGCGCAGGTGCAGAGACGCTCAAGTATGCGTCTTCGACGAATTCGAGAGCCGCGCGAATTTCTTCGAAATTTTCGCGCGGAGCGTAGAACGCCATCCAGCCGAGCTTTAGCTGCGGCGAGCCAACGGCTTTGCTTAAGCCGTTCAGCCAGAAAATCGGGCATTTTGGACCGTCTTCGGGAAGGTTGATAAAGTCGCCTCCACCCGCATCCCAGAGATCCATCGACTCCACTTCGTTTCGCTCAGGATGACACGAGTCAAAAACAAATTGCCAAGTGCGTGAGACTTTATCCGAGAAGGCGTAATCGCCGAAGACTTCATCGACGACGAGAATCATGTTATTCTCTTCGCAGAATCGCACAGCCTCGTTCCATTCTTCACGCGAGACGCAATGCCCCGTCGGGTTATGCGGAGAAACAAGCAACAAGATTTTCGCACGCTCCGGCGCCGCAAGCAAGCTGTCGGAATCCAGAACAAAGCGGAACGCGTTCACTTCGGCTGGCGCAGAGCGCCGCTCAGTGACCTTTTTAAGGTCGGTGAGCTTGTCGAACCGCTCACGTTTCAGCTTCAAGAAGTACGGCGCACATTCCAAATGTTCAAGCTGCGCAAGCGTATCAAGTAGCGGATAGCCTGGCATCGGCGTCAAAATCACATCGCCCGGATCGCAGAACGTCTTGAAAAGCACAGAATAAGCTTCGCTCGTACTTGCAGTAAGGATAATCTGCCCCGCGGTAAAATTACCACCGCGCTGCTGGTAATACTCCACCACCGCCTCGCGTGCCGATTTCCAACCCGCCGCATCTGGACTCCAGTTGCCAAAAGCTTTACGACCTTCATCAACCGCATCATCCAAATCCACCGGCAAGCCAGCCTTCACAGGCGAGCTCACCGTCATGTCGATAAACGGAAGCGAGTTTGCTCCGACGCACTCTGCAAGAACATCGGCCTTGGCGCGTTCCAGTTCAGCAAAGAACGGCGACGGAGAAAGATCTTTAGGAAGTCGAGATGAAAGCATGGTAGCTCAAATCTAGCAAATGCAAATGGCCCTCTGAAATCCGACTTCCTAATTCACAATTCCATCAGTCTCTGACGCAACGGACGGAATGTCCGTATTTTTGCTTTATAGAGCGTATATTCGTAGTATTGGATGAATAAGGAATATTCATACGGTATGCATAATCATCATTCTCTGGGGTTGAGCTCCAAAAGAAGGCGTTATCTCCCAAATAAAGATAATTGACTTTATCATGTTCGCTGTCATCAATAAATCTTCCACCTGCAGGCAAAGCCGAAAAACCAAATTCATCGTCGCCATTATTAGAAAGGCTCCCCGCTTGAGCTTTGAGGAACTGCCCCGCCATAATTTGACCACCAAATTTAGATTCCAGCACCTTCCATTCATCATAACTCGGCAGATGCCAACCATCCGGGCAGACATCCTTTGCGGCTGTCCAATTATAAAGGCGCCCTAGCAACTTGCAGTATTCAGGTTCATCATTATAGCACCAGCTTCCATTCGCAAGGCTTGGAGTTTTTGTGCTATCCGCATAATTCAAATTCTGAGCCATCCATACCTGTTTGCCAATTTTCTTTGTCTTATAAACCTGTCCATCTCGAGGATCCACAAGAGAATCATAGATAACATTAGGGTTAAGATATTCCTCTCGAGAAACCACACCTAACCATTCGTCAACATGTTCTAAATACAGCGCAGGAGCTTGGATTTTAGGCAAAGAATCTTTATCCATAACGCAACGAACAGGGAGAGGATACCCCTTGCTGTCATCAATCAAGGATACATATAGACGATCTTCATAAATTCTGAATTGATACGCACCTATGGAGTTTACCTCTGTAGAAGTCCATGCATGCGTTGTCTTTCCGACATCAGCAAAATTACCTGCTGAACCGAGCTTATAGCCCGTAGGCAACGCAGAAAAACCATAATCATCAGCATTGTCTTCAACCGACCATCCTCGCTGGGCACGGAGTTCTGCTGCGACGAATTCATTATTGGTACCGCCGTACTTGCCAACGTTGTCGAACAATCTCAGATACTCGTCTTTCGAGGGCAAATGCCAGCCCGCAGGGCACACGCCTTGCCCACTTGGTGGCAGCGAACAAAAATTACCATGTTCACAGTCCTTTCTATCTACCGCGGCAGACCACAAATAATAACGACCATACTTAGCACAATCATCATCGGTACAATAGCTATACGCCGTTTCGTAATTCAGGTTCTGAGCCATCCATACTTGATCGTCAATAATAACAGTCTTATAAACCTGATTGTCTCTTTCATCGAGGATTTCACCATAATCCCCGGCGGCAAGCATTTTCTGATTCAGGTATTCCGTCGTAAAGCACTTGTATTTTTTGCAATCGTAAGTACCAGAGGGTTTTACCTTCGAGGCTGCATAGGTCTTGATTTCTGAAGAACTCGATGAGGCGTTCTTATCCGACGAGCTACTTGACGATTTTGCGGAGCTTGAAGAACTTTCAATTCCAGATTTCGCATCACTTGATTTTTTCGTTTCACTGCTAGATGAATTAGATTCCTTTTTTTGAGAATCGCTAGACTTTATCGCCGCTTTTTCTGACGAACTTGATTTAACGGATTTTGAGTCACTGGATTTGTCGTCATCTTGAATTTCGGATGATGAAGATTCTACATCATTTGCAATGGGATTATTTGATTCATCATCTCCACAAGCGATGAGACTAGACAAAAGAATACAGACGAAAGAAAAATATGCAATGCGTTTATTCATAAACACTCCTTCCTTATTTTGTATAATATACAAAATAAATATACAAAAATTTATTTGGACAAAAAAAATCCGCACAAAGGCGGACTTTATATGAGGAGCGCAATTGAAAAGTGCGCAGCCAACGAGTTTATTTCTTGCGCTTTTTCAAGAAACTTGCAAGGGCTAGCGCGAGGACAATGCCCGCCGGGAGCACAACTGCAATCGTAAGGAGAATGAGCTTTTGAGCATCGCTCAAACCCTTAAGAGATTGCTTGAAGTTCTTGAGTTTTGCACGAATGCCCGGCTTTGCGACCTTGCCATTTTCGCCATCCACGGCGCCGTCAGCATCGTTTGCATTTGCCAAGTCTTCGGAACCAGCGAAAGCCTTGAATCCGGGAATCAGAGCAAACAACTTTGACGCCGAATCCTTGACGGGTCCGACAAAACGGCTGACATAGGAGCGCACCTTGCCGTAAACTTTTTTGAAAGGGCCTTTCAGTTGTTCTAACATACTTTCTCCAAACATTCATTTAAGGGACTCTAACCTTATAGCTAGTTCCTTTATACATTAAAATATACATTCCAGAATGAGTCAAAGGAATAGCCAAATGATTATTCGTGGAAGTTTCACGTTTTACCAAGCGCCCCTGAACATCGAACAAAGCAACGGATTCCGCAGGCGATACCCCATCAATATAAATCCATCCTCGATCCACAGAAGTCGTTATCGAGAGTTTCGGTTTAGTCGCGATAAAGCTCACAAAATTTTCATCAGTAGTATAGATGCTTGTATCACCAGCAAAAACATAATCCGAATTGATATTCACCATCTTACTGCCATTCATGATTTTCCAGCCATTGGGAGTTTTGTCTTTTAATGGATCAGGCATACTGTCGAGCCAAACCATTCGTCCATTGCAATCCGTATAAGCGGTATCAAAGACAACTCCGTTTACATAGCGGATTACACTATAGGTCGGTTTGCGCCCATCTCGAGCAAGCACCGGATAATCACCATTATAGCACCAAATATTTCTGTTAGATTCAGTTTTATACTTTGTATTCAATATCCACGCAAACTTCGAGGATTTCATCAGCGATTGTTCTAATCCCGTCGTATCCTTGGGAAAAGGGGTTTGCATCAAAACGGAATCATAATGATTCCCCTCGTGTTTTCCACCTACAACAACATTGTATAGCGGAGCCTTGTTTCCAATACTCGAAATTTTATAAAACGCAGCGTATGAATTATACACGCTCCCCGAATCAATTCCGACAATGCCACCCGAATACATACTAGTTGACGTTTTACCATTGTTTCCTAGAACAAGCCACGAAATATGAACACCGCAGTCCTCGACAATCCCTTGATTAGATTGCCTTGCAACAATGCCACCAGCAAAGGCTTCGGGGCTAATACCAAGGCCAAAGTCATCTAATGTTGCAGTAAGTCTAAGCGCCTGAGACTTGTCTATAAAGCCATAGAAAGATTTCGAAATCGTTCCTGTGTTATATGCAGCAATGCCTCCAATCGAAACACCTCCATCTCCAGCACGACCAAGCGAGCCCGTGTATTCCGACCAAGTCACACGGCCATGGTTTTCTGAGACAATTCCACCGACAAAGCCGGTTACATTTTCGATATTTCCCACCATTTTAACATGATCGAGCGTTCCTTCATTCTTGCCACAAATACCGCCAAGCATCGCAGGTACAGCATCGTCTAAACTAGCCTCGCTAAGCGATTCAGAAACAGTCCCCACATTAGCCCCTACAATTCCCCCCATATACATCGTCACCATCGAGCCATGAGGTGAAACATGCACATCATTCGCACGGATGTGAGTTACAGCCCCCTTATTAAGCCCGACAACGCCGCCAACAAAATATCTCATAACATATCCGTTTACCATCACCAAAGAAATTCTCGTGGAATCTTTTACTATAGTCCTTGTAGAAGTGCTCCCCTTAGCAATGGGCTCAACATCAAGAACGCGCACACTATCGATAAGACCTTTATTCACACCAGCGACACAACCAACAACAGAAAAGAAAAACGGAGTATTCTTTGCAAACTCATCCAAAGTCATAACCGTATCAGAGCCAAGATGTTCTGATGTAATCAAGCTGTTTTTGAGAGTGAAATTCTTGACAACTCCCTTTTCACCGACAAACCTGAAAAAGCCATTAAAAACGGTATCTACTTTTTCTAGCGAATGTTCGGAGCGTGCGCCGTTAATCGTTTTTCCATTGCCATCAAAAATGCCTTCAAACGCAAGCGAATCTGCAAGACCTATCGGAGTCCAATAGTTGGTATCGCCTGACACCGAGTCCCAAAGTACAATATCATTTTTCAGAATGGCGTTAATGTTGTTTTTGCCAGACGCAACTTCATTCGAGAACCAAGCAAGTTCCTTTGCCGAAGAAATTTCGTAATAAGGTTTCCCGTCAACCTGAACCTGCGAAGGTTTTGTTGCCACATCGCTCCAAGCAGCAGCAAAACTACAACAGGCAGCAAATAAAATTGCGCAGATAAAAAACATAATTTTCTCCTTTTTTCCGAGATGGCGGTGGTCCGACAAGTTCACCAACCTTAGTCCGCCATGACGACTTCTTAAGCCTTCTTGTACAAGAGGTTCACGCCGCCGAAGAGAGCACGCATGTTGGCCTTGAGCGTATCGCTCGAGACACCGCGACCTTCAACTTCTTCGCCGTTAGCCTTCAAGACAATGCGGCTTAAGCCACGACCTGCCCACAACTTGTCCTTTTCAGGAACAACAAGCTGGCGGTACTTCACGAGTTCAACCGGCATGCCGATTTCACGCATGAGCATAAGGGCAGCTTCAATCGGGCCTTCGGCCGTCACGGACTTCACAAGCGCTTCGCCATCCTTCTTGAAGTGGAAAATGAAGCGGTTTTCGTCCGGGATAACTTCGATGTTGTTGAACACCAGGCGACCGTTCACGTTGACGAACTGTTCGCGGAACACGTCAAGCACGCGTTCGGCACTGAGTTCGCCTTCGGCTTCGCTCAAGCGCTTCAGCACCGGCTGCAACTTGGAAGCTTCCTGCAAGGTCATCTTGTAGCCGAACTTCGTGATGATTTCGTACACGGCGGTGCGGCCGCTCTGGCTCGTGAAGCTGAGCGTATCGTTCTGGTTACGACCAATGATCGAGTAATCAATCGGACGGTAAGCGCCCTTCTTCATGTCCTTCGTCTTGGAAGCGCCATCCTGATGGATGCCACTGCGGTGGACGATAGCTTCAGTACCGATCAACGGAGCGCGGATGTATATAGGCACGCCACTCCAGTGGCTCACGAGAATTGCAGTTTCGTAAATGCGTTCGAGATGCAGCCCCGTATCGACACCGGAGTTATGCAAGCCAATCGCAACTTCGTAGAAGTTCGTGTTACCGCAACGTTCACCGAGGCCGTTCAAAGCAACTTCGAGCTGTGTGGCGCCGACGAAGAAACTTTCGACAGTTGCTGCAGTCGCCATGCCGAGGTCGTTATGGCAGTGCACAGAAATCGTGATGTTCTTGGGCAGAGCTTCGTAAACCTGCTTGACCTGATCCACATAGAGCTTCGGGCGATAGCGTTCCACCGTGTTCGGCAGGTTGATCGTCGTAGCACCGGCTTCGACAACAGCCTTCAGAACGTCAATCACAAAATCCATGTTTTCGAGGCAGTCGCCAAAATGTTCAGCACTGAATTCCACATCGCCCTTGTCACCAACGAGCGACTTTGCAAACTTCACGCACTTCACAGCCTTTTCCTTGACCTGTTCAGGCGTCATGTGCAGCACGTTTTCCATGGACAAGGGGCTTGTAGCGAGGAACGTGTGGATGCGCGGGTGCGGTGCGTACTGGACCGCTTCCCAGCAGCGCTGGATATCGCTTTCGATGCAGCGAGCGAGGCCAGAAACCACGACGTTCTTTGCAGTTTCGTCGCCTTCTTCCGCCATCTGAGCGGTGAGCTTAGCCAATTCCATGACCGATTCAAAATCCATTTCGCTAGACGCAGGGAAACCGACTTCGGCACCTTGCACACCGAGCTTCAAGAGCAACAGATAAACATCTTTTTTCTGGGCATTGTTCCAAGGCTTCGGAAGAGCCTGGTTACCATCACGCAGTGTTACGTCATAGAAGAATGGTTTTCTCGTTTCAGTCATTTTTTATCTCCTTGCCGGCTTCAAGACCGCAAAGTTCCTTTAATTTTTCAATTCCAAAAATAGAATTTCACCATAAAAAAGAACCCGCTTCATTCTCGAAGCGGGCGCTTTTAGGTTTAAATTCTTTGAAAATCTTTGAAAAATCCCTAAAACCTCGCTTCGGTAGCGATGCTAAGTAGAAGTAGAAGGTTCGTGATTTTTCTCATGTGCATGAATATACAAAGTTTCGAGAGGAATGGCAAGGGGGAAGGAGGGGGTGTTCCCATTTTAGAAACTACTGCTTTTTCCGAATCGGATGGCGGATTACGGTCTTTAACTTGTCCGGAGCAACCTTGCGCGCATCGGAAAAGTCATAGTCGCCATGTCATCGACAAAAAGTCCAAAGCCTTCTAATTTCATTGCAAAGCCTCCTTTGTTACATACACAAATGTACACTATTTTATAAATTTGTCAAGCCTTTGATTCTTCCCAAAAGGTCGTACAGCTTGCCGTTTTTTTGTGGTTTCTGTTGTGCTTTGACTTTGTGGATGCGAATCGTTTTTTGTTCTGGCACTTCCAGTTTTTGCATCGGATCTCCGATAATCGATTCTCCATAGAACCAATCGTAAAGGTCTTCCTTATGGCCGTACTGGTTTCTTTTCACCCTTTCATTCACCCATTCCCGGAACGATTCGCCAATGAACTTGTGCTCAAAGGCGTAGTACATGAAACCATCCATTTGGTCGCTTCCACTGGTTTTGGACGAACCGATACTTACAAAACCGCCGTTAATCGTGTTAAAGATATGCTCGCTTCCAACAGAGGCACTATTGGCGTTGCCGTAGAAATCATAGCAGGTAAGTGGACCACAGCAAGCAAAGTGGAAAAATCTCGGTGAGACGCACATGTTCCTTTCCACTTGTGTTATATCCAGTCCGTTTCCAAGGCCAGTTTGGCCTCCGTGCCCACCGTAAAGGGCCCAATCATACTTATCTGATTTTATGTTGTCTAGATATTCCAGCCCGTCAGCGATAGACTTATCAAGGGAGTCTAGGGAATAAAGACGACTCAAACCATCAACGAATTTCTGGTCTAGAGGATTGTTTAAGCCTCCTTCCTCAGTTAGGAACATGGCACTACGCGTACGTTTCTTGAACAAACCGAGATAGTAGCTGTGGATTTTCTCGAAATATCTCAATAAAAGTGTTTTGGGGTTACCGTAGAAACCGGCCGTGTTGGGGTCAATTCGAGAAACCCATATTTCAAAGGAATCAGAAACTGCGCCACTTTTGGAATAGTGCCCGTCAAAAACTCCATTGGATTTTCCAGAAATCCAAAGGTGCTTTATGTCCTCTTCGGGGAGCGAATCTATCATGAAAATATTTCCGTAATAGGTTTGATTAAGACCGCGTGTGCTCTTGTCATTTTGACGCCAAACGGAATCAGGGATTGGTTGATAGGAGGCATTATCCCCGCATTTCCATTTTAGGGTAAGATAAGCGTCGCCAAATTCTTCTGCATAGTTCAGTTTGAATTTGTAGAGACTGTCTTTTTGGAATTGAAAAGCGCTGTAATAGGGAATGTCCCAGTTGTTGAACCATGCGTCAATGAGCAGGGAATCGTTAATCCAAAGGCGCCTGTCATTGTCCGTGGTAAGTTGCAGGGAACAAAGTGCGGTGACAGGAGATTTGATGTATCCGGAATATGCAATTGAAAAACTATCCGCCGGTACTTTCCCTGGTATCGGAGAACCGTTGACTACATTGAAGTTTAATGTTGTCGTGGTGGTGTCAAACAACTTTCCGCCATAGGCTTCGGGGCCTCCGGCAGCAGTGTCTTTCCAAATACCGTCAAGATCCATGAAGTATAAGTCTGTTACCCAACGTTGGTATCGGAATCCTTCTTCTGTTTTCTGATAAAATTCAAATTGAGCTCGCGGAATGTCTCCAACAAAAACGGCTCCCGTGATAGAATCCTTCTTGCTTACGAGTATTTCTTTTAGGTCGGTCGCTTTCCCGCCGTTCTTCTGGGATTTGAAAGATACGATAGAGGCATTTACCTGATAAGTATTCCAGATGTCATCTGTATAGGTGTTTATGGCATTCCTGATTTCGTTGTCTTTTATCATTTCGTCGTCAACGACGATGAGGATATCAGATGCTTTACTCCATGCGCAAACGTAAAATAGGAGAAATACCCCTAAAAAATATTCAAGTGTATTTTTCATGAAAGCCCCCCAAGACTTCATTAAAGACAAAATCTTTTTTTAGGAAATATATATTATTTCAAAAAAACAGTCAAAACCTCTCAAAAAACACTTTTTCAATCGCTTGTTCACCCAAACAAAATAAAGTATATTGAAGTGGGTTTTATAGAAGAGTTATTTCAAGCATAAATAAAATGGTGTTGCGTACTAGTTTCGTCAAAGCGTCCGCTATCGGGCTTGCCGTAGCCTGCACTTCTTTGTTTGCAAAGGCCACCGACACGCCGAATCAGTATCAGCAGGATGAGTGGTCTCCCGAATATGGTAGTAGCACCTGGATGTACGAGAACTCGGCAGGATTATTTGAAACGGGTCCGCTCGACGACTACCGCGCCGCTAAGCGTCTTTTCTTGAATCGTCAGTTCTTGGATGCGGCTTACGCCTTCGGTAAGGTTCAGACCAAGTACCCGGCATTCCACTTGGTGGACCAGGCTGCTTTCTATGAGGCAAAGTCCTTTGAAAACCTCCGTATGCACAAGGCGGCTAGGGAAATTTACCGAGATGCCATCAAGCGCTATCCGCAGAGTGACCAACTTGCCAAGTATCACTTCCAGTTGATGAACATGGACTATAAGGAAGGAAAATATACAGAAGCAATGAATAAGTACCAGTACATTGCTCAGAAGTTCGGCAAAAGCGATGCGAAGGCTGATGCAGACTACGTTGCCAGCCAAATCAAGTTCGAACAGGGCCTCTATCAGGAAGCTATCGATCTGCTCGCCACAATCCATCCGGGTAACGCAAACTACTTATACGCCCGCTATACAATGGGTATCGCTAACAGTCGAATGAGCAAGTTTGACGAAGCCGAAAACTGCTTCCGCGCTATTACGGAACTGCCAGTTTCCAACAAGTCCGAACACGACATCCAGAATGCAGCCAAGGTCAAACTTGGCCACCTATTCTTCTCTGCAGAAAAGCCGGACATTGCAGCCGCCGCTCGGATGTATGGCCTGGTGCAGAAGGATTCTCCGGTGTTCGACGAAGCGATGCTTGGTATTGCATGGGCCTTTATCAAGGCCAACAAGCCGGATGAAGCTATAAAGTACGCCAAATGGATTATAAACAACCTTCCAGAATCTTTCCTCGTGTCAGAAGCTTACCTTGTTATGGGTTTCTGCTACATGATAAAGAAGAACTACCAGGACGCTTTAGAAGCCTTGAATCAGGCTGAAAATCGCACGGAACAGCCGATGGTGTCTGTTGCTGCTCGCGATAGCGCTCGTCAGGCATTCGATGCAATATGGAGCCAGTATGACTCCATTCAGATTCTAGCCTTGGATCTTGCAAGCCAGTTACCGACGCCGCGTGTGGAAAGCAAGCGTAAAGCATTACGTCCGACGTTAGACAAGGCCAACCAGGCTATTGAAGATTACGCTTCGTTCATGCAGAGAGCTATCCAAAGTGACCGCTTCGAATCCAACCGCAAGCGCATTTTGGAAGATGCTTTCCCTACAAAACCCATGCCCAGTCCTCAATTTCCTTTTCCTAATAATAGTACGCCCAATTTAAATCTCGGAGATTTAGAAGATGATTTGTAGCGTATGGAATTTTAGGGAATTTAAATAAATCGATTTTATAAGCAGTTTGCAAAATGAAAAAAGAGAAAACCCGACTTAGTCGGGCTGGGTATTTCATTTAGAAAAAAGCAATCACCGATTTCTTGGTAGGATTTCCTTTTTAGGAACCTTGAACAATTCGGCAGCTTTCTCTGGGGTCATTATTCCGGCATCGACCATAAGTTGGGCGTGTTCTTTACAGGCATCATCATGTCCTTGAGCATAGGCCCCTTGTCTCTCGTAAAGCAAGTCTGTCATACCATCAACCTCGTTCAATAGAATTTCGTCGGTGTACTCTGTTAAAGATACACCTTTGATGAAATCTTTGTCAAGTAGGCTCTTTAACGCTCGTCATAAAAGTTCAATCACACGAAAACCCACATAAAATATGAGTATATTTAAAAGTAAGCCTTATCGAGATGCTTCTCGAGCTGAGATAAAATATGAGCATAACCTATCAATACGCCCAATCTGAAGACGGCTCTGTAAAGCACGTCCAGGAAGTCACGGTGGAATATCGCAAAAACCACCAGTTTACTTGCTTAGGTTGCGGCTCTAAATTGGAAGCTGTTGTAAATGTCACGAAAAGACTTCCGCATTTTAGACATTCAGAATCCAAATGCTCTCTTGAAACGTATCTGCATCAACTTGGTAAAAGACTTTTCAAGGAACTGTTTGAAAAGAATAAAATGATGGGGTTCCCCTTAATGGTTGACTACGAAGTAGAACATCAATGTGGAACGGATAAGTGTAAATACTGTAAGAGTGAAAAGTGTTATGGACAATTTGAAAATAGAAAACTTGATTTAATTGAAAAATTTACAAGTATTGAAGTTGAAAAATACGATTCAACAACTGGATTGACACCAGATATTTTGCTTTCAAACGCTAATGGTGATAAATTGTATGTGGAAATTGCTGTGACACATATTTCCACAGAGGATAAAATAGCTTCTGGCGTACCCATTGTAGAAATCAATCTTGAATCGGAAGAAGACTTGAAAGGCTTCCGAACAGAAAATGGCCTGATCGTTACGGATTTAAACAGACTCAATGTTGTATGTTTCAATATGGTAAATAGCGCCATAAAAGACGAACCATATTGCACGTTGGAAATGTTAAAAGCAAAGAATAGTTTCAAAGACTATTATGCCAAAACACTAAGAAAGAATGAAAGGTTTGTCATCAATTTCCCTAGCGGAAAACATTGCGAGAAAGACTGCCCCTATTTCAAAACTGTTCGATGCCTAAACGCAATGACTTGTTCAAGTTTTGATTTGGCCTGTAGGTTTAGGAGCATCGTAGATGCAGAATGTACTGACGATAGTTTGGTTTACGCAGATGAAAAAGGAAACAAAATTCGATTCGCCTTTTCGGTGGGATTGTCAAGAGGATATATATTTGACGATAAAATACGAACGATTCAATTTGGATTGAATTTAAATAATGGTATTTTTCCTTGGGAAGAGCCCTATATGATAATAAAGGAATCAAACGATATAAGATTCCATAATTTCAAATTGAAAAATTTTTTGTCTTGCGGAGATTATCAATTTAAAGGGTTTATGCTGACAAAGGATGGTCGCTGTACTCCGGTAAGATATGAGGAAATTCCTAGCATATACGAAAAATTGAAAGCTATGGAAAAAACACTTTGTGATTATGTTGTCATAGGAAATTCCTTGCAAGAATCCTATCAATTTTTCCCAGGTGACGATGTTTTCAAGGCTGTTCTATGTCTTTTTTTGAAGAACAAAAGAAATGTTAGAAATTGTTTCCTTTGCCAACATTGTAGAAAAAACTGGAAAAAAGGCGTAGCCGACGACACCCCGATATATTGCAAGAAACATTACAACACCTGCCGTTCAGGAAACGCCGTAGAATGCGGATATTATGAAATAAGCGAAAGAAGCATCGACTATTACCAAAGAAATTGGGATTTAGTTGAATTACTTGATGAATGCTATCGAGACAATCGCTTGAAACTGTAAAGCTCATTTACCCGATATTTCTTCAATACCTTATCATTTTTCTCTACAATGGGCTGGGCGTTTTCGCGTTTGGCCCTGTTTTTTTTCTTATAGAGATTGTTTTCAAGCGGAGATAAAAATCCCATAGCAGCGCTCCGTTTTAGCCATCACAAGCACTATCATATTGACTAAAAATTCATCAAAACATATATTAGTAAAAAGGTTTCACCACTCAGAGGCGTCTATGATAACAAAAAAAAACATCAATTCGTACAGATTGACTGATTTAGACGAACCTACCGATGAAATGCTTGCCCAAATAATGAGTGAAGCTGCAGAGGACACTCGCAAAGCAAACGCCAAGGCAACAAAGCAATTTTTTGATGAATTAAAAAAAGCGGCACTCGCAATCCACTAAAGCGATTCTACAATAAGAGTTTAATACTCCTACAAGCCATCCAAGAATTAAATTATATTTTTCGACAATTATGATTTTACTCGTCGCCGAAAAACCATCTGTCGCCAATCAACATTACAAGCCCATGTTGGAGCGTATCGAAGGGGAAAAGTTTACGCAAGGCGACGGGTGCCTCATCGGCAAGAACCATTGCATCACATGGTGCGTGGGTCACTTGATTACGCTTGCTCCGTTGGACGCCTACCCCGGTTTCGAGGGCGGTTGGCGACTTTCGAACTTGCCGCTTTTGCCCGAAAAATTCAAGTTGATGGAAATCGAGAGCACGCGAAAGCAGCTCGCGGTTGTGCGCGACATGATGGCAAGGGCGGATGTTCTTGTGAACGGCGCGGACGCGGGCCGTGAAGGTAATTTGATTTTCGACTTGATTCTCGACTACACGCCGGACTTTCGCAAAAAGCAGATCAAGCGTTTGTGGGTGAACAGCTATGTGGCGAAAGATTTGGACAAGGCTTGGAAGAATCTGGAAGACGCGACTGAGCGTTTGAACTTGAGCTATGCGGCAAGGCTCCGCCAGCGTGCCGACTGGATGGTCGGGCTGAATGCAACTCGTGCATACACGCTCACTGCCGGGCGCGGAAAGATGATTTCTGTGGGGCGCGTGCAGACACCGACGCTGAACTTGGTCGTGGAACGCGATGCAATTGTCGAGCAATTCAAGGAACTGTTTTATTACAGTGTTGTGGGAACGTGGAAAGGGTTCCTGGCGCAGCTCGTCAAAAGCGAAACGAAAGAGGAAAAAGGCGATTCCGGCACGCCTGTAGATGAGAAAGTCGCGGCAGACAAGCAAAGCAATTTAAAAGTTGCGATTTTCGAGAAAGAAGAGCCGGCGCAAGCTGTTATAGACAAATGTTCGCCGCCAGAAGAAGCGGCAATTGCAAAGGTTGACATCCAGCAAAAAAAACAGTTCCCGCAAAAGCCGTTCGACTTGACGGAACTGCAAAAAGAGGGCAACAAGCGTTTTAAATACAGCGCCCAACAAGTTCTCGATTGCGCACAAAACTTGTACGAAAAGAAGTTGCTCACCTACCCGCGTACGGACTCGCAATACCTGCCGGATACGATGCAGCAAGAAGCATACGCACTTGCACAAAAACTAGCCACGCCGCAAGAAAAATCAGTCATGCGTAGCGTGAACGAAAACTTTGTCTTCATCAACTCCAGTAAAGTCACAGACCACTTTGCCATTATCCCCACGGGAGAAGAGCCGCAAAACCTCCCTGAAATGGAAGAGAACATTTACAAGCTCGCGAAGGAACGCTTTGTGCAGGCTTGGCTCAAGCCGTATGTCTGGAGCGAAATGGAAGTTCTGCTGGATGCCGCCAACGCCGAAATCTTTAGGCTAAAACTCAAGAGGAATGAAGATTTAGGTTTCCGCGCACTCGTCAAGGAAGAAAAGAAGAAACCGTCGAAAAAGAAAAAAGGCGATACCGGAACAGAGTCCGGCATGACAAGCGATGCGAAGGGAGCAGATACCGAAAGCAAAGGCGATGGCGACGATATCACAAACATTGTCGAGACATTCCCGGAATGGAATCTCGGGGACCACGCGCCATTTGACAGTCTAGAACTGCAAAAGAAAAAGAAGAGCAAGCCTAAGTACTTCACCGAAGCGACGCTCCTTGCCGCAATGAAAACGGCGGGCAAGCAAATCGAAAACGAAGAACTTGCCGAAGCCATGAAAGAACGCGGTCTCGGAACGCCAGCCACGCAAGCTGGCATCATCGAAACGCTCAAAAAACGCGGATTCATCGAAGCGCAAAAGAATTACCTTGTCAGCACCCAACGCGGACGCGAAGTCATCGCGCTCATGGACGAAAAAGTCAAATCACCCGAAATGACCGGCGAATGGGAATTCAAGCTTTCGCAAGTCGAAAAAGGCAAACTCACGCCAATTGAATTCCGCGACGGCATCGTGAATTACGTCAAGGAACTCTTCGAACATCTGCACCAAAAATACGCAAGCCAATTCGAACGCGAAACCGTCACCGACGCCATTCCTTGCCCGAAATGTTCCAGCCCGTTGGAAATTGCGCCGTGGGGCTATATCTGCAAAAACGAAGAATGCGGCTTCAAGGCAGGCCACACGATTGCCGGCCGCACACTGAGCCACGCCGAAATGGCGACACTCCTGAAAACCGGCAAGTCCGATTTGCTCAGCGGTTTCAAGAGCAAAAAAGGAACGACATTCAGCGCCACGCTCACATTAGGCGATGACGGCAACATCGGCTTTGAATTTTCCGATGACGCCCGCGCCAAAACGCCGACCAATTACAAGTGTCCCAAGTGCGGCAAGACGCTTTTGGATTCCGGGAACCGCCTCATCTGCGAAGGGAGCGACGTCACCACATCGAACAACGAAAATGGCGACCCGACGCTCACACCGGACACAGCCCCGACTTGCGACTTCGTATTTTACAAGACAATTGCCGGGCACATCATGAGCGACACAGAAATTGCAGAACTTTTCAGCAACGGCACGACCGAAATCATCAGCGGATTCTTGACCAAGAAAGGCACGACCTTCAACGCCAAAGTCGTCTGGGACAAGGATTTCAAGGCGACATTCGCTTTCGAAAACGATGGACATTTCCACGGCACCGAAACCAAGTTCAACTGCCCGCTCTGCAAAAAGAAACTCGAAGAAAACAAAAACGCCATTTTCTGCCCAGCTTGTAACTTTACCCTGTTCAAGTCCGTTGCAGGCAAAAAACTCCGCGTAGCAGACATCAAGGCTCTCCTCACCGGCGGCAAGACCGAACTTTTAACCGGATTCAAGAGCAAGAAAGGGACGGAATTCGATGCCTACCTAAAACTCGGTGAAGACGGTCGCACAAATTTTGAATTTGTCCACAGAGACCTCCCCTGCCCTTGTTGCGGCGACCAACTGCGTTTCCGTAGCGGCACGACCACGCAAACGCCAAACGGCGAAGTGCAAACGCTTGCGGCATACGTGTGCATGAACCCCGCCTGCAATTACGGGATTCCCAAAATATTCTTCAAACGCGAGTTTTCCGACGAAGAAGTCGAAACGCTCCTCAAGAACAAATCCACACCGATCCTTGAACCGTTCAAGAAAAACGACACGACATTCAGGGCTGCGCTAGAACTGCGCGAAGGCGGCAAGATTGCGTTCAACAAGCTCACCGTAGAAGTGATTAAGAAAGGGTAAATGACGGCGGTCGCCGCAGTCACCCTACAACATTTATAGGTTAACACAGAAATGGAGTTGTTCCATTTGGAACCTCTTTTACATTTTTCTATATTTGCACCCGAAAAATACGCGGGTAAAGCGGGTTAAAGATGAGCGAAAACTATAAATACGGATTTGTCACTGATATTGAGAACGAAGCCTTCGAAAAAGGCCTTAACGAGGATATCATCCGCAGGGCGTCAGCGCTTCGCGGCGAACCGCAATTTATGCTCGATTTTCGCTTGAGAGCCTACGAAAAGCTCAAGACGATGGAACAGCCCAACTGGGGCGAGCTCCACTTCAATCCTGTCGATTTGCAGGACATCGTTTACTATTCCGCGCCGAAGACCAAGAAGAGCCACGAAAAGATCGAAGACGTGGACCCGGAACTCTTGGCGACTTTTGAAAAGCTCGGCATCCCGCTCGACGAACAGAAGCGACTCGCGAACGTCGCCGTCGATGCCGTGTTCGATTCCGTCAGCATTTACACAAGCCACAAGAAGAAGCTCATGGAAATGGGCATCATCTTCTGCTCCATCAGCGACGCCATCAAGGAATACCCGGAACTCATCGAGGAATATCTGGGTAGCGTGGTCCCCGCTGGCGACAACTACTTTGCGGCCCTCAACAGCGCGGTCTTTGGCGACGGAAGCTTCGTCTATATTCCGCCTGGAGTCAAGTGCCCCATGGACCTTTCCACCTACTTCCGCATCAACAACAAGGAAGCAGGCCAGTTCGAACGCACATTGATTATCGCCGATGACGACGCCAGCGTAAGCTACCTCGAAGGCTGCACCGCGCCGGAATTCAGCAGCAAGCAGCTCCACAGCGCCATCGTGGAACTCGTGGCCAAAGAAAACGCCAAAATCAAGTATTCTACCGTGCAGAACTGGTACGCCGGCGACCGCGAAACGGGCGCAGGCGGCGTGTACAACTTCGTCACGAAGCGTGGCAAATGCGCAGGCAAGAACAGCCGCATCAGCTGGACGCAGGTCGAAACGGGTTCCGCCATCACGTGGAAGTACCCGAGCTGCATCTTGCAGGGCGACAATTCCGTCGGTGAATTCTACAGCGTGGCCCTCACGAACGGCCACATGCAGGCAGACACCGGCACGAAGATGATCCACATCGGCAAGAACACCAAGAGCACGATTATTTCGAAGGGCATCAGCGCGGACTGCTCTAGCAACGCCTACCGTGGCGAAGTGAGCATCCGTAAGTCCGCTACAGGCGCCCGCAACTACACCCAGTGCGATAGCATGCTCGTCGGCACCAAGAGCGCCGCCCACACGTTCCCCTACATCACCGTCGCAAACGCAAGCGCCCAAACCGAGCACGAAGCTACGACCAGCCGCATCAGCGAAGACCAGCTGTTCTACTTTGAGAGCCGCGGCATCAAACGTGAAGATGCCATACAAGCGATGGTCGGCGGATTCTGCAAGGACGTGTTCAAGGAACTCCCCGGCGAGTTCGCTACAGAGGCCCGCCAACTGTTGACTTTAAAACTCGAACATAGCGTCGGATAATTTTGGCGCCAAAACGCCGAAAACAGCAACTATTGACTAAAAAATCATGCTCGGCTATGCCGGGCATTTTTTGATTTTTTAACTGTGGACATTTAATTATTAAAAGGAAAGGGCCGGAAATTTTAGTTTCCGACCCTTATTGGTGTATATGGAGTACTTTATATATAGCATTTTTTACAATATAAAGTGTCACCTAAATTCAATTTTTAATAAAAAAATATTTTATCGTACAAACATTGTACTTATTGACTAACAACTTAAGAATGAATAAACAAATTATAAACCGTCTATAAAAAAATCCCCTGCATAGTTACAGGGGAATACCTCAGGGTTTTGTCATGATACAGTATGATACAGACAACTTAGCGAGCAACGATTTGACGTTGGATTTGTTCAGAAAGTTCAGTGCTACCCATCTCGGCAATGCACTTTAGAGCAAATTCTTCAGCCGTACCCGGACCACGGCTTGTAATGATATTTCCGTCAACAACGACGCGGTCTGTAGAAAATTCACTGCATACAAGATCGGTCTCGCAGCCAGGATAACACGTAGCCTTTCTGTCGACAAGAATTCGAGCCTTGCTGAGTACCGTCGGAGCGGCGCAAATAGCCAAAATCCATTTATTATCATCATTGAGGCTGCAAATTGCATTTTCAACAGCAGCACTTGCCTTGAGATTCTGCACGCCAACACCGCCACCCGGCAAGAAAACAGCATCGAAATCGGTCGGTTCAAGTTTATTCAAAGCAACATCGGACTGGATTTTGAGCCCATGAAGACCATTGACTAAATCAGCCCCCGAAACAGACGCAATAGTCACCTTAAAACCGGCACGGCGCCACAAATCAACAGGAACAACGAATTCGGTTTCTTCAAAACCATCTGCCAGCAGAACGAGAATTTGCATAATACCTCCAAATAGTTACCTAGTTATTATAGCTTTTTTTCTAATTCAATTACCTTTTTTCATTATTTTTTTTGCGTTCTTAACTCATTTTTAAACAGCACCAACATCAGAGATATCGTGAAATTCTATATTTAGGGTATGAATTTTAAAGACAGAATCATCCGTGCGACGGGCAAAAAAACGCCCTTCCGCCTTATCGTGGTCGATTTAACAGAGACCATGAATGAAATCGGCCGCCACCACAACGCCAAGGGTTTTGCCCTCAAGTTGCTTGCCGAAAACTCCATTGCAAGCATATTCTTGAGCGCAGGCCTTAAATTCGCAGGTACAGTTTCCTATACCACTACTTTTGGTGGCGAAATCACAAAGATTCAAACAGACTCGACTCCGATGGGTCTTGTCCGCGCCATGATTCCGCAGACTGAACTCCAGGCAATCGGAGCAAACGAACCCGCCCTCGTGCCTCAGCACGTGCAAGTCGTAAAGTTGAACGAACAGGGCAAGCGCGTTCACGAAAGCATTATCGAAGCTCCGTCCGTTTCTGTGGGTCAGAACCTCGCCACATACCTTTTGCAGTCCGAACAGATTCGCACTGCCGTTGGAATCGAAGCCCAGTACAACACTCAGGACCCGAGCGTTCTCGATTATGCCGCAGGCTTCTACATCGAAGCTTTCCCGGACCTCGAGGACAAGGACATCAACCTAATCGAAGTCATCGTGCAGAATCTCCCGAAGTTCTGTGACATGTACAAGGCAGACAAGGGCTTTGACCTTGATGAACTTCTGGACCAGCTCCGCGGACCGTACGACATCGAAGTGGTGCGCGAAATCGACCCGAAGCCCTTCTGCCCGTGCAGCAAGGACCGCATGCTCGCTACACTTGCAACGCTCCCGCTCAAGGATTTGCAAGAACTCAGCAGCGAAAACAAGGACTTGAACGTTGTCTGCGACTTCTGCCGCACAAACTACACGATTACACCTGCCGACATGCAAGAAATTATAGACGAGAGAAATAAGAAAATATAGTGCTAGGTCAATAGTCATTAGTCAATGGTCTTTAGTTTTTTAAAGTTTGGTGCCGTAAGCACAATTATCTACTAACAACTAATGACTAATAGCTAAAGACCCTTAAGCAACAACCACCTAAAACCTACAACCTAACACCTAAAATCATGTTTACTAAGCAATGTGTTGTCACTCTTGACCTGGAAGGCGTTCTTGCACCAGAAATCTGGATTGCCGTCGCCGAAAAGACGGGCATCAAGGACCTCCGCCTCACCACTCGCGACATTCCCGACTACGATGTGCTCATGAAGGGCCGCATCAAGATTCTCGAACGCGAAAACATCAAGCTCTCTGACATCCAGAACGTTATCGCAAACCTCGGACTCCTCGATGGTGCCCGTGACTTTATGGACACGCTCCGCGACGAAGCTCAGGTGATCATTCTCTCGGATACATTCCAGGAATTCGCCTACCCCATCATGAAAAATCTCGGATTCCCGACAATTTTCTGCCACAATCTCGTGGTCGAAAACGACATGATCAAGGGTTATCACTTGCGCATGAGCGACCAGAAGACGAAGGTCGTAAAGCACTTGCAGGAACTCAACTTCAAGGTGTTTGCCTCGGGCGATTCCTTCAACGACACGGGCATGCTCAAGCAGGCCGACAAGGGCTGCTTCTTCTGCGCTCCGGATTCCATCGTGGCACAGTTCCCGCAGCTCGAAGCCACAAAGACCTACGCAGAACTTTTGGACAAATTCCATAAGTTCCAGGATTCGCTGTAAAAAAAAGCACAAAGTATACAAAAACCGTCGACACAATGTCGGCGGTTATTTTTTATAATCAGTCAACGGTCATTAGTCAATGGTCAATAGTCATTAGAAAAAACAACCAATAACTAATAACCAATGACTAACAACTAACGACTAATAATTATTTCAAGCTAGGTGTTTCCCAGTCGATCCATTCAGACTTTTTGAAGTTGATGGTTTGAGTATTCTTGGTGTAGTCAATCTTACCCGTCTTGGCATCCTTGCCGAGCAAGAACTTGTTCATAAAGTCCTTGACTTCGTCAAACTGCCCGTTCGGAAGCTGGCAGTGACCATGACCGCCTTCCTGGCTGTAGGTGTAATTTTCCGTTGCACCGAGAGCGTCATAAACTTCCTTAGAAGCTTGTCCGCAATAGTTCGACGGAACTTCGCCCAACCATTCCTGACCTGCATTGTCGAGAATGAGGAGCGCACGCGGAGCCACCATAGCCACCAACATGTGCTGGTCAAACGGGAGCGTATTTTCCTTGCCATCGTAGCTCTTGAAACTAGAAATCATCCACTTGCCTTCGGAACCAGCACTGCTCAAGCCCTGAACGAACTGCTTACCCTTCTGCTTGTTCACCTGAGCGCCCACACGCCAAAGCGATGCGCCACCGGAACCGGATTCCTGCGGAATCGTGAGGGCAATACGTTCATCGAATGCGCCCACGGCAAGCGTTCCCTTACCCCAGCGAGAGCAACCCGTCATGGCGAGATGCTTGACATCGATACCGGCTTCAGGCGTCTTTTCAAGAGCATCGATAATGCGGCTCACGCCCCAGGCCCACGCGATAATGGTGCCGTAGTTGTTCGTGTTACCACCATAGATGTTGAAGAACATACCGCCACCGCTTTCGGGAGCGACGTCATCCGGGTTAAACGTAATCTGAGCGATGTCAAGACCGTTCGTTGCGTTGCCGAGGCTTCCGCAACCGCCCATCATGCCACCGCCAAAACCGATCATCGCAGGCTTCGGCTTGTCCTTGGTACCGGCGTTGCTGATTTTCACGGAGAACGAACCAGATTTGCCCTTGTCGGTGACCTTAATGGTGAGCTTTCCGCCAGAATACGAGCCTTCGACTTTTTCAGGATTGCGCGGCTTTGTACCGAACATGAGCTTTTCGTACATGGCACCGATTTCTTCGCGACGGCATTTCCAATCAGCCTTGCTAGAAATACGCTTGCCATCAAGACCCATAAACGGGTCCGGCAGTTTTGCGTTGTTCACGCTTGAAGGGATATTGCCAATCTGGCATTCACTGCGATGGTCTTCAACAAATTCATTTACCGGAGTCGGAGGCGTTGATTCGCTAGAGCTAGAGACTTCCGGCTTTGCTGCAGACGAACTAGATTGATGATGTCCACGGCTAGAACTAGAGACAGCATCGCTGCTGCTTCCAGGCAAAGCATCGCTACTCGACGAAAGCTGAGGTCCAAGGACACTACTACTAGATGCACCGCTAGAAATAGCGACATCAGAACTACTCGTCGGAGATTGTGCATCTGCAGAAGAATCAGGTCCCTGACTGCCAGAACCGTCATCAGAACTTGATTCTACGCTATTTTCGGCGTACGAACTGGAGCTAGATTCTCCACCAGAAATAATTCCAGCGGATTGACCGACCTGTTCCAAGCATTCTTTTGTTGTACATTGCGCGGCAGAAGTCATAGCTTCATCGCCGCACGCCCATAAGCCAAAGGCAGCAACTGCCACTGGCATTACTTTCATCCACTTATTCATTGTATACCAACCCCAACAACAGCCGTGAATTCGGCGGAATTGTTGTCCTTTAAATTAATCTATTCTAAAAATTTTGGGCGAGGTGTAATAACTTTTTTGTTGTAACAGTTACAACGCACTCATTCAGATGCATCTACCCGCAAACTGGAAATTTTCAATTTTTCCTTTTTTCTAGTCAAGTCGATGCTTTTTTCGTCTTATTTTTGGCATATTTTCGAAAAAAAGCCGCATAAGTATCAAATTATTAGATAAATTGAGAATGATGGATCAGGCTAAATTTACAACTAACCAAGAGCACATTGTAAGTGTGCTCCTTAAGAAGAATCCCAAACTTGACGAAGGGATTCTCAGAAAAGCTATAGCCTTTATTGCCGATGCCCACGATGGTCAATACCGCAAGAGCGGCATGCCCTACACAGAACACCCTTACGAAGTGGCCAAGATTCTTGCAGACCTCAAGCAAGACCAGGCAACGGTACTCGCAGGCTTATTGCACGACGTGGTGGAAGACACCCCGCATACCCTCAGTGAAATTTCTGAACTTTTTGGCGAAGACACGGCGTTTATGGTCGATGCGGTGACAAAGATTACCGCAGTCCAAGAAGCAAGCAAGACGGCGCAAAAGGCAAGTACCTACCGTAAGCTCATTACGGCCATGGCCAAAGACCCGCGCGTCATCATGATTAAAATCGCAGACCGCATCCACAACATGCGCACCATGCGATACATGAAGCCCGAAAAGCGCAAGATTATCGCCCAGGAAACGCTCGACATTTACGTACCGCTCACCCATAGATTCGGTCTATACAAACTGAAAACCGAACTCGAAGACTTGAGCTTCAAGTACGTAAACCCGGACGAATACCAAAAGCTCGTCGACGCCCTTATCGAGAACAAGGAAAAGCGCGAAAACTACGTGCAATCCGTGATTGGCCCGCTCCAGATCAAGATGGCTCTCGAAGACTTCGACTGCACCATCCAGGGACGCACCAAGAACATATACAGCATCTATAACAAGATGATTGCCCGCGGTTGCGGGTTCGAAGACATCTTTGACATTTTCGCCATCCGCATTATCGTCGAAACGATTCCGGAATGCTACCTCGCTCTGGGTTACGTTCACAACCTCTGGACGCCGCTGCAAAGCCGCTTCAAGGACTACATCGCGACCCCGAAGCCTAACCTTTACCAGAGTATCCATACAACCGTCATCGGTCCCGAAAACAAGATGGTCGAAGTCCAGATCCGCACAAAGGACATGGACTTAACCGCCGAAAAGGGATTTGCCGCCCACTGGGCCTACAAGATGGAAACGCAGCACGAAGGTGAAGAACTCGCCTGGCTCGATCACATGGTCAAGCTGCAATCCGAAATCTCGGACTCCAAGGAATACCTCGACTTCTTGAAAGTGGACTTGAAGCCCGAAGGCATGACGGTGTTCACCCCGAAGGGAGCATCCGTTGAACTCCCCGAAGGCGCCATCGTTTTGGACTTTGCATTTGCAGTACACACGGAGCTCGGCCTGCACTGCATCGGAGCACGCATTAACGACAAGGTCGTGAGCCTCGATGAACCCGTGCCGCACGGTGCCACCATCCAGATTTTAAAGAGCCCGAACCAGGAACCGAGCCCGGAATGGCTTGAAATGGTCAAGACCATCAAGGCAAAGCAGGAGCTCCGCAAGTGGATGAAGACAAGCATCATCACGCAATCCCGCAGCCTCGGTAAAGAAATCTGGACTCGCGAACTGCGCCTCCTGAAAATTGAAAAGGACAAACGCCCGAAGGAAGAGGACATCCTCAAGAACTTCGGCATGACGAGCCTCAACGAATTTTTCGAGAAAATCGGCCAGGGCGAACTGCCGCTCCAGGACATCCACCGTTTCTTGAACGGCGGAAACGACATATCCAAGGAAACCGCAGCCATCCGCTTCTATCCGAAATTCGGAAAGGACATGGACAACACGCTCACCGACGAAATGCCGTTGATGATTGGCCAAGAAACCAGTCTTCTCATCCATTTCGCAAGCTGCTGCGGCCCTGTTCCGGGTGATAAGATTGTCGGCGTGATGCGCCCGCAAATCGGTATTGAAGTCCACAAGAGCGACTGCCCTTGCCTCAAGGACTTGCCGACCGACCAACGCCTCCCTGTCGACTGGAGCGCCGACGTTTCGAAGCCATTTACCACGCACCTCACGATTGAAACAGACAACCGCAGGAACTTGCCGTTAAGCATCCTGATGGTTCTGAAAGACGAGAACTTGTCGCTGGATAGAATGAGTATCGCCAGTGCCCAGTACACGGGACGCATCCGTATGGAATTCAAGGCGTTCCGCAAGGACCAGGTCGATGCCATTGTGGCCAAGATAAGGCAAGTCGAGGGCGTCAGAGGGGTTGAAAAAGCATGATATCTTCCCTACACCATTGCGACTACACACAAAAAAACCGTGCGTTCAACTGCCGCATGAGGAACCGTTATTACGAAGAAGTGTATTACGCGTTCCGTGCGCTGTTCCCGAACGAAATCGCCGAAGCCAAGGACTCTACACCCGAAGAGAACAATGCCTGGTACCAGCATTTGAGCAAGGACATCAAGCGTTACGAACGACTCCTGATGACATGCCTCGAATATGCGCAGGCTGCCATTTTCTACGGCAAGGCAGAAAATTCTTCGCTTTACTCTAAAGACAAACGCTGGGGTATTTTGCAAGAAGAAATTTTCCTCGTGCACTTTTTGCAGGAGCTTCTTTCGACGACGCGATACGTTATCGCAAGGATTGATACGGATAAAGTGTTGCAGCAATGGAGTGGGGAAATGCAGGGCATGAAATCAAGCCCTGTCGTTTACGGTTTCGTGAGTGATATTCAAGGCAAATTGAATACCATGAACGCAGGCACCATCGATGAATTTAAGGACTTGTTGAAACACGTTCTGGACCGCTTCCAGATTGGCAATACGCTATTCGGAACCGTCCAGGACTTGCAGAATTTCTACTAATGACCATTGACTAAAAACTAACGACTATGTCTGAATACATCATACTTTCAATATTCCTTTTTCTGGGCGCGTTTATCGCGGCGGCGGCAACCGTCACAGGCCTATTGCTAGGCTACCGCACCAAGAATACAAAGAACAAGATGGCACCGTACGAATGCGGTATGGAAACCATCGGCAACGCAAGAATTCAGTTCAAGGTGGGCTACTACCTGTTCGCCTTGCTCTTCCTCGTGTTTGATATCGAAGCGCTGTTCCTCTTCCCCGTCATGATGAACTTCAAGGAAATCATGGCTGGCCACACGGCGCTCCCGCCATCAGTCGTCGTTATCGACCTTATCATCTTCATTGCGATTCTCGTTTCAGGTCTCGCCTATGCCTGGAAGAAAGGAATTCTCAAATGGGAATAATCAATTTAGCTCCAAAGATTTTGGACCCGATTCCCGGTGGAAAGTACGTTGTAAACGCCATCGACTATGTTGTGAACTGGGCCCGTGCAAACTCCATTTGGCCTCTGACATACGGTACTAGCTGCTGCGCCATCGAAATGATGTCGAGTTCTATGGCTCGTTATGACATTGCCCGTTTTGGCTCTGAAGTGTTCCGCTCGTCCCCGCGACAGGCGGACTTGTTTATTTTGGCAGGTACGATTACCCGCCGCATGGCACCCGCCATCCAGATGCTTTGGGAACAAATTCCCGGTCCGAAATACGTCATCGCCATGGGCGCCTGCACGATTAGCGGTGGCCCGTTCATCTACGACAACTATTCTGTTGTTCGTGGCGCACAGAACTTGATTCCGGTCGATGTGTTCGTTCCCGGCTGCCCGCCGCGCCCCGAAGCACTCTTCCACGGACTTTTGACGCTCCGCGAAAAAATTCTCAAGGAAACATGCCGCAACCCGTGGCACGAAGGCGAACCGAAAGACGTTTCGACGATGGATCGCTATCGCGAAGCCGCAAAGACTTGGGCCGCTCTCGAAGAAATGAAAGACGAGCAGATGGCCGAAGCCCGCGCGAAGTTCAAGGAAGAAAATCCAGACTACAAGAGCGCCTTCAAGCCGATTCGCGTCAAGAAGCCGGATTTCCCGGAAGTGGAACGCGTACCCGCCAAGCGCTTTGGCATGACGCAGCTCGAGCTTTTCACAAAGCTCCGCGCCAAGTTCCCGAACGTGACCGTGCATACCCGCGGTGAAGACACTCCAGAAGATGTCGTCGCCAAGATGCCTGCGGATTGCCCGCTCGAAGTCATGCTCGAAAAGGAAGATTACCTGAACGTCGTTGAATTTGTCAAGAATGATCCTGAATTCAAGATGGATTACCTGATTGACGTGACCGCCATTGACTACGACGACCACTTCGACATGGTGACAATGCTCAGAAGCCTTGAAATCGGCCACAAGATTTTCCTTTGCGTGCAGCTCAAGAAAGACTTCTCGATTGACGAAGAAAAACGCCCAACATCGCTCCTCGCTAGCGTCCCAACAATCTCGCACCTCTACCCCGGTGCAGAAATCAAGGAACGCGAAGTTTACGACATGTTCGGCATCAAGTTTGAAAACCACCCCGACCTTCGCCGCATCTTCTTGGACAAGGACTTCGTGGGTTACCCGCTCCGTAAAGACTTTGCTCACCCGGAAATGATTAGGAGGCCTATATGAGTCATCAGTTACCTCCGGGATTTCGCCTCGAACGCAAATCGAATACTGAAGAATTTTTTATCAACATGGGTCCGCAGCACCCGAGTACTCACGGTGCTTTGCGACTCACGCTCCGCATGGACGGTGAGACCATTGTAGAAGTTGTCCCGCACTTTGGCTATATCCACCGCGGTATGGAAAAGCAAGCGGAATCGATGAGCTACTTGCAGTACATCGCGATGTCGGACCGTCAGGACTATTTGACCGCCATCCAGAACAACTTGGGCGTTGTCATTGCTCTTGAAAAGGGCATGAACGTGGGCGTTCCGCTCCGTGGCGAATACATCCGCGTGATGCTCCAGGAACTTGGCCGCATAGCCTCGCACTTGGTGTTCTACGGTTGCTTTGGCGGTGACCTTGGCGGACAGACTTGCCTTTTGTTCGGCTTCAAGGAACGTGAAATGATTCACGACATGCTTGAAGAAGTAACAGGTTCTCGCCTTACGACGAACTTCTTTAGACCGGGCGGAAGCCGCTATGACGTGCCGGATACGTTTATCCCACGCGTGAAAGCATTCCTCGACCACATGGAAGATACGATGAAGGACTACGAAAGATTCCTTTCGAAAAACATCATCGTGTTGGAACGCAGCATCGGCATTGGAGTTCTTTCCAAGGAAGATGCAATCGCTTACGGTTGCTCGGGTCCTGTGCTCCGCGCCAGCGGCGTGAACTTCGATGTGCGCCGTGCAAACCCGTATAGCATTTACGACCAGCTCGACTTTGACGTGCCCGTATTCCATAACGGCGACTGCTACGACCGCTACCAGATCCGCATTGCTGAAATTCATCAATCCATGAAGATTTTGCGCCAGTGCGTCGAAAAGTTCCCGACCGAAGGTCCGTGGCGTTCCAAAGAAAAGCCGGTGCGACTCCCCGTGGGCCGCTACTACAGCGAAATTGAAACAGCCAAGGGTCTTTACGCCACTTACGTTGTCGCCGCGACGACCGGTGAAAAGCCGTACCGCATCCACACACGCGGCCCGAGCTTCCCGCATATTGGAGCAATTAACAAGATGGCTCAAGGTCACAAGATTTCGGACCTCGTGACCATCATGGCAACCCTTGACCCCGTGATTCCGGAAATTGACAGGTAGTTTATGTTTGTACCTTCAGTAACACATCCTATTGGCGACTTTGTCCGTGAATGGGTTCCGCGCTTGGCAGAATACCTGCCCGCAAACATCCAGTCCGAAGACCTCAACAGCGTCGTCGCCTTCCTCATCAACGCTGTGATTTGCATTATCGCTGTTTGCGTGGTGAACATCGGCTCTGCCCCGATCCTCATTTACATGGAACGTAAGGTTTGCGCTCACGTGCAGTGCCGTTTGGGACCGATGCGTCTTGGCTGGCACGGAACGATCCAGACCATCGCGGACGTGATCAAAATGCTCTTCAAGGAAGTGTACGCTCCGAGTGGCGCTGACAAGCTCATGTTCTACTTGGCACCGCTCATCGTCTTGATTGCACCGTTCATCGTCTGCGCCTTGATTCCGTTCGACAAGAATCTCGTCGTGGCGGACGTCTCGATGGGCATCCCGCTCATCATCGCGGTGAACGGCTTTGGCGTGCTCGGCATTTTGCTTGGCGGCTGGAGCAGTAACAACAAGTATTCCTTGCTCGGTGCGCTCCGCAGTGGCGCCCAGATGATCAGCTACGAAATCTCGTTTGCAATGATTCTCCTGTTTGTCGTCATGATTTCTGGTTCTACGAACCTCATGAGCATTACGATGGGCCAGGAAGGAACCATTTTTGACTGGTGGATTTTCAAGATTCCAGTCCTCGGTTTCATCGCGTTCATCCTCTTCTTTATTTCTAGTACAGCCGAAATGAACCGCGCTCCCTTCGACATTGCCGAAGCAGAACAGGAACTCACCGGCGGTTACCACACGGAATACAATGGCACTCCGTTTGCCATGTTCTACCTCGCTGAATACATCGCCCTCATCACAAACTCCGCCCTTGCGACCACATGCTTCCTCGGTGGATTCTTCCCGCCGTGCATCGGCATCGCCGCGGTGGACAACGTCTTGAACATGGTACCCGGCGTCGTATGGTTCTTCGCCAAGATTTACTTTATGGTCTGGTGCTACATGATGGTCCGCTGGACGTTTGTGCGCCCGCGTGTCGACCAGCTCATGGACTTTGAATGGAAATTCCTTTTGCCGGTAAACCTAGTGTTGCTCGTCGCTGGCGCAGCCTTTATCGCAATTGGTGGTTAGTTTATGCAAGAAAAGATTTCAACATTACAATATATCAAGCGCTATTTAAAGCGTTGCATTACGGGTCCGTGGAGCCTTATTTGCGGATTGTCCGTGACGCTCAAATATTTTTTCAATCCTAAGCGCATCGTTACGGAACAGTACCCCGAAAACAGGAAGACGCTCAAGATGCACGACCGTTACCGCGGCCGCCTCGAGATGATCGAAGATGCAGACGGCAACAACCACTGCACCGCTTGCGGCATGTGCGAACGCGCCTGCCCGAACGCCTCCATCAACGTGCTTGCCACAAAGAACATTGCCGGCAAGAAGGTTCTCGGACGTTACGTGTACCACTTCGCCAGTTGCACCCAGTGTGGCCTCTGCGTAGAAGCCTGCCCGTTTGGAGCCATCCGCATGAGTCCCGCATTCGAAGTTGCGACAACCGACCCGAACGATCTCGAAATGATTTTAAATAAGAAGGAGGGACAAGGTTAATGTTCCCGGATTTGCCTTTATCATTCCCGATGGGAGGCATGGACATTGCGTTCTATGTCGTCGCATTCGTGATTTTAATGACGGCAGTTTGTTGCGTTGCCGTGAAAAACATCCTGCAGAGTGCCGTGTTCCTCATCTTTAGCTTTGTCACGACCGCCATCCTCTACATGCTCATGCATGCCGAATTCAT
Source organism: Fibrobacter sp. UWB13 (assembly GCF_900177805.1). Taxonomy (NCBI): domain Bacteria; kingdom Pseudomonadati; phylum Fibrobacterota; class Fibrobacteria; order Fibrobacterales; family Fibrobacteraceae; genus Fibrobacter; species Fibrobacter sp. UWB13. The sequence continues at coordinate 26,777 of NZ_FXAX01000006.1, read as the reverse complement.
TGCGCTTGCCCAGGTGATGGTTTACGTGGGCGGTGTCGTGATTTTCGTGGTGTTTACGATTCTCCTCACAAGCCATTTGGGAGAAGACGCTTTCACGACAAAGATTCCGCGAGTGTTCACCGCATTTGCGCTCTCCATCGCGTTTGTATTCGTGATGGTCAAATGCGTGCTGCCGACTCCGGACTTGGCAAGCGGCATCGTGAACTCCCCCGCCGACTATTCTTCACTCCAAAACTTCGCCTTGCGCTTGCTTGGTAACGATCCCAACGGATTCATCATCCCATTTGAAATCGTGAGCGTGCTCCTCTTGATGACGCTCATTTGCGCTATCACGGTCGCCCGCCGCACCAAGGAAGATGCCGAAGAGGAGGCTAGCAAATGAACCTTTTGAATTGCTTGATTCTCGCATTTTTGCTGTTCGGGATTGGCGTCTGGGGCCTGATGCGCCGTCGCCATCTCATTGGCATGCTCATTTCCATTGAGCTCATGCTGAATGCCGCAAACATCAACTTTATCAGTTTCGCCTACTTCACCGCACACGATGCGACTGCAGGCGCTCTGTTCAGTATCTTTGTCATTGCCGTGACGGCTTGCGAAATGGCCATCGCCCTTGCGATTATCGTGACCATGTACCGCCGCCATAAGAGTCTTGACGTTGACCAGTTGAGGGACCTCCATGATTGATGATATCACTCTCGGCTATTTGATCCTTCTGTTCCCGCTCATCACGTTCGTCGTGAACGGGCTTTTCCTCGGAAACAAGTGCGCAAAAGCCGCAGCGATTCTCGCTGTCATTTGCAACGGCCTTGCCTTTGCCGCCGCAGGCACACTCGCCTTCCACTACTTCAGCTCGGACTTTGCACCGCAAAAGGCAATTCTGTTCGACCATACGTTTATCCCGTTCGTCGGGAATTTGGTCGCAAGAATCGGTATGCTCGTAGATCCGCTCTCCGTGATGATGCTCGTGGTTGTCACGTTCATCAGCTTCATGGTGAATATCTACAGCATCGGCTACATGCGCGAAGACCGCGCCGCCGGGCGTTTCTTTGCACTGCTCTCGCTGTTCAGCTTTAGCATGCTCGGACTCGTCATCGCTACAAACCTTTTCCAGATGTTCATCTTCTGGGAACTCGTCGGCGTTTCGAGTTACTTGCTCATCGGTTTCTGGTACCACAAGCCAAGTGCCGTAAGCGCATCCAAGCAGGCGTTCATCCTCACCCGCTTTGCCGATAGCTTCTTCTTGCTCGGCATTGTGCTTGTGAGCTACGTCGTCGGAAGTTTCGACTTTTCGACGCTCAATTCGCTCAGCCTCATCGATTTCCAGAAGCAATTCATCAACCTCGGCCTTGTGACAATTCCAAAGTCCGAAGCACTCGTTCTCGGTTCCATCTTGATTTTCACCGGTGGCTGGGGCAAGTCCGCCATGTTCCCGATGCATATCTGGCTCCCGAACGCGATGGAAGGTCCTACACCCGTCAGCTCTATCATTCACAGTGCAACAATGGTCGTCGCAGGCGTTTACCTTGTCGCTCGACTCTTCCCGTTCTTTGCCATTTGCGATAACGCCCTCACGCTCATCATGTGGGTTGGCGCATTCACGATGGTATTCGCTGCCGTCATCGCTTGCACGCAAAAGGACATCAAGCGCATCCTCGCCTACTCCACGCTTTCGCAGCTCGGTTACATGATGTTTGCGCTTGGCGCTTGCAAGATTGGCCAGGTTGTCGCCGTTACCGGTTGGACCGCTTCGACATTCCACATCTTTACGCACGCGTTCTTCAAGTGCAGCTTGTTCCTTATCGCCGGTAGCTTAATCCATCAGGTCGGTACGAACGATCTCGATGCCATGGGCGGTCTCGGAAAGAAGATGAAGCTCACTTACGCCTGCACACTCATTTCGATTCTCGCGATTTCAGGCATTCCGCCGTTCTCCGGATTCTTCTCCAAGGACGAAATCATTCTCGCCGCATTCCAAGGGCACCATTACGTTGTCTTTGGGCTTGCACTCCTCACGAGCGGCCTCACGACGTTCTACATGTTCCGTCTGTTCTTCCTTGCATTCCATGGCGCTCCGCGTCACGAAGGCGTCAAGGCAGGCCATGTGCATGAAGATTTCGCGATGACACTCCCGATTGTAATCCTTGCGATTCCGGCTCTCTTGAGCGGTGTTTTAGGCAAGGGACTTTTCGAGAAGTTCTTTGAGCCGGGTGCATTGCATGTTCCGCAGTTGGTGAGATTCGATCATGCCGAATGGATTCCGTTTGTAGCTGTGGGCATTGCCGTTATCGCTCTCGTGATTGCCTGGGTGCTTTACGCAAGCCCCTGGGCTAAAGTCCAGCGCGCACTCGATGAATCCAATCGCAGTGGCATTTACAAAGTCGTTTATCACAAGTTCTACCTCGATGAAATGTACTACGCCGTCGTCCGCCAGTTCATCTTTGGCGGTATCGCACGTGTCGCCCGCGCATTCAACGATTACGTGATTGAAGGACTCCTCGCCTTTACGGTCTGGTTTGTCCACAAGCTCGGTGACTTGGTCCGTTTTGCCCAGGCCGGCTACCTGCCGTTCTACTTGGGTACTTTGATTGTTGGCGTTCTCCTTTGGCGATTCTTCGGCCAGCTTCCCCTGTAAGGCGCACCCATGAATACAATACTTTTTAACTCCATTTGGGTTCTCCCCCTCTTAACGGTTCTCGCCTGCGTACTGATCCCTGCCACGTACGAAAAGACGCTCCGAACCATCCACGTCACGTCGGCAACGATTGTCCTTGCAATTGTCTGCTACTTGACTTACGCCGTCTATGCCCTCTCGGGAACTCCGACGGATCCGGCAGCCGCACCACTTGCGCTCCGCTTCTTCACGGATATTCCGTGGCTTTCGATGTTCAATGCCCATTACATTGTCGGCGCTGACGGTCTCAACATGCTGTTGCTTGCGCTCACGGCGTTCATCGTCTGGGCTGGCGTGCTTGTAAGCCTCAAGATCAAAGGGAATCAAAAGATTTTCTTTGCGCTTATCCAGCTCTTGGCAACAAGCGTTTACGGCGTGTACATGAGCTTTGACTTGGTGCTTTTCTTCGTGTTCTACGAAATGGAAGCACTCTGCATGTACCTCATGATTGCCTGCTACGGCAGTGGCAAGCGCGACTACGGTGGTAAAAAGCTCACGTTGACGCTCGCGTTTGGCTCTTCGATGATTCTTGCAACGCTCTTCGGGCTTTACTTCGAAAGTGGCGCTACAAGCTGGAACCTCATTGAAATTGCAAAGACGACTCTCCCGATGGATTTCCAGATGTGGGCATTCCCGCTCATGTTCATGGGATTTGCCGTTTCGAGTTCGCTTTTCCCGTTCCACTTCTGGAGCCCGGATGGTCACTCCGCTGCACCGACTGCCGTTTCGATGCTCGCTGCCGGTGTGATGATGAAAATGGGTGCCTACGGATGCTTGCGTGTCGCCATGTTCCTCATGCCCGAAGCCGCCAAGATTTGGCTCCCGTACGTTGTAGCACTCCTCATCTTTAACGTGGTTCTCGGCCCGTTTATCGCCATCCGCCACAAAGACCTCAAGTACATCACCGCTTACAGTTCCATCAGCCACTTGGGCCTCATCTTCCTCGGACTTGCAGCCCTCACGCCGATTGGACTTCGCGGCGCTAGCCTCCAGATGATTTCGCACGGATTCTTGACAGGCCTCTTCTTCGCGACCATCGGCATGATTTACGAACGCACCCACACCCGCGATATCACGGAAATGGGTGGTATCATGCGCAAGATGCCATTCCTCGGCGTTGGCTTTGTGCTTGCCGGTTTCGCAGGGCTTGGCCTCCCGGGCTTTAGCGGATTCATTGCCGAAAGCACCATCTTCATTGGCGCGTTCCAGCAAGATTCCACGCTTACACGCATCGTGACGATTCTCGCCATTCTCTCCATCACGACGACCGCCGTCTACATTTTGCAAACCGCGAACCGTATGCTTCACGGCCCGCTCCCGCAGAAGTACGAAGGCCTCACGGATGGAAGCTTCCGCGAAAAGTTGGTCATTGTCGTTCTCGTTGCCTGCTTGTTGTTCATCGGTGTTTGCCCCGGCTGGATTTCTGAACTTCTGGACCAGAGCATAGCACCTATCTTTGAAAAGATTTCATCGGCAGGTTTATAGTAGGTTTAATTATGACAAATTTTGCAATTCCAAACTTCATTCTACCTGACGTTTTGCTGCTGATTTTCCCGTTCGTCGTGATTGGGATACGCCTTTTCGTGACTACGCAATCCAAAGTCCCGTGGCGCATGGCAAACATCGGCTTTATCGCCATTTTCTTCTTGCTGAACTTCATCCCGCTCGCGAGCGGCAACGGCAAGTTCTTTATCTGCAACTGGAAAGTGGACGACTTCGGCGTGCTCATGCGCGAAGTGCTCATGGTGAGCGCTCTGCTTGGCATGTGGCTTTCCAAGGACTACTTTGAACACGGCGCCGACAAGAAGCCACCTATGCACCAGATTGCCGAATTCATCGGCGCCATCGCATTTGCGACGTTCGGCGGCTTCACAGTCGTGAGCGCTTGCGACTTGCTCACGTTCTTCCTCGGCCTCGAAATCGCGACCATCCCGATGTACGCACTCGCCGCCTGGAACAAGCGCGACCAGTACGGTTCCGAAGCTGCTACCAAGTACATCTTGATGGGATCTGTCGCCACAGCATTTGAACTGTTTGGCTTCAGCTACCTCTACGGTTTCTCCGGAAGCCTCCACTTTAACGAGATTCAAGCCGCCGTCGCAAGCGGTTCTAGCCCGCTCTTGTGGATTGCCGTGCTGTTCCTCTTCTGCGGAATCGGATTCAAGCTCACGCTGTTCCCGTTCTACACCTGGGCTCCGGACGTTTACGAAGGCGCTCCGACGCCGGTAACCGCCGTGCTTTCCGTGACCTCGAAGGCAACCGCCATTGCGTTCCTCGTCGTGCTCGTCTATGGCCCGCTCTCCCCGATCCAAGACAAGATGGCTCCGCTCATTGCGCTCCTCGCAGGCGTCACGCTCTTTGTCGGTAACCTCGGCGCACTCAAGCAAAGCCGCCTCCGCCGCTTCATGGCTTACAGCTCTATCGCTCAGGCAGGCTACATCATGGTCGCCTTGCTCGGCCCTGCAACAACCGCAAAGACGGCAATCATCTATTACCTCTTTGTCTATGCCGTTTCGAACTACCTCGCATTCTTCGTGTTCGGCATCATCGGGCATCACCGCGAAGAAACATTCCAGTCGCTCCGCGGACTTTCAAAGCAGAACCCGAGCCTCGCCATCGCCCTTGCTATTTCGATGTTCAGCTTGGCAGGCATCCCGCCTCTCGCCGGTTTCTTTGGCAAGTTCCACCTGTTCTTCAGCGGCGCTTCGACAGGCCATTACACGCTCGTGGCATTCGCCGTCTTGAACAACGTCATTGCGCTCTTCTACTACTTGCAGCTCATCAAGGCTGCCTGGGTCGATGAACCTGACGGACATTTGAATCCGCTTCGCCTCACCAAGCGCCAGCGCGAAGTCATCATTTTGCTGAGCATCGCGGTAATCCTCCTCGGCTTTGTACCGTTCCTGAGCAACAACATCTTTGCCGGGTTTATGAATTAAGCAAGCTGAAAAGCATGGATTCTCCTAACGGAGAATGACAAAAATTTCGCCCCCGACTTAGTCGGAGGCGTTTTTCGTTAAGATGTTTTTTACAGCCTTCAGCAAATAAATACAAACTAAAGTTCGTTCCAGATGTCGTTCGGGAGTTTGCCAATGTCGCGGAAATCAAGCTTGCCGCTTGTAGCAGAATTCATGCTCACAAGGCGTGCCAAAGGCTTGCCAGCGCGCTCAATGACGATTTCTTCGTCCTTGATGGCGACTTGGTTCAAGAGCGTCCCAAAATTCTGACGCATATCCATTGCAGAAACTACTTTCGACACGGGGAGTCCTTTTTCTTACAACCAATTTAATTATTATTATAGTTAACGTCAAAATGTTTGAAAGGAGATGCCCGCCTTCGCGGGCATGACAATGCAAAAGGTGACCCCGGAATAAATCCGGGGTGACATCAAAAAATGGATCAAGAAGTTCGCACATATTCGGTCACGCAGTACATGCGTTCGCTCAAGAACACCGTAGAATCGACACCTGCGGTTTGGGTACATGGGGTCATTTCGCAAATTGCGGAAAAGCCGTCGGGCGTTTACCTGAGCATTGCGGACTTTGCCGATGGCGACGTGAAGCCGAAAGCAACGCTTGCCCTTTATTGCTACACCGCCAAGTACGATGCGATTCTCGCCAAGATTTCAAGCCTTTCGCAACCGTTTACACTCAAGCACGATTTGAAAGTCAACTTTCTCGTGCGTGCGGAATTGTACATCCCGTACGGAAAGCTGCAAGCACAAATCCTAGACATCGATCCGGTTTATACAATTGGCGAACTCGCTCTCACCAAGAGCGCCATTTTGAAGCGCCTTGCGATGGAGGGCTTGCTCGAAAAGAACAAGCAGCTCGAACTTGCCGACGTGCCGCTCCGCGTGGGACTCATCACCGGTGAAAACACGGCTGCGTACAAGGACTTCACCACGAGACTTGAAGCCTCGCCGTTTGCATTCGAGGTCACGACCGTCTATGCGCGAATGCAAGGGAACGAAACCGAAGACAGCATCATCGCTGCACTGGAACAGCTCCAAAGCGATTCAAATTTAGACGTTGTCTGCATTGTGCGCGGTGGCGGTGCCAAGACGGACTTAAACTTCTTTGATAGCGAAGCGCTTTGCCGCGCGGTCGCGAACTACCCCACCCCAGTCTTTACGGGAATCGGTCACGAAATCGACCGTTGCCTTTTGGACGAAGTCGCCTACCTCTCGTGCATCACGCCTACAGACTGCGCGAAGCGTCTCGTGGAACGCGTCACGGATAGCTGGAACCGCATGACAAATGCAATGGCAAGCATTGCCGATGGAGCCCGCGACCTCCTCACCGAAAACAACAAGCAGCTCGGCACAATGGGAAACCAGCTCCAGCAAAAAGTTTTCGGGCTCATCCAGAACGAAAAATCAAAACACGTGCTCATCGCCGCCTCCATAAAAAAAGACACCGCATTTTATATAAAGTCTGAGCACGAACGACTTGACCGCAACCAAGAAGGTTTAAAGCAGGGATCCCGCAAGATTCTTGACCTCGCGAAATCGCAGTTCGAGCTCGTCACCGAGAAGGTCAAAAACGCAGACCCCAAGACGACACTTGCCAAGGGCTACTCGCTCACGCTTGACGAAAACGGGAAATTTATTCGCAAGGCAAGCCAGCTCAAAAGCGGCGACACCATCAAGACACGCCTCGCCGATGGCGATATTCTGTCCGTGGTACAATAACTAGATCCTTCGACTTCGTGCTGCGCACTCCGCTCAGGATGACAAGCTCCGCACAGTCCCTAGCCAAATACCGGCAGGCACTCGATTTTCTTGAAGCGGTGCGTCACGGAGTCCAACTCAAAATAGCGCACACAATCGCCTAACGCAAGCATCACGTAGTTCGGCGTCAAGATTTGCAAATACTTGTTCAATTGCTGTTGCAACACTGGCCACGTGTATTCACCCGGAGCCTTGCACTCCACCAAGAGCCACGGCTTATTCAGAGGCGCCCCCGCCCTAAAATTATGCACCAAGATATCCACGCGGTCCGCCGTCTTTACATCAATCGACGAAAGCGGAAATTCCACCGCAATCAAATGCTCCGGCACCTTCACCACATCGAGCAAATAGCGCACCGTCGCCTGGCGGACATGCTCTTCGGGCGTTGCGGGGACTTCTTTTTTGCGAATCGGGTCAAATAGCGTTTCGTGGGTCATTGGCGAGAATATAAAAAAACGTGAGGAAAATCACCCCATTTCAAGGCGAAATTACAAAAAAAGTTAAACAAGTCAACCCAACTTGCGTGTTTCATATTATCTTTATAATGACTTTTTATTTACAAAAAGCCTACGAAGGAGCAAATATGGATTTACAGGAATATGTCAATCAGTTCGATTCGATGACCTGCATCATGTCCGTCGAAAAAAAGCCGAACGGCTACGGCAAGATGCGTATCGAAGTCGGGAACAAGGCATATATCGATTCCTTCGAAAAAAATAGTGACAATCTTATCGACATGCCGTATGGCAAGAGGTTCGTCCCGGGTCAAGAATACACTGCGTATATTCCCAAAGACTTGAACTTCGAACATTTTATCTACAACAGCGCCGTCCTCAAAAAGCCGATGCACGCCTACATCCACCCAGATCGGTTTGATGTCTGGTTCAATATCTTCAGCCTGCCCCTCGATTTTGAAGACCCGTTCAAGTGCTACTGCACCTACACGCAAGAACTGTCGACCGAAATGAACACGGATTCCTTGCAAAGCCTTTCGGCAAAGACAACTGCCGATGTGCTCAAGACCTGCATCAAGCTCCGCAGCACCAAGAACTTCCTCAAGACCATGGACGAGGTAATGGCCGATATCCGCAACATCTGCAAAGCCAATTACTGCTGCATCATGTTGACGGACTTCAAGGCACGTAAATGCTCCTTGCTCAGCGAAAATGCCGCCCCCGAAATCGGCAGGCACACGCTTGCAGACTTTTTAAACGATGAATTTATCGACTACGCCAAGTCCTGGCTAGACATCATCAACGGGAGCACTTGCTTGCTCGTCAAGAACGAACAAGACAAGGAAGATATCAAGGCCCGTCACCCGGCTTGGTATAATTCCATGCGGTCTGCCAACATCGAAAGGCTTGCGCTGTTCCCGCTCAAGTACAACGATGACATCATCGGATTCATCTGGGCAACCAACTTTGCTCTCGAAGAAACGGACCACATCAAGGAAACGCTCGAACTTTCGACGTACTTTATCGCATCGGAAATAGCCAACTACCAGCTGCTGCAAAAACTCGAAAAGCTGAGTTCTACGGACCTCTTGACCGGAGTCAAGAACCGCAACGCAATGAACAACCGCATTCTCAAGATATTATCCGGCCGCGAAAGAGTTCCAAACAGCTATGGGATTGTCTTTGCCGACTTGAACAACCTCAAATACGTCAACGACAGCGAAGGCCACGGTGCAGGCGACCAGTTGCTAAAAGACGGTGCAGAAATTCTCAAGTCGACTTTCGAAAATTCAGAGATTTACCGCGCCGGTGGCGACGAGTTCCTGATTATCGACATGGAAAACACCAAAGAAACTCTAAGCCACAAAGTTGAGACGCTCCGAAAGAAATCGGACGACCCGAACAAAATCAGTTTTGCCGTCGGATTCTATTACGAAGAAAATGGTGGCGACATCCGAAAAGCCATGCGCGAAGCCGACGCCAATATGTACAACGATAAAAAAGCTTTTTATGAAAGGCACCCTGAGTGCAGGAATCGTTAAATGATGGATTTGCAGAAATTTGTAGATAACTTCCACACGATGACAAGCATCTTGTCGGTCGAAAAGCGCGATGATGACAGAATCGGCACCATCCGCATCGAGGCCGCAAATGACCTGTATATCCGCGCCATGGAAAAGGTCGACAAAGATGGCAACGTCGTCTTTAAGGAAAAGTTTGTCCCAGGCAGTAGCTACGAACGCTACATGAAGAAGGAACTCAACTTCGAGAACTTCTGCTACGAATGTGCCATCAAAAAGAAACCTGTACACGCCTACATCCGCCCCGAGCGCTACACCTTCTGCATCAACCTGTACATGATGCCGCTCGCTATTGACGACCCGAAAAAGGCGTATTGTAGCTACTCCCAGGAAATTACGTTCGAAGAAAATGTCGACGCGATGTCGAACATTTCGGCTAAGACTTCATCCAACGTATTGCAGACTTGTATCAAGTTGCGCAGTACTAAAAACTTGCAAAAGACCATGGACGAAGTCATCGAGGACATCCGCAAAATCTGTGATGCAAGCTATTGCTGCGTGATGCTGACGGACTTCAATGACAACACGTGGTCCGTATTTAGCGATGCCTTAAAGCCGGATTCCGGGATCCGTTCCATTCGTGAACTCAAATCCGAAAACTTTGTCGATTACGCAAGGTCCTGGATAAAGACACTGAACGGAAGCAATTGCCTGATGATCAAGAACAAGGACGACCTCGAAGTCATCCATCAGGAAAACCCGGCATGGTACAATTCGCTTGTAGCCGCTAACGTCCGTAGCCTTGTCCTCTTGCCACTCGAATACAACGGCCTTACTCTAGGCTTTTTCTGGGCCACGAATTTCGACACGTCGAACACGCTCTACATACGTGAAACACTTGAGCTTTCGGCATTCTTTGTCGCCTCGGAAATTGCGAACTACCAGCTTTTGAACCAGCTAGAACTACTCAGCAGCATGGACCTTTTAACTTGCGTCAAGAACCGCAATTCCATGAACAATCGCGTAACACAGTTTCTGAATGGCGAAGTGCAGTACAAGTCGCTCGGCATTATTTTTGCAGACCTGAACGGCCTCAAGCCCGTCAATGACAACAAAGGTCACGATGCAGGCGACAAGCTTTTAAAAGACGCGTCTCAGCTTTTAAAATTCACGTTCGACGGTTGCGAATTCTACCGCGCAGGTGGCGACGAGTTCTTGATTATCGCCCTCGACAAGCCGAAAGAAGAGCTCGAAGCCAAAGTCAAAGCACTCCGCGAAAAATCGATGATTCCAGGCAAGGTCAGTTTTGCAGTCGGGTTCTACTACGATGCAAACGGTGGAGATATCCGCATTGCGATGCACGAAGCCGACGCCCGCATGTACGAAGACAAAAAACGGTACTACGACCGGTTCCCTGCCAACAGACGGCGACTGTAAAAATCACCTTTTTTCCAAAGCCTTCGCACAAGCAAGCTGTATAGCCATAGTCACATCCACGGGGCATTCCACAATTTCTACAAAATAAGGTTTTGCAGCCCGTTTTGCGGAATACTGACCTACGAATAAGGGAGTGTCGTAAAAATTTAATTGGGCACAATACCGTATATTACCGCTTTTCGCATTAGATGTCCAGAAAAATGCAAAAGCTTCTATCGCAGATGGAATCGTATCACCTATTGCTTTTGTTTCAAACGCTCCCAATTGATTATTGTCAAAAAGCCATTGACTATTCTTGAATTCTAGCGTATCGGGAATGTGAAAACCATCTGGACACAAAACTTCATCTTCATTCCAGCTCAAAACAGGGTGCATCCGATACCAATACGCTAGTGAGTGCCACGTAGCAGAATCAACAAGGTTCATCAAAAATTCAGCAGATGATAAATCCATCACTCTATCCGCATAAAAACCACCCGAAAAATTGACTGAACCTATTTGGTTCACTACCTCAGAAGAACACAAGCTATCATAAGCAATGCTGTAAGTTTTATTTTCTGCTGCTAAGATTCTACTTTCCTTAAGGCACCAATCCAATGGATTTGCTGAACTCGAACTCATTACCGAACTACTACTAGAACGGGGGCCTATTTTACGCCATGCACGACCATCGCATTTAAAAAGAGAATCCTTGTAATAGCTTCCTTTTACGTTATTAAAAACAACACTATCTCTACGTGTTGAATCACAATAAGGAAAGCCATAGGCAGTCCAATAATGCGAATCGCGGAAAAGGATGTCCATCTGTCCACTGAACAAGGCGTTATCCACCATTTCAACCGTATCCAAAGCAGATACTTTTTTGTTTTTAGTCAAGACTCGATCAAAGTCCTTGGCTATCGCTTCAACATTATCAGGAAAATCAGGATCAGATAAATAATAGCCTCCATACAAATAAGGATATTCCTTTATCCAAGCTAGGTGTTTCTCTTGACTTTCGATATCAAGTGCACTGCTAAACGAAAAGAATTCTAGCAAGTCACGATTAGCAATTCGAATCGCTGTGTACAACGGAAATTTTTCCTTTTTCACAAGCGATTCTATCCTGTATTTTCGCAAGGATTGAATTAAATAAAATGTCGGATACATTTCCCACGCAATATCGACATAATCCACAAACGTTGCAGAATCACCATTAGGCAAAACGCAGGTATAAGAAACTTTTAAATACGAAGACTCGTAGTTTTGTTCTGCAACTTCAAACGACCAACCATCCTTTTTATACCATTGGCGAAATCCACCTATAGCGCGAGATTCCACAGAGCGAATCTTTTTCAGGGAATCATCAAGAACATCGACAGAAGCAGCAACCAAAACTATAGAAGAATCCAAATCTACACCTATGCGCAATTCTCGATTTTCCAAAGAATAAGGATCATTATTCGAAGGCACAACATATACAGTATCAACACTATCGCAGCCCACCAAAGATAAGACCATCACAAGCAACAGAACAAACGAGCAAAGCCATTTCATCATATCAACCCCACACAGAATAATCAGTAACTCGATGACATTTTGTGGAAGTGCAGTCAATGTAGCCGTCTTTAATGTTCCAGTTTATCTTGATATCTTCACCATTGATGACCAAGTTAAAACTCAGTTTTTTATAAACTGTGCAATCGCCATCCGTCGAATATTCAAAATCGCCGCCATCCGTAATGGAAAACTGACTTTTATCAAAAGCGCGGACAAAACGATAGTCACGATCATGCACCACAATGCGACTCGTATTTTTGCAAGTAAAATTATCACACCCGTGAAGTTCTATGATAAGGTGAGATACTGTATCGGCTTCAACAAAATTATAATCACAGTCATTGTCAGGGGTACAAGCAAATAAATTAAAACGAAGAACAATTCCTTTAACGCCTTTATGGTCAGAGCTGTTATTATACCAATACATATCATACACAAATTTATTGTCATCATAGCCTTTCGAGGGTTTCGTTTTTTCGACCTCGGACGTCGACCACTTATTCTTGGCGGCATACTCATTTTTTAGGGAATCCATGAGTGCAATGGATGTTTCGGAAAAAGTATAGGCAACCAAATCTTCTTTTTCTTCATGATCACCGCAATAAAAGCAACCATTCAAAAGAAGCGTTGCCCAAAGCAAAACAAAAAATGTAAAACGCATTTTCTCTTTCATACATGCTAATATACAAATTTACAACAAATTTTTCTCTTGACATTCGTAAGCCCCAGAACTATATTTTGGCACATGAATATCTTTGGACAGAACACCATCGCAGCGAAAGCGATTGCAGCAAGCCCGGCAGCAGCCCGAGCTATTATGGGGCTGTCCAAAGAAACTGAGATCTGAAAAGCATCGCGCTAAAATCCAGACAAAACGTTTCAAGGGCAGTCCCACAAAAGGCTGCTTTTTTTATTTACCCCCTTTTTAACCACTAACCACAAGGAACAACGGAAATTCTTGAACAATTTTATGCTATAATTACAGCGCAAAAAGAATTTTCGAAACCGCTATAGGAGTCCAAAATGCGTAGAAGATTGTTGAGCGAAGGTGCTAAGGAACTTTCTTACGAAATCCGCGAGATCGTGAAGAAGGCGAACCAGCTCAAGGCACTCGGCTTGCCAATCCATTGGGAAAATATCGGTGACCCGATTGAAAAGAAATGTCAAGTTCCCGACTGGATCAAGGACATTGTCGTGGACCTCGTCCGCACAAACCGCAGCTACGGCTATTGCCCGTCCAAGGGCATGCTCGAAACGCGCGAATTCTTGGTAAAAGAAAACAACAAGCTCGGTGGCGCACAGATCAACGTCGATGACATCCTGTTCTTCAACGGCCTCGGTGACGCAATCGCCACCATCTATGGCCTGCTCTCGATGAACACCCGTATCATCGGACCGGCCCCGGCCTACTCTACGCATAGCTCTGCCGAAGCCGCCCACGCCCATACGGCTCCTATCACTTATCGTTTGCAGCCGGAAAACCACTGGTACCCGGACCTCGAAGAACTCGAGAACAAGGTGAAGTACAACCCGAGCATCGCGGGCATCTTGATTCTGAACCCGGACAATCCGACGGGCATGGTTTACCCGCTCGAAATCCTCCAGAAGATTGTAGACATCGCCAAGCGCTACGGCCTCTTCATCATCTGCGACGAAATCTACAACAAGATTACGTACAACGGAGCTCACGCTTATGCGCTCGCCGAATACATCGGTGACGTTCCGGGCATTGCGCTCAAGGGCATTTCCAAAGAATACCCATGGCCGGGCGCTCGTTGCGGCTGGGCTGAATACTACAACCGCGACAAGGACGAACAGTTCGACGCCTTCTGCCGCGCCATCGACAACGCCAAGATGGTGGAAGTCTGCTCCACGACGCTCCCGCAGATGACGATTCCGCGCGTTCTCGGCGACAAGCGTTTCATGGAACACCGCAAGGCATTGAACGAAAAGATTGGCCGCCGCAGTGCGATCATTAACGATATTCTATCCGACATTCCGGAGCTCTATTTCAACCCAACTTACGGTGCATTCTACAACACCATCATCTTCCGCGAAGGTACGCTCAACAATCACCAGACGCTGAAGATCGACAATCCGATTATCAAGAAGAAAGTCGAAGAATGGTGCAGCAAGACGACGAATCTCGACTACCGCTTCGTGTACTATCTCCTGGGCGCAAAGGGTATCTGCGTTGTGCCGAGCACGAGCTTCTGCACGGACCTCAAGGGTTTCCGTGTAACGCTGTTGGAAGAAGACGAAGACGAACTCCGCAGCGTGTTCACCACGATTCACGACGCCATCATCGAATACCTGCATAGTTAGTTGTTGGTCATTAGTCAATAGTCGTTGGTCAATAGTTATTAGTGACTAAAGTCCTGACACACAAAGTGTCAGGATTTTTTGTTATAAATTCAAATACACGCCGTTCACGTTATCAGTTTTTTTTATGTTTATCGTATCATTACTAGGCATTGAGAGACAATTTGAAAAAGACAATCTTCATTATTGCACTTTTCGTAGCAATTGCGATAACCGCCTGCATTCAAAAGCAGGGAGATGCAATGTCTACAAAAAATGTCACGGTAATGATTTATAGCGAATATATCGATCCTGCATTGCTTGATGACTTCCGTAACAAGACCGGCTACAATGTGGAGCTGGAACTTTACGAAGCTCAAGAAGAAATGATCGCAAAGCTTATAACGGCGGATTCCGGCAAATACGATGTCATCATTGCATCGGATGTAGTCATCCAGCAGATGGTGCACCTTGGGCTAATCTCGTCTATTGACACCAATAAAATTCCAAACCACGTGAACGTGGCACCGCAGTTTTTAGGCCAAGCCTACGACCCGACAAACACCTACAGTCTCCCCTATCTTTGGGGCACTACAGGCATTCTCTACCGCGGAGGCAAATTCCACCCCGATAGCGTAAGCTACTCCTTGCTTTTTGACGCGAAAAACACCAAAGGTAATTTCAGCCTTTTAAACGAAAGCCGTTCCATGCTCAGTATGGCACTCCAGGCAGTCGGCTACGATGCCAACAGCATCAAGCAAGAAGAGCTCAACAAAGCAGTGGACTACATTTTGCAGGCGAAAAAAGACAAGCACTTCGCAGGCTTTGACGGTTCCGACATCGGAAAGGACAAAGTAATTGCCGATAGCAACTGGGCAGCCATCGTCTTCAGCGGAGAAGCCATGGATGCCATTGACACAGACTCCACGCTGCATTACGCCATTCCGACAGAAGGCAGCTTTATGTGGGTTGATGCCATGACGCTCAGCAGTCGAGCAAAAAATCCCGAGGGCGCATACGCCTTTATGAACTACATCCTCGATGCTAAAATCGGAGCCCAGCTCGCGAAGGCGATCAACTACGCCACGCCCAACAAGGCAAGCCTTGAAATCATGGATGACGACTTTAAGAACAACCGCGTTATCAATCCGAACAAGCAAGAGATAAACCGCATGGTATTCCTCACGGACTTGGGCGAAGCGGAAAAATACTTCGACGAAGCTTGGATGATCGTCAAGACAAAATAAGCAAAAAGCCTCGCTCTTCACAGATGGCGAGGCTTTTTAAATTTTGCGTTTAGCTTTAAATATTTATCGACTTAAATATCTTCCGACTTCTTGATGGGAATCGGGAGGAACGGCGGTTCGAGTTCCAAGCAAATCGGGCAATGGTCCGAACCTTTGACATCACTCAGGATTTCGGAGCTCACCACATTCGGCATGAGGGCGGCATCAACAAAGCCGTAGTCCAAACGCCAACCGACATTGCGTTCGCGTGCGCCAAAGCGGTTCGACCACCAGGAATAAGCGTCACGGGTATCCGGATGCAACGTGCGGAACGTATCGACAAAGCCGTTTTCGACGTACTTGTCCATCCAGGCGCGTTCAATCGGCAAGAAGCCGCTCACGTTCTCGTTTTCCTTCGGGCGAGCAATATCGATTTCCTTGTGGCAGGTATTGTAGTCACCAACAGTCACCACATGCTTGCCATCGGCGAGCCACTGCTTGGAATTTTCAAGGAACGCATCGTAGAAGCGAAGCTTGTAGTCCAAGCGGTCATCGCCCTGACCACCATTTGGGAAATAAATGCAGTTGAGCACCCAGTCCGGGAACACCAGCTGGAGCACACGACCTTCTTCATCGAATTCTTCGATGTCAAAGCCGTAATTAACCGCATCCGGTTCAATCTTTGAATACACGGCAACACCACTGTAACCCTTCTTGCGCTTGCAAGCGTTCCAGTAGGTATAATAGCCTTCACGGCTTGCCACTTCAGCAACCTGGCTTTTTTCGGCGCGGACTTCCTGAAGGCAAAGCACATCGGGATCGGTCGCAGTGAACCAATCTTCAAAGCCTTTTTTCAGTACGGAACGAATACCGTTGACGTTCCAGCTGTAGATTTTCATTTTGACCCCAATCTCAATTTCAACGCCAAAGATAGAATATTTTTTCAAACTCCAAAGGGTACAAAGGCCTCAACACAAAGAAAAAGTTAACAAATATTTACAACTTTTAAAAATTATGCAGAAAATAACATCTATTTAGTTCATTTTCAAAAAATTTTCCGCAATAGCATATAATAAACTTATATTTGAGTACATGAAGAATAAATTTTTGTTGTCGTCTTGCATCCTTGCAGTTTCATTCTTGGTTGGTTGCGCAGGCTCCTCTGCTCAAAACGGCGAAGACCTCGAAGTTCCGACCGACCTCCCCCCCATTTGCCGCGATATCGACTTTGTCGCTAACCCCGACATGCGTGAAGTTTGCGGCGTGCGCAAGGCAAGCAGACACAACATTGCGTATAAGAACATTCCTCAACAACGCTACCTGATCAAGCCGTCCGAAACGTCTATCGTCAAAACGAACGGCAAGCTCGAGCTCCGCTTCCAGAACTCCCTCCCGATCAACCTCGAGGGCCCGATTACGAACGAACTCGAATTCAGCCAGGAAAAGCGCCTTGAACGCGTCAAGAACACTTACGACTACTTCGAAATTACGCCTAAGGGTTCTGAACGCCTCCGCATTTTCAAGATGGGCATCCCAACCGACAGAGGCAACAAGTACGACTTCTGCTTCCGCATCCCCGAAAAGAAGGGTAACGACAGGACTCGTAGCAGGGCTATGGGTGTGAACATCGAAACCATGTCTTGCACGGAATTCGATAGAATCGTTTCGAACCGATAAAAAATAAATCGAACAAGTTTTTTAGCAGCTCTTAAGGGGCTGCTTTTTTTAGTGTCATTTTTTTGATTTCCTTTTTTGCTAAATTATCGGGCGGTAAAAAAGTGAACGAAAACAAGTACATACACAACGCTCTGCGGCAAATCCACGTTGATACGCCATGCTCGCCTATTTCCGGATTTTCGATTTCCGGACTGGCGACATACATCCAAATTCCAGAGCTGGATTTTTGCATTGACATGGGCGAATGCCCGCTCTCGGCAATTCCCCTGAACCACGTATTCCTGACACATGCGCACGGCGACCACGCGCGCTGCCTGATGCGTCACCACAGTTTACGCAAGATGATGGGTGTCGAACGCGACAGCGTTTATTACATGCCCGAATGCTTGAGCGAAAATGCAAAGGCATGGATCAAGGCAGAAGCTCTGTTCGAAGGCGTTGGCGAAGCGAAATTCCGCTACCCGGAAATTGAACCCGTTACCGCAGGCGAATTGCAATTTTTGAGATACCGCAAGGACCTCGCGCTCGAAGCGTTCGAAGTCAAGCATTCCATTCCGGCAATGGGCGGCACGCTCTACTTTTACAAGAAAAAACTCAAGGACGAATTCCTCGGGAAAACGCCCACCGAAATTATCGAACTCCGCAAGAACGGTGTCGAAATCACACGTGAAGTTTACGATCCGCTCGTGAGCTTTATGGGCGACTGTCTTGGCGAAAGCTTGCTCGACAACAGCCGAGTTTTCCAATCGAAAGTGCTGATTACAGAATGCACATTCCTCGACGATGGCGAAGAGGCGATGAGCAAAAAGAAGGGCCACAGCCACTTGAAAGATATTGTGCATGCGCTCAACGAGCTTGATGATGAAATCAAGTGCGAAAAAATCATCTTGAGCCATTTCTCGATGAAGTATTCCGAAAGGCACATCCGCGAAATGCTAGACAAGGCAATCCCGGAGAAGTTTAAGGAAAGGATCATAGCGTTTATTTAACAGCGTCATCCTGAGCGAAGTCGAAGGATCCAGTAAAGTTTAATAGGAACAAAAACATGGCAGAAGAAATCAACAACGAAATTTTAGAAGAAGAAAAGGCTCCGAAGGAAGTCGTGATTCCGGAGTTTTATCGAGACTTGAGTCAGGACCCGCAAATGAAGGCGCTATGGCATTATGTGTTCCGCACGAATGGCGACCGCAAGCCCATCAAGACTCCGGACGGAAAGCCGCACAAGCTCGACTTCACCTGGAAAGACATGTTTCCAAACGAAAACGGACACATCGAAGTCGAAATCGGAAGTGGCAAGGGCAACTTCATGACGGACTACGCCGAGAAGCATCCGGACTACTTTATCATGGGTAGCGAATGGGACTTCACGTGGGCAGCCTTCGCACACGAACGCATGGAAAAGCGCGGTATCGTCGCTCAGGGCAATGCGGCCATGTTGCGCGGTGACGTTTTCTACTTCTTGCGCGACGCCGTGAAGGACAACACTGTCGAAGCTTTCCACATGTACTTCCCGGACCCGTGGCCAAAGGAACGCCACCACAAGAACCGTTTGCTCCGCCCCGACTTTCTCGATGAAGTCGCCCGTTGTTTAAAGCCGGGCAAGCGCATTTTCTACTGGGGTACTGACCACAAGGAATACAACGAAATCGCTCTTGAAACATTCGATGCTTACCCGACTTGCAAGGTGCTCGTCCGCAATACGGCAGAACCCACCGAAGGCATCACGACCGGTTTCGAACGCAAGTACCGCAAAGAAGGCAGACCTATTTACAGAAGTATTATAGAGTTTGAAAAATAGGAATTAGTCAATGGTCATTAGTCAGTAGTCAATAGCAGCAACTAACAACTAATAACTAATGACTAATAACTAGAAATAATCATGTTAAAGCAACTCACAATAAACAGCTTTACACTCATTGCCGAAGCAAGCGTCCCGTTTCATGAAGGTTTTACCGCAATCACGGGTGAAACTGGCGCCGGCAAGTCCGTCTTGATGAAAGCGCTCCGCATGGTCTGCGGAGACAAGTCGCAAGCGTCGATGGTCCGCACAGGCGAAGAAAAAGCGGTCATCGAAGGGACTTTCGACATTTCGAATGAACCCGAGGTCAAACAAATTCTTGCAAAGTTGGAACTCGATGACGACGATGAGCTCATCATCCGCCGCGAGATTCTTGAAAACGGAAAGGGACGCGCCCGCGTGAACGGTTCTGTCGTCAGTCTCTCGGATTTGCAGGAGCTTGGCGAATCGCTTATCCAGATGCACGGGCAGAGCGAACAGCTGTTATTGCGCGACATCCGCACACATGCAAAGATGCTCGATGAATACGCGGGCAACAACGAGTTGCTGATAAACTATTCAAAAAGCTACAACGCCTGGAACAACGTTCTCGCCGAGATTCAAAAGACTGAAGCGCACGCCAAAGATCTGGCGCAGCAAAAGGACTTTTTGAAATTCCAGTACGATGAACTTTCCAAGGCGGCACTCCGCGATGGCGAAGAAGAAGAGCTTGAAGAAAAAGTCAACGTTGCAAGCAAGAGCGAAGCGGAACACAACCTGCTGAATGAAATCCAGGGATTGATCGGTTGCGATAACGGCATCTTGGAACAGGTCCAGAACCTTCAGTACAAGTTGCGCAGTCTCGCTCAAAAGATTCCGCATTACGAAGAAGACCTGAACGCACTCGTCGAAGTCGCGGACCCGTTCGAAGGAATTTGCAAGGACCTGCAGAGGCTCCGCCCGTCAAAGTCCATGAGCCCCGTCGAAATCGACCGTGCCAATTCTCGAATTGCAACGATTCAAAAACTCAAGCGCAAGTACCGCACTGATGTGGCAGGGCTTATCGCGCTCACCGAACAACGTAAGCAGGAACTCGACAGTCTCGAGAACCTCGACTCCGACCTCGAAGAGCTCAAGCGCAAAGCAGAAGCCCACAAAGCAGAGACCCACCGCTTGGCATCAAGTCTTACCGAGAAGCGTAAAGAAGCGGCACAGCGCTTTGACTCGGCCGTGCAAGAAATTTTGCACAGCCTCGGCATGCCGAAAGCCAAATTCTTTACGAGCATCACGGAGCAGGACCCGACACCAAACGGCGCCGACCGCATCGAATTCTTGCTCGCCCCGAACCCGGGCGAAGGCGAAAAGTCGTTACAAAAGGCGGTCTCCGGCGGTGAACTCAGCCGTGTGCTGCTCGCCATCAAGAGCGTCATGGCAGACCTCGACAAGGTCCCGCTCCTGATTTTCGACGAAGTGGATTCCGGAATTTCGGGCGAAACGGGCAATAGCATTGGCGAAGCGCTGCGCAATTTAGGGAAGCACCACCAGGTGCTCACCATCACCCACTTGCATCAAGTCGCAAGCCGAGCCAAAAATCAGCTCGCCGTGAGCAAGAAAGAGGTTGACGGAAGGACATTTACGTCCATTATTGACCTCGACAAGAACGGACGTATCGAAGAAATTGCTAGAATGTTAGGTGGGACCTCCGAAACGGTCCGCACCCATGCAAAGCAGCTGTTGGAGAATAATTTATGACAGAACCAGAAAAAACTTCTGATGTTCGTTTAAGGTCACGCATTTGGAGCATCATGCGTGCTCTCATCTTTGTCTGCGTCATAATCTTCATCTGGAAAGACTGGACCACGATGGCATGCTCCTTTGTGGGTATTGCGCTTATCATGGGTTGGGTCAACTTGTTCCAGCTCAAGAGCCAGGAAATTGAAAAGCCTTATTACCGACTTTGGCTCAACACTATCGATGGGTTCTTGCAGTTCATCGTGATGACAAGCATTTTCTTCCGCGACTTGATCCAGAACGAAAGTGCCGAAAAGATTCTCGGTGTCGGTTGCGCCGTCTTGCTTGGACGACTGATAGCCCACACGCTATTTTCGCTCGGCGTTCTCCGCGAAGGGAAGCAACTCCCCCGCAAGCGCCGCTGGAGCAAACTTGCAAATCTTTCTGTCACAATTACGATGGGCGTATACTTGCTGAACTTGGAAAATTACCAACAAATTATGATGGTCATTTCCATTTTGCTCATTGCCGCCTCCACCGCCGCATACGCATACTGGTACTACCGTGACCCCGCACACCGCAAGCCGCTTTCGATCGCAAGCCAGCTCACCATGAGCCGCATTGTGCTCACGCCGTTTTTCCTCTGGGTGTTCTTCTACGATAACGATTTGGATTACAGCAACAACAACATCGTCTTTAAAGTGCTTTCGCTCGTGATGGTGCTCGGCTTTATGCTCACGGACTTTTTGGACGGCAAGCTCGCCCGCGCGATGGGCGAAGTCAGCACGCTCGGCAAATACCTTGACCCGTTCAGCGACAAGATTTCGAACATGACGATTTTCATGTGCTTTATCGCTACAGGCTATGCGCCCGTGTGGATGGTCGCTCTGATTTACTTCCGCGAATCTAGTGTGGAAACGCTCAGAACGCTCGCCGCAAGTGAAGGCCTCGTGATGCCCGCACGTCGCAGTGGCAAGTGGAAAACCGCATTGCAAGGCATCGGCATTGTCGCGATTCTTCTTGGCGCCATTGACCCGGTCCGCGCATTGATTCCAGGATTTGAAAGCATTTGGCACCAGTTCCCGATTGTTGTGATGGGCATCATAACCACCATTACAATCGTGAGCGGAATTGATTATTTCTACGCAAGCAAGCACATTTTGAAAAAATTCGTATAGTCAAATTCGTGCATAAATCGCGGGAAAACATAAAAAAAACTTACTCCGACAAATACTCTGCTTTTCACTCTTGCCAAACCTGTTATAATTTTCTATATATGGGACAACCTCGACGCGGGGTGGAGCAGTTGGTAGCTCGTCGGGCTCATAACCCGAAGGTCGCAGCGTTCAAGTCCTGCCCCCGCTACTAAAAAGACCTAGATTCACTCTAGGTCTTTTCTTTTTTATATTTGTAGTATGTCTCGCATTTCAGAACAAGAAGCTCTCGATTTATTTTTGAACGCACCGCTCGATGAACTTTGCGCACGCGCCAATGCTGAAAAAGAAGCGCGCCACGGGAAGTCCGTTTACTGGGTGAACAACCGCCAAATCAACTACACGAACGTGTGCGTGCTGCACTGCAAATTCTGCGCCTTCAGCCGCATCAAAAAAGATAGCCCGACCGCTTACGACTGGAATTACGAAACCATCCGCGACAAGGCCGCCGAAGCCATCAGCAAAGGCGCCCGCGAATTGCACATTGTTGGCGGTCTCCATCCCGATCATCCGTTCGATTACTACATCGAGATGTTGCGCAAGCTCCGCAAGGAATTTCCGTCTGCAAACTTGAAGGCTTTTACCGCCGTCGAGATTTGCCACTTCGCCAAAATTTCGGGCCAGACGCCCGAACAGATTATGGCAACGCTCAAGGACGCAGGCCTAGACGCACTCCCCGGTGGCGGTGCCGAGATTTTAGTACAAAGTGTACGCGACAAGATTTGCCCGGGCAAGGAAACAGGCGAAGAATGGCTCGACGTCCATCGTGCAGCCCACAAGCTCGGCATCCCGACGAATGCAACCATGCTCTTCGGCCATATCGAAAAGATTGAAGACCGCATCGCGCACATGAAGATGCTCCGTGACTTGCAAGATGAAGCTCCGGGATTCTTCGCGTTCATTCCGCTCGTGTATCACCCGGAACACAATGCGCTCCACCAGATTGTCCCAAACATCACAAGCGAAGAAGACATCCTCCGCACGGTCGCTGTTTCTCGTTTGTTCTTGGACAACTTCCCGCACATCAAGGCTTACTGGATCCAGATGGGCATCGAGACTGCCATGAAAGCACTCCACGCCGGCGCATCGGATTTGGACGGCACGATTATCGAAGAGAAGATTACACATGCCGCAGGCGCCACGGTTCCCGTGGGCATGAGCCCGGAACGCATGCAAGACCTCATCAAAAAAGAAGGCCTCGTTCCGGTGGAACGAGACGCCTTGTACGAAAGATTTTCTTAAGACCGTACACTCATTAAGTGCGCCGCCCTTTAAGCGAGCACGCCGATTTCCTTGAGATAACGGCCAAGCGCATCCTGCCATGTGGGGAGCGGTTTGAAACCAGCTTCCACAAGCTTGCTCTTGTCCAAGCGGCTATTGAACGGACGTGCGGCCTTCGAGAGACCGTATTCCGCAGTCGTCACCGGCAACACCTTAGTCGGGAGTCCCGCCTGCTTGTAGATTTCCTTCGTGAAATCGTACCAGCTGATGAATCCACCTTCGTTCGTGGCGTGATAGTAGCCGTACTTGTCCGTTTCTATCATATCGACGAGGAGGCGGCTCAAGTCAAGCGTGTAAGTCGGTGTACCAATCTGGTCGTAAACAACGCGGACCGTATCGTGAGTCTCGCCCACCTTGAGCATCGTCTTGATGAAGTTCTTGCCATTGAGGCCGAACACCCAGGCGATACGTACAATGAAATACTTTTCAAGAGTTCCGCTCACGGCAAGTTCACCCTTGAGCTTGGATTCGCCATAGACGTTGAGCGGTTCGTAATCCTTGCAGTCCGGTTTCCACGGAGAAGTGCCACGGCCATTAAACACGTAGTCCGTGCTGATGTAGACCATCTTTGCATCAATTTCTTTAGCAACGCGAGCAATGTTTTCCGTGCCTTCGGCGTTAATTGCAAAGACCTTCGCCTTCTTGTCTTCGTCTTCGGCAAGGTCCACTGCCGTCCAAGCAGCGCAATGCACAATCACATCAGGCTTCACGCTCTTGATGGTTTCTGCAACCGCAGCTGCATTCGTAATATCCATCGGAACATAAGGCATCGTGGTCACAGCACTGCCATCAGCCACACCGGAATAAACCGGAGCAATATCGCTACCGACACCCTCGTAGCCGCGTTTTGCAAGTTCATTCATCACATCGTGACCCAGCTGGCCACCGACACCAGTTACCAAAACTTTCATAATAAAACCTCTGCGTGTGAATATAGCAATTAGCCACTATTTTCTATCTTTGGGCACGATGTTTGAAGCGTTAAATTTCCATTTTTCGGCATACGACTGGCTGCTCGTCTTTATGGTTACCGCCCTCGGCACCTTGAGCGCCTACCTCAAGGACCCGCAACTCAAAGCGGTCACAGCAACAATCCCTATTCCCTGCGGTTTTGCCTACATCGCTGTCGGACTCCCAATGGGCACCGAAAATGCAGTTTCGGGCTTCATGTGCATGTTGTACGTACACATTGTACGCATCCTCCACTACAAAGTAAAAGTACCAATCGTACCGTCGATTATTGCAGGACTCGCCTTTTTTGTCGCACTCGGAACATTTTTGCATGCACGCATCCCGGAAGGCGAAGCATACTTTATCGGCGTTTGCGTTTTTGACTTTGTCATCGGCGTGATTTTCTTCCAGAAGCAAAAGTACAAAGCAGGCGTGCGCTACAAGACCCCGCTCCCGGTTTACATCAAGGCGCCCGCCATCGCAGGCGTCGTTTCCGGACTCATGTTCATCAAGCGCCTGATGGGCGGTTTTTGCACCAGCTTCCCGATGATGAACTCCATCGTAAGCTACGAGAGCCGTTACTCGCTCGGCGACCAATGCAGACAGCTTCCGCTATTCCTCATCGCAGGTCCGTTCATGTTCATCACCATGCGCTATGTGGAAATCGGTTTCGGGCTCAACCACTGGATTGTACTCCTCATCGGTTACATCGTTTTTGCGCTCATTTACTGGCCGCTCAACAAAGAACTCAAGCGCCGCAACGAAATCAACTACAATTCCGACAAGCCAGCCGAAGCTAAAGCGTAAAAAACGCATAATTCACGGGTTTTGGAAAAATTTACTTGAAGAAACCACGCAACATAAATAGATTTAGAGGGATAAAAACAAGGAATTTCACGCAATGCATAAAATTTCTCGCATTTCTTTAGCTCTTACCGGCGCAATCCTCTCCGCCTCGCTTTTGGCAGCCTGCGGTGACGACTCCGCAACATCCCCGATTAGCACAGCCATTAGCCAAAGTTCAAGCAGCCAAATACAGCAAGAACAGCTTTCCAGCTCTTCCACAGATCAGCTCCCGGCAAGCTCTGCCGACGCAATCTCCAGCTCCGCCACAGCTCCGATCGGTGAATCCAGCTCTTCCACAGACGTTCCGCCGACTCAGTCCAGTTCCTCGGCAGGAACCGCCCAACTCGATCCGAGTTGCGTCGAAACTCCTGTTATCAACATTCCCCTTGACACCAACGGACTCGCTGACATCGCTGACGTTTTCAAGAGCGTCCGCTGCAACGAAAAGGCTGTGTTCATCATCCGCCACGGCGAACGCGACGACGCACAGACCGGTCGTGAAACGCCCCTCACCTACTGGGAAAACGAACCCGACTCCGTCAACGGTCAACCGTCTGACGGCGTAAGACAAGCCCGAGCCGTCGGTAAAAAGCTCATCAGCGCCGATGAATTTGTGTATTCGCACACCAACTACGTCCGCACCGAACAGACCTGCTACAACATCAACCTTGGCCGCGGACAACAGACATTCCAGCATGACACAACCAGCCTTTATTCCATCAGCTGGTACAAGAAAGACAGCGAACGCTACAAGTTCTATGACGACTCCACGACAAACGTCCGTCTCGTCATTGCGGGTTGGGCATACGACAACCTCTATGCCGACGCCTTCTACGACCTCAAGGAAAAATCCGAAGAAATCATCAAGAAGGACATCGCCCCGGGCTACGCCTCCATGAACAAGTACCGCGTCATCTGTACCCACGACGACTTTGTTCTCCCGTTCAGCGTATTCGTCTCTAACGGAGCCGTGAACTACAAGTTCCACGTTACAAGCCACTGGCCGTACTTCCTTACCGGTGTTGCAGTCATTATCGACAACAAGGAACAGCTCCGATACGTTCCGTTTAGAGGTCTTGGTATCGGCGTGGAATAACATCCCTCGGCTTCTTTGCAAAAAAAAGCCCTTTTAACAAGAATCCCCGAAAATCAACTGATTTCGGGGATTTTTTTGATTAAAAAGCAATCACTTCAATTTCAATGCACTCACTGTTTCTGATCAAGGGAAGCCTTGAGAGCCAGAACATCAGAAACAGAGAGTCTAGTGTACTCGACAATTTTATCAACAGGCTCGTCTTTTACCAGCATTCTCATAGCCATTTCGCGAGCCTTGTCTTGCGCACCCTCATACCTGAGGACAGCCTCATCATAATCTTTCATCCATGAATTTGACATAGTTCTAGGACTAAAATTACTCAT
>NZ_FXAX01000005.1 GCF_900177805.1 Fibrobacter sp. UWB13 | reverse complement strand
TCGATAGGCCGCAGGTGTAAGCGTGGCGACACGTTGAGCCGAGCGGTACTAATAGCCCGTGAGACGCTTTTCCTTTCTTTCAACGATTTGGTTCATCCGCTGCGTGAGCAGCCCGAACCCACTACGCTTCAGCACTGAAGCTTGATTGAGTTTCCATGTCACAGAGATTGTTTCAGCGGTTATCGAGTGAGGGTCACACCCGTTCCCATCCCGAACACGGAAGTTAAGCCTCAGATCGCCGATGGTACCTGGCCCCCGGGTCCGGGAGAGTAGGTCGCCGCTGGATTCTCGAGGCCCCCTGCCAAGACGGCAGGGGGCCTCTTCGTTTTTACGCGCAACCGCTCGCGCCGGTGTCCTGCCGGGACTCCGTCGAGGCGCTCGCTCTCGCCGCCACGGCATGTCAGTACATGCCGCTTGCGGCTCACGCCCCTTGAGGAAATCCTCGAGGGGTCCTTTCTTTTATCTAATCAGTTTTCTATGTTGTTTGTGTTTCTTTGTTCGCACACTGTCGCGCTGGAAACCGCGCCGTTATGCGGACCTGCAATATTCGGATGCTGAATATTCCAACCTGGCACATTGATAAAAAGTCCATAAAAATATCCAAAATGTATACTCCGCGCGCCCGCAGGAATTGTAGTTTAGAATTGTAGGCAGGCGATGTCGCAGGCCTCGGGGTATAGTGAGGATAAGACAATGAAAGACAACGAAAATGAAATCAAAAAGGTTGGACCCATCGTGGAAACTGCCTGGGGCATTCTCCTGCTGGTCTCTAGCGTTACGCTATTTTTAATCGGTTGCTGAGCTATGTCCTTTAACCGGTTGATTTAAAGAGAGTCCGTTATTGTTGGAAACGGGCTCTTTTTTTTTAGCCTTAATTAGCGTGCCATTTTCATCCAGATGAAACAAAAACGGAGCCCCGAAGGACTCCGTGAAATTTTTTTTTGAGTCTATTAGACTCTTCCGAAGCGGCGCGTCTTGCGGAACGGCTTGTCGCCAAAGCTGCGTTCATCGCGGTCTTTGCGGAAGGGCTTGTCTTCGAACTTGCCTGGCTTGCGGTCGGCGAATTGGCGTTCGCGACGTGCCTTGCGGTTCTCGAAAGGCTTGTCGCCAAAGCGGTCGCCGCTTTCGCGATTTTTGCGGAATCCGCCACGACGTTCTTCGTCGTGGAAGCCTCCCTTGCGGTCGCGATGGAAACTGCGGCGTTCTTCGCGGCTGGCGTGCGGCCTTGTTCCCGGTGCGGGACCCTCGGGAGGTTCGTCGGTCATCACGCGGAAGCGGGCGTCGTTACCGCGGATTGTCATTTCGGACAAAATGTCGAGAACGTCTTGCGGGAGCGTGTTCGGGAGTTCAACGGTACTGAACTTGTCAAAGAGCTTGATACGGCCGATGTTGCTGCTGTTGATGTTTGCTTCGCCAGCGATTGCTCCCACGATGTCGCGCGGGGTAACGTGGTCAATGCGACCGACGCCAAGATAGTAGCGCAAGAAGCCTTCTTCGACGCCGTTCAAGCCTTCCTTGCGTTCCTTACGCATGCGCTTTTGTTCTTCGCTGTTGAGGCCGAAATCTTCGCTGTTGCCGAGGAAGTCTCTGCCCGTGCGGACTTTTTCGCGGCGTTCCTTCGGAGCTTCGAGCGGCGGGAGGTTCGGGAAGAGCGGCTGCTTTTTCTGGTACATCTTGATGACTGCTGCTGCGATGTCTTCGGCGGTCATTTCGTTGACCGTTCCATCTTCGAGGGCAACGCCATCCTTCATGTTGCAGCCTTCTGCGGCGAGTGCGCGGACGAGTTCCTTGAACTGGTCTAGTTCACCGTAGCTTACAACGCTCTTGACTTTAGCCTTGAATGCTTCGACGCGTTTTTTGCTGATCTGATCGGAGGTCGGCATTTCCATCACGTCAATTGGTTGGCGCGTTGCCTTTTCGATGGTCTTGAGCATGCGCTTTTCACGCGGTGTGATGAACAAGATGGCGTTACCGCTGCGGCCTGCACGGCCTGTACGGCCAATGCGGTGCACGTAAGATTCCGTGTCGTACGGAATGTCGTAGTTCACAACGAGCGAAATGCGGTCCACGTCAATACCGCGGGCGGCGACGTCTGTTGCGACGACGATATCGAGCTTGCCCATCTTAAGACGGTTGATGG
The DNA here is from genome assembly GCF_900177805.1 of Fibrobacter sp. UWB13. NCBI lineage: Bacteria > Pseudomonadati > Fibrobacterota > Fibrobacteria > Fibrobacterales > Fibrobacteraceae > Fibrobacter > Fibrobacter sp. UWB13. The sequence continues at coordinate 168,950 of NZ_FXAX01000005.1, read as the reverse complement.
TACGTTCGCGCATGGACTGGGCGAGATCGCCGTTAAGCGGGGCCACGTTGAATCCGCGGCTTTCGAGCTTTTCTGCCACTTCGGTGGTGTTCTGCTTGGTGCGCACGAAAATGAGTACACCGTCAAATTCTTCGCCTTCGAGCACGCGGGCGAGCGCTTCGATTTTGTGTTCGTTTTTCACGAGCAAGTAGCGCTGGCAAATGTTTTCGACCGTGGTCGTCTTGCCTTCGATGCGAGCTTCTTCGTATTCGCCCAGGTGCTGGTCGATAATCTTCTTGACGCTGTCCGGCATGGTGGCGCTAAAGAGGGCGCGCTGGGCGTCGGCGGGGATTTCCTTGAGGATGGTTTCCACGTCTTCCATAAAGCCCATGTCGAGCATTTCGTCAGCTTCGTCGAGGACGATTGCTTTGACGGCTCCGAGAGAAATAGAACCACGCTTGATATGGTCTATCAAACGACCCGGTGTGGCAACGACGATGCTAGCCTTGCGCTTGAGGGCGCGCAACTGGATGGCGATATCCTGACCGCCATAGACCGGAACAACCGTCACGTTCTGCATCTTGACGGCGTATTGCTGGATGGCATCCGAAACCTGGATCGCAAGTTCGCGTGTCGGCGTGAGCACGAGCATGGACGTTTCGCGTCCGTTAAAGTTGATGCGCGAAAGGAGCGGGAGCGAGAATGCTGCCGTCTTGCCGGTACCTGTCTGTGCTGTTCCGAGAAGGTTTGCGCCCTGTAAAAGCGCCGGGATGGCCTTAGCTTGGATGGGCGAGGGCGTTTCGTAGCCTGCGAGCTTGACCGCTTCAAGAACTTCCGGAGAGAGACCGAGATCGTCGAACGTCACCAAGGATTCGTCGCCGACATCTTCTTCGTCTGTGGAGTCTTCGTTTAAGGTTGCCGAATCAGTCGCGACTGTTGCAGAGTCTTCTGTTTCAGCGGGCTTTTCTTGCTCGCATGTTGCTTCGTCATCGTCGATAAATTCGACTTTTTCGCCTTTCTTAATCTTGGAATTTGCGCCGGATTCCAGAACTTCGCCGTTATCATCAACGACAATGCCGTCCGGATTTGCAGCAAAGAATGCGGCTTCGTCAGCCTGGTCTTCGTCTGCACCGCCTGCGATGGCGTTCAAGAACGCATCTGCTTCGAGCTGCAATTTAGAGTTGTCATTATTTTCCGGAACGTCGATTTCCGGGCCGCAAGAAATATCTTCTGCCATAAGTCACCTTCGGGATCCGTAAACTTCATCTGCAGCACATGCCGCGTCATCACTTTGCTCGAATCGAGCATTCAATAAGCCCCGAAGTGCACTCGCACTTATAAACCTGAAGTCTGTTGGGTCCCCTTAATTTTGCGCCAAATGTAGAAAATAAAGGTTTGAAATCAAAGGTTTTTAAAAGGTCGCTCTCTGAAATAAGCAAAATAGAATTTATGGTGTTATTGGAAATGTAATTTATGGGATGGACTCATTGCAAAAAAATAATTGTATAAAAGGGAGTAAAAGATTGTCAGAAATAGTTAATGAACATAGACAGTTTAAATGAAATATACTATATTATGCAAACCTCGGAGAGATGCCAGAGTGGTCGAATGGGCCGGTCTCGAAATCCGGAGTCTGTCACAGGACCGAGGGTTCGAATCCCTCTCTCTCCTTGAAACAAATAAGGAACCCCTTGTGGGTTCCTTATTTGTTTCATAGGGTTTGTGTTTCCGAACCCTCGCAGAGGGTTCGACAAACTCGCCGAGAGCGAAGCGAACGCAGGCGAGTTTGAGATTACGGCCTCTGGCCGTAACCCGTAGGGCAAGACGTGAAACGAAGTGAACGTCTTGTCTAATCCCTCTCTCACCTTTGGGGAGGGAGACACATAAAAACGCAAAAAAATTTTCGAAAAATCATTTTTTCCTTGCTCGTCGCGGTCTTTTTTCGGAATTTTAAAGAAAATTTATACGAAAAAATGGTAATTTTTAGCACTTCTGTGGTCAAAAAATGAAATTTTGTAATAAAAATGTATTCTTTTCAAAAAATTATGCTATATTTATTTACGTGAACGTATCAGAGGGGAGCTTTGATTTGTTTGCGCAATTTCAAGCGCCCTTCTATGAATTTAACGAAATAAACGAGACAATAGGAACCGTAAGGAACGGTTTTGGTGTATTAGGAGTTTATTCAGAAGTCTCTCATTCCAACTCGTAAAATACTGTCGCCCTCCATTCGAGGGCGACTTCCCGTTTATGGGGCGCGCGACGTGGCTTTTTGCGGTTACAAAAAAAAGACTGACTTTTCAGTCGATCTTTTTTATACCCTTTGTCGCGGTTGGCTTGTGGGTATAAAAAAAGAACCGGCTTTTCAGCTGGTTCCTTTATACCCTTTAAAAGGTTGAAAAAAAGACTCATCTTTCGATGAGCCTTTTTATACCCTGTGTCGCGGTTTGCTCGAGAGTAACGAAAAAGGCTTGCTAAGAAGCAAGCCTTTTCCTTATACCCCCAAGCGGTTTCGAACCGCTGTTGCGGGAATGAAAATCCCGAGTCCTGGGCCACTAGACGATAGGGGCGTTTTGTGTGAGGACAAATATAGGATTTTATAAAATATTGTCAAGGGTGGATTGATAATTTTTTTAAGGGCGTGCGATTTTTTTTAGCTGGCTTTTTATACCATGGATGGATTGAAAAAAAAAAACAACCTTGCGGTTGATCTTTTTTATACCCTTTAAAAGGTTGAAAAAAAGACTCATCTTTCGATGAGCCTTTTTATACCCTGTGTCGCGGTTTGCTCGAGGGTATAAAAAAAGAACCCAACTTGCGTTGAGCTCTTTTTATACCGCTTGAGGCGGTTACAAAAAAAGCCAACCTTGCGGTTGACTTTTTTATACCCCCAAGCGGTTTCGAACCGCTGTTGCGGGAATGAAAATCCCGAGTCCTGGGCCACTAGACGATAGGGGCGTTTTGTGTGCGCCAAATATAGATGTTTATAGGAAAATGTCAAGGGTTTTTGTTTGATTTTTTTATTTTTTCTCTCGTGATTCTGAAAAAAAGGCTAAAAAAGATACTTTGGCGAGGCGTTTTCCGCTTTTTGCCGGTGGCTTTGCTTGCGAGTGCTGCCGATGCGGCTTTGCTTTGGGGCATTCGCTCATTTATGGATATTCTCCAAGGCAAACCGATTTTCTCACTCTCCGGGTGGCTTGTGCTGATGGTCGTCCTTACGGCGCTCCGTTTTGCGTTTTTTGCCTGGAAAATGAACATTTCCGAAAAATGGCTTTTTGGCGCGGGTTGCCTGGTAATGGGTTGGTTCCTACATACGCTCCGTTCGCTCTCGCCGCGAGTGTTCCATACGCCGGAGGGCGAATCCAAAGTTGAGGCTGCTTACGAATCGGTGGTTGTTTTGCAATCGAATGGAGGCGTGTTTTTCCAGGCGGTTCAGGCGGTACTCCAGCTTTTGGTCTTTTTGCCGGTGCTGTTCTACATTTCTTGGCCGTTGACGTTATTCCTTTTTGTTGTGGTTGTTCCGCTGGTGGGCTGGATGCAGCGCCGTTTACACAAAATGGGTCCTGCCGAAGAGCTCATCCTGACGGAACGCTCGGATTTTCGCGGTTCGCTTTATCTTGCTCGTAAACTTTTCCGTCGCTGGAGTTCTCGTTATGAACGTAAGGAAATTTCGAATGACTTGATCGCTCGAGTTCGCGATCTCAGGGACGATGGTCTTGATGTTTCGCTCCGCAAGGGCGTGCTTTCTCTGATTACGGAAACTGTGTCGGTCTTGGCGATGGTCTTTGTGCTTGCGTTTTGTGCGCTACTGATTTCGGAGGGCTGGATGGACGGAACGGGACTTGTGCTTTACTGCTCGGCGGTTCTACTTTGTTACAAGCCTGTGAAGGAATGTGCTCGCGTGATGCCGCAGGCAAGGTCTGCGATGAGTGCACTTAGCGTTTTGGAAAAGTTCGAAACGTTGCCTTCGAAAAAATCGGATTCCAGTTCTGCAGAAAAGGCGTATTCTCCAAATTCAGACAACTTGCAAATTACGCATGGCGACTTTGCGTATGAAGGGGCTTTTGAAACGCTCTTTAGCAATTTTTCGCTTTGTTGGAATACGAAAAAGCCGGTGCTTGTCCGTGGACGAAATGGTGTTGGCAAGTCGACGCTGTTGCGCTTGATTGCTGGTCTTGAGGAATGGGACTATGGAAAAATTTTAAGTTCGATCCCCTTAAAAAACAACGTGTTTTTTGTCGCTCAAGATTTAGAACTCCCTCCAATTCACTTGTTGCAAAAATTGCTTGCACAAACGAATTCTGCGGCAGTCATCGAATTTGCGCATGCCGCGCGAGTGGATAAAATAATGGCTAAGGAGGGAATGTCGGGCGGAGAACGTGCTCGCGTTGCCTTAGCTTGGGCGCTTGCCTCTGACAGTTCCATGATTTTGCTCGATGAACCGTTTGCATCTGTGGCGCTTGCGGACCGCGAATTGCTTTTGACAGCGTTCCTCGATACGGCTGAACTCTTGCACAAGTGGGTGGTGCTCGTGAGCCACGATGTCCTTTCTCGTGAACTTGAACAACGTTTTAATGTTGTGGAGATGGGCGATGCCTAATGCAGAAAATAAAATTTCTGCGTTCTTGTATCGCTATCGCGGATACATCTTGGGCGTCATTGCTGTTGCTCTTGTTTGTGCGCCTCCGGGCGATTTAACCCCTAGTACCCTAATTGCGATTCCGATTTACGTTGTAAGTGCTTTTTTACGAGTGCTGTCAAGGCGTTTTATTGGCGAACATACTCGTGGGCATGTCCATGCCGCGGATGCGCTTGTGACTTGCGGTCCTTACGCTCGTGTTCGTCATCCGCTTTACATTTCCAATACGGGCTTTGCGCTCGGGGTCGCGTTTTTCCATCTAGGCGTTTCGCTTTGGGTGGTCGCGTTTATGCTTGTCGTGGTTGCTTTTGAAGTGGCGCTTTCGCGAATTGAAGACCGCTTCTTGGAACAGAAATTTGGCGATGTGTGGCGCTGTTGGGCTCGCGAAACTCCAGCTTTTGTCCCGCGTTTAAGCGCATTGGGCGCTTCTTCTTGTGATTCTAAACACGTTCCCGCGCAAAGAACCTTTTGGCTGGCGTTTTTTGCAGATTCTTCGACATGGCTGTGGCTTTTCTTTTGTAATTTATTATTGATATTGAGGAAAGTGGCGGTTTTCTATGTTTAAGGTATTTGACATTGCGCGTGAGGCTCTCGGATCTGTAGCCAAAGCTGCAGCCAAGGTGCCTGTTATAGAAAATAAGTACCATATGAACGAGCGCTTGCGCGGTCCGTGGCCTAAGGGACCTTTCCTTTGGATGCACGGCGCGAGTCTTGGTGAATGCAAGATGCTCTTGAATTTGGCGAAGTGCCTCAAGGAGGACTTGCCGAATTGCCCGCGTCTTTTGCTCTCGACGCAGAAGGTAGAGGTCGTTTCGTTTATTAAGGAATCGGGGGTGGATGTGGTCGCTCACATTGCGCCTGTGGATGCCCCTGCAACGATGAAGTCCTTTATTTCGTCTGTGAAGCCGATGGGGTTGATTCTTGCCGAAAATGAGCTTTGGCCGGGCTACCTCTCTTCGATGTTGCGTATTTCGACGAGACCGCCTGTAGCCCTTGTCTCTGGGCGCTTCCATCACGCGGTTCCGGGAATGGACTATGCCGCCATTGGCTTTGTGAGCATGCAAACGGGTTCGGACTTGTCGCGCTTCTTTAGCGTTTCTGCGCGAGCGAGTAATTCGCGGATGATGATTGGCGGTGATTGGAAACTTTTGCCGTGGGTGCGCTTGAACAAGGCTGTTTCTGCCCCTGAAAATCCGACGGTCGATACGGTGTTTGTCTCGATGCACATTCAGGAGGTGTCGAGCCTTAGCCGCATGGTTCTTTCTTCGATCAAGCGTGGAGAATCTGTGGTGCTGATGCCGCGTCGTTTGCCCGAAGTGGAAGAGTTCCGTCAGGAACTTAGTGAACAGGGAATTCCTCTTGTCGACTGGCCGCTGGTGCAGAAGGGCGCGGTTTCGATTGTGAGCGAGTTTGGCAAGACAAAAGAAGTTTTGGCGGTTTCTAGAACGGCTGTTATTGGTGGTTCGTTTGCGCGTGGACTTGGTGTTCACGATTTTTGGGAGCCGCTTCAGAGTGGTGTTTCTACGTGTGTTGGTCCGTATGCCGAGGGACAAAAAGAGGCGGTTGCAACGCTTGTACGTGAAGGCGTTATTGCCCAGTTGCAATCGGCTGCGGAATATTCTAGGCGCAATAAGCCGGATATCCGTTTGGTGCAGACGTTCCTGGCTCATGAAAGTGCGAAGATTAGTGATTCGTACCAGCAATTGCTTGAGTTCTTGAAAAATTTGTTAAAGTAAATTAGGTAAACTATGAAAAAAATCGTTTTGGCTACGCCTCGTGGTTTTTGTGCCGGTGTGGATCGTGCTATTCATGTGGTCGAAAAGGCTATTGAAAAATTTGGTACGCCGATATATGTGCGCCATGAAATTGTTCATAACAAGTTTGTTGTGGATACTCTCAAGGGTAAAGGCGTTGTTTTTGTTGATGAACTCGACCAAGTACCGGAGGGATCCGTGGTGATTTTCTCGGCGCATGGTGTAGCTGAACATATTTATGAAGAGGCTAAAGCCCGTAATTTGCAGGTGCTCGATGCGAGTTGCCCGCTGGTGCTCAAGGTACATTTCAGCGCGAAACGCCATTACAATGCGGGGCGCCATATCATCTTGATTGGTCATGCTGGTCATGCTGAAGTGGAAGGTACGCTGGGGCAGCTTCCGGAAGGCGCAATTACGCTTATCAGGAACGAAAAGGATGCGGAAACAGTAGAAGTGCCTGCAGACAAGGAACTTGCCTATATCACGCAGACGACGCTTTCTGTGGCGGAAACGCGCAAGATTATTGAGGCGCTTAAGCGCCGCTTCCCGGAAATCATCGGACCGGAGGCGGGGGATCTCTGCTATGCGACGGGCAATCGCCAGGCGGCGGTTCTCGAACTGTGCTCTGTGGTCGACATGCTCTTGGTCGTTGGAGCCAAGAATTCCTCTAATTCTTCGCGTTTGATGGAGCTTGGACTGGAACAGGGACTCCCGAGCCATTTGATTGCGGACGTGAATGACCTTGATCCGGCATGGTTTGAAGGAATTGGTTCGGTCGGTATTTCGAGCGGTGCGAGCGCACCGGAAGTGCTAGTTCAGGGTGTCGTCGACTGGCTGAAAGAAAAATTTGGACCGGTTGAAGTGCAAAATCTTGTAAAATTAGTGGAAAATACGAAGTTTAACTTGCCAAAAGCATTGCAAGATTAACTTTAGCCTTGACAGTTCCAGAATTTTTAGCTAAAATTGCTGCCTGTAAAAACAACGGAGTTTAATATGAGCCGCATTTGTGAAGTTACCGGCAAGGCCGGTCTCGTGGGTAACATGGTTTCCCACTCTAACCGTAAGAAGTTGATGAAGCAGCTTCCGAACCTCCAGAAGAAGCGCTTCTACATTCCTGAAGAAGATCGTTGGGTCACGCTCCGCGTTAGCGCTGCTGGTCTCCGTACGATCAACAAGCTTGGTATCCAGGCTGTTGCTCAGGAACTCGGCATCTAATTTCTTAGATTAAAAGTTTAACGAAAGCCGCTATGCTCCGCATGGCGGTCTTTTGTGTATTTATTGATTGTATGCATTGTCATTCTGAGGGGGTAGCCCCGAAGAATCCAGTTAAGGTTTATGTTGCTGATTCGTAATGTGCAACAAAAATACCCCGGCGTGGTGACCGGGGCTGGTTTTGTAAAAGGAGATTCCCGGTCATCCCCGTCAAGCGAGGACAGGCGCCGGGAATGACAGTACTGTAAGACTACTTTCTAATGAACTGCGGGACGCCTTTGTACTTCGCCATGGCCTGCATGATGCTGCCCATTTCCCATTCCTTCTCCTTGAGACGGCGGCGGAGGAGGGCGACGAACACTTCCATGAGCATTTCGCAGTCGTACACGGAACGGTGCATCTTTTCTTCATCGATGGTCATTGAGATTTCACCGCGCTTCATGAACATATTTGCCATGAAACCGAGCTTGTGGTTTGCGAGTTCCGGCATGATGGTCTTGGAAATAGCAAGGCTATCGACGACGGGGTTGCCCGGCGTGAACTGCGGGTTCTGCTCGTAGGCGGTGCGCAAGAAACTGGCGTCGAAGTTTGCGTTGTGAGCGAGCAAGATGGAGCCAGGGCCGCAGAATGCGGTGAACTGCTTGAGGGCTTCTCCGACGGGCGGTGCGTTTTCGACCATCTTGTCGGTAATGTGGTTCACGTTTGTGGCTTCGGCGGGGATGAGCATATTGGGCTTTACGAGCGTGTCAAATTCCGAGATGAGTTTCGGTACGACGCGTCCGTTTTTCACTTCTACGGTGAACTTTACGGCGCCGATTTCAATGATTTCGTCTTTACGGTTGACAAGACCAGTCGTTTCTAAGTCGAATGCGACAAATTTTGGTGGTAGTGCTATCACGGCTGTGTTTCCTTTTTTGAATTATTTTCGGGCAAAAGATACTTAATTTCGATGTCAATTGCTGTCAATGGAAGAGGAATTATGAAATTATCCCATCCATTTAAGCGAAAATGCCTGCCATACTTGATGCAAAAAAGCCAAAGAGGGCGACCGCTCGCCTTAGAAAGCCATAGGGAACCCGGTTTTACCTGGAGAGCGGGGCCGTGCGGACCGTCGAGTGCCATGCCAACAAAACGGTCGTTTTTGAGTGACTTGAGCAAATGGCGGACGTTTGTGGCTCCGTGCGTGTCGGAACCGCGGGTAACTTCGTAATGGAGCTGCTTGGCTGCCTGGGCGAAGAATTCACCGTCGTTTGATTGCGAGACGAGAATGTGAACGTTCTTATCCTTGAAGGCGGCGGTGCTTGCAAGCAGATCCTTGTGCCAAAGTCCAAGGATTCCCGGGCGGAAGTCGTCGGGCACGCGTAGGCGGATGCGGAGGCTCCTCATCCAGAGGGCGCCGAGCGTTGCAAGCAATTTTGTCTTCATTTGGGTGAAATTCACGGCTAAAAATTAAAAAATTTCACTTTTTTTGATCTTACCCCTTGTAAGGTCCGCTTAAAATACTTATATTGCGTCTGCAATTATGGCGACGTACCCAAGTTGGTAAGGGGCGAGTCTGCAAAACTCTTATTCGGCGGTTCGAGTCCGCCCGTTGCCTCTCAAAAGACCTTTCGTGAAAGCGGAAGGTCTTTTTGTTTTTCGCAGGGCTGCGCGGAACTGCGTTTTCGGTCAAAAAAAATGCCCGCGCACTTGTGGTGGCGGGCTGGGAAACTTATTCTGCCGGAGGCGGTGGGAGCGGGTTCTTGCGGGGGCGACCACGGGGGCGCTTGACCGGCATTTCTGCTGCGGCTTCTGGGTGTAAAGCCTTGTTCTTTGCCATGAGCGCTTCGCGGATCTTCTTTGCGCGTTCTTCGATGCGCTGGCGGGCGAGGTCGGCTGCCGATACAATCACGGTCTTTGGCTTGTCGCCCGGTTTTGCGCCGAACGAGCCCTTGAGGACGCGGCCTGAAGGCGGCTTGGGCGGTTCGGAGAGAACACTTGTAAGCACGCGCTTCGGAGCTTCGGCGGGGGCTGCTTTAGCGATGATTTTCTTGACTTCGGCGTCATCGGCCTTTGGAGCGGCGTTCGTGGCGATTTTCTTTAGGATACTCTTGATTTCGGCATCGCTTTCGGCTTCGCGGGACTTTGCGTTATCCGGCTTGTTGTACTTTGCCACGAGCGTATTGAACTTTGCGTTTTCGCTCTGTTCTTTGAGTCTTTGACGTTCACGCTTGGACGGTCGCTTGGCGCCGTTGTGCTTTTTGCCGATGAACTTTTTTTCCTTGCTTTCCGAGTTGCGAATGATTTCTTCGTCGGAAAGACCACGCAGTTCGGGCGGAACTTCAGTGATTTGAAGAGCCTCTTTTCTAGTGGAATCAGTCATGATTTCTGGGTCTTTTAGCTGTTTTTAGCTTTGTCAAGGTTTTTTTTGCACTTTTTTTGCAAAAAATTCAGAAAAAAATTAAAAAAATTTGAAAAAAATGTTTGTCAAGGTCTAGAAAAAAAATTCTTTATGGACTATTTTTGGAGTACAATGCTTCGGTTTACACAAGAAATATCTCTCGCTTTGCGCTCTATCGCTAATGAAGAAGAAGCGCATGAAATGTCTAAGAAGGCTAGGGAGCAATTTGAATTTCTCGGAATCAGATTGGTTCCCCGTCGTGAAGTCACATATCCGATTTTCGACAAGTACCCGCCAAAGGACGGGGACGAACTCGTGTCGAGAGTCGAGGACATGTGGGCGCAGCCGTATAGGGAATTCCAGTACGCGGCCTGTGACTACCTGTTCCGTCATCGTGGGCTTCTCGGTGGTCAGCACCTTAATTTTTTGAAAAAACTCATCAAGACCAGAGCCTGGCGCGACACGGTCGATACCCTCGCTTCTTGCGTCTTGGGTGACTTGGCGCTCCGCCTGCCGGCGCTGCGTACGAAGATTGCCTCCTGGATCCGCGACCCGAACATCTGGGTTCGCCGTAGTGCAATCATCTTCCAGGTGCAGTACAAGGACCGCACGGACTGGCCGCTTTTGCGTCAGTTCTGTCTCACTTGCGCAAAGGACGACGACTACTACATCCGCAATGGCATTGGTCGTGCTCTTTCTGAGTATGCACGCATCAACCCGACGGAAGTGCGCCGTTTTGTTCAGGACAACACGTTTGCCGAACAGACCGCTCAAGAAATCCTGCGCCTCATTTAAGCAGGACATTGGCGGGCTGCGAAATTTTGCAATGTAAGTTGCGCGAAGCCTCGGCTTTTAAAGACTCTCGAAAGAGGGTCTTTTTTTTGTATTGTCATGCCCGCCACCGAGCGGGCATCTCTCTTATTTACTGTTCTTTTCGGATTTCGTCTTTTCCTTTAGCGGAAAGCTGAATTTTCCCTGAAGGACGCAACCTTTTGCCCCCGGGTCGCATTCCTGTTTGCGTTTTTCGCAGAACGTTTCGTTGAGGTATTTACATTCCCAGCTCATAAGAATCTCCTTCTTGAAAGAGGTGGTTGTGCTTGTGGCACTTTTATTAATCTAATCAAAAAGGGGGCGGATAAGCCTATAATTTTGAGCTGAAAATGGTCTAATTAAAAACTTGCCTTAATCAAAGTTGAGGGATCGGCGGTAGGGGGTGAAGCCGGCGTTTTTGATGAAATTTTCGGCTTGTTCGATGGTCGTGAGCCCATGATTCTTAAGCACATTCTCTTCGATGACGATGCTGTTGATGTCATCGGCGCCAGCGTGCAGCCCGAGTTCACCGAGCGAAAGTCCCATGCCAAGCAGCGAAACTTCAATGTGCGGGACGTTGTCGAGGTACAGGCGGCTGAGCGCGAGCAGCTTGAGGTATTCGTCGCCGCGTACGTGACGGATCGGGAACTTGTCGGTCTGCGGCTGGAACGTCCAGACGACAAAGCTCTTGAATCCGCCCGCGATGTCCTGCGTTTTGCGCACGTATTCCAAATGTTCTATGACTTCTTCGGCGGTTTCGGCGCTGCCGATGACGATGTTTGCGCTGCCGGGGAGGCCTTTTTTGTGGCAGGCGGCAAGCGTGTCGCACCACTGCTGCGCGGGGAGCTTCTTGGGGCTCAGAATTTGACGCATGCGGTCGGAGAGAATCTCGGCGCCTGCGCCTGGAACGGAACTGAGGCCTGCATCCTTGAAAATGTCAAGCAGTTCGTCGAGCGGTATGTTGTTGAATTCCGCGATGCGGACAAGTTCAACTGGCGAGAATCCGCGCACCTTAACGCCCAATTCTTGTGTGAGCATCTTGAGAACGTCGGTGTAATAGCTGAGCGGAATTTCCTTGTTAACGCCACCTTGCAGAAAAATTTGGTCGGCGCCTTTAGCTTTGGCTTCGATTGTCTTTTGGCGGATTTCGTCTAAACTTAAAATGTACGCTTCAGGGTGCTTTGCAGGGCGGCAAAAACTGCAAAAACTGCAAGTCACTTCGCAAACATTCGTGTAGTTAACGATGCGGAATGCCGTATAACCGACACGGTTACCTGGGAGTTTTGATTTACGTACGGTATCGGCTGCTTCGACGACTTCAGTCCACGGGTCGTTTTTCAGGATTTCGAGCCCTTCGGTTGGAGTGAGGCGTTCTTGGGCGATAGCTTTGTTTAACAAGGAATTCATTGGTTAAATAATAGAAAAAATAAACCTCATACCTCAAAGGCTCGAAGAGCCGACCTCACACCCAATGCCCTGTTGACTAATTGTCCACGAAACCGCTTCTTTGCTATGTGATAACGTTCACATTCGGGGATATATTATAGTTGGGTTAAGTTAGGAAGAACACTGGTGTGTTCATGCTTGGTTTTGTGGAGCCACGCTGTTGTGTGGCGTATCTCCTTGCATGTATCAAATCAGTTTGGAGGACTTGTCCCTTCGGGATAAAGAGTTAGGAATGATACTAAAGGAGAACAGGTATGAATCATCTCAGTTTGAAGTGTGCTGCAATGGCGCTTGCTTTTGCGGCATCTGCACAGGCCTTTACCGTTACGGGTAAGGTTAGCGACGAAAGCGGCAAGGCTATCGAAAAAGCCTCCGTAGAACTTCTTAAAAACGCACTCAAGACAACGACCGATTCCAAGGGCGAATTCAAACTCTTCAAGGAAGATTCGACGATTGGCATCCATGCGGTACGTCCGATGCTCGGCTACGTGAGCGTAATGAACGGCGTTCTGTCTTATTCCCAGAGCACAAATGAACCGGTGCGCATTCAGGTTTTTGATGCTGTGGGTTCCCGCGTCTTGAACGAGACCGTTTATGGCACGGGCACGCTTGACATGCAGTCTATCGTGAAAGCCCAGGGCTCTTATTTTGCACGCGTGAGCGTCGGTAGCGCCAAAAGCAATTTCCGCTTTACATCCAATGGCAATTACGGGATTTCGTTTGGCGAAGCTGTAGCCCGCGGCCTCAAGAAAGAAGAGGCTGGCGATGAACTTCGCGTGATTGCAACGGATTATGATACGCTTACGGTTGCGCTCAGCAACTTGGACACAAACGTTACTCTCAAGCTCAAAAAGACGGTCAAGCAGCCGGAATACGCTTACGGTTGGGGCCTCAAGAACGATCCTGTGCCGACACGCGGTTGCGGCAAGGATACAAAGCTTGATTACAAGTATCGCGGTGACAAGCCGTATATCGAATTCAAGTGGAGCAAGGGTTCGCGTACCGTGCGTCTCGACATCCCGAAGAACTATGACAAGAATAAACCGTACAAACTTATTTTCGGCATGCAGTGCATGGGCGGCTGGGCCGGTGGCGTGCAGGATGAAGGCTACTATGGCCTGAAACCGCTCGATACGGGAAATACCGCTATCTTCGTCGCTCCGGAAGGCAATGGAAACCAGGCCCCGTGGGGTCAGGATGACTACACGCTCTTCGATGAACTCCTTGCTTACCTCGAAGGCAACTTCTGCATTGACTCTTCTCGCGTGTTCTCGACGGGCTTTAGCTATGGCTCCATGTTCAGTAACGGACTTTCCTGGAACCATCAGGATGTGCTCCGCGCGGTCGCCGTCTATGAAACTGCCGAACGCAACATTTGGCTCCCGCAGCGCAAAAAGATGGGCATTGGCTGGATGGGCGTGCTCGGCTTGCAGGATAACCTCTGCACTCCGGTCATGGGTCGCGCAGCTCGCGATATCATCTTGGAACTCAACTCCGAAGGTGGCAAGGCCAAGAACGAGCGTGCTCAGGAATACGGAGGCAACGGTCCGCACGTTTGCTATGACTACACAACTGTCGAAGAACGCTTCCCGGTTCGCTGGTGCACGCAGAATGGCGGCCACATCTGGGACCACAAGGATCCGGGTTCGAACCAGTCTTGGGTACCGAAGACTACTTGGGATTTCTTCAACAAGTTCTAATATCTAAGATTCTTTCCTCCTCACTAAGCTCCCGGTTTCGGCCGGGAGTTTTTGCGTAGGAGAAAATTTGCCGTCCCGTTAGGCTTTTTCTATCTTTGGGCGCATGGAATTCAAGCGCTTTGAAGCTTTGATCGAGATGTTTCCGCAGGTGCAGATTTTCAGCACCGAGGGCGAAGATCTTGACCGAGTCATTACTCATTTTTTGAATCAACGTGAAAATGTCTCCACGATGTCGGAGGCGATGCAACGTAAAATCCAGCAGGCGTTGGCCCCGTTCTTCCAGCAGCGTTTTATCAGCTTGCATGATGCGGAAGCTCCGCTGGTGCGTAACCTGCTTTTGGACAAGAAGTTCTTTTTGCAGACGGACCGCTACATTGACGATATGGCGTGGCCGCTGACCGATCCGGAAAAGCTTGGCGAGGCATTGAACATCGCTGACCTTGCCGAAGGAATTCTTGACCGCAAGCTGTTGAGCCTCTCGAACGGCGAACTGCGCCGAGTGCTCTTGGCCCGCATGTGGATGGAAAAGCCGGAATGGGTTTATTTCAATGACTTGTTCGGCGGGCTCGATCCGGAATATCGAGCGCATTTGGCTGGCTGTGTGGCTGACCTTGCAAAACGTCCGGGATTGAAAGTCGTGGTGCGCCTTGCTCGCGAAGATGAACTGCTCCCGGAAATTCCGGCGTTTGTTTATGCGGACAAAACGTTCACGCAGTATGCGGGTGAACTCCCGAAAGCCGCAGCAACCCCGAAGTTCAAAAAAGCCGAACTCAAGGATTACGAGATTGTCGATTTGAGACGAGAGACGAAAGACGAGAGACGAGAGTGCGGGAATGACAATAGCGGTGTCATCCTGAGCGATGCACCGCAAGGTGCGCAGTCGAAGGATCCAGTGAATTCTAGTGCCGAGATTCTTTTTGATCTTAAGCACGTGAATGTTCGCTTTGGCGATACGGATGTGCTCAAGGATTTGAACTGGACGGTTCGCAAGGGTGAACATTGGGCGGTGATGGGCGAGAACGGTGCCGGCAAGAGTACGCTCCTCGGCATGCTTACTGCAGACCATCCGCAGATTTACAATAACGATATTACGCTTCTCGGTGAACGCCCGGGGCATGGCCTCAACATCTGGGACCACAAGGCAAAACTCGGATTCTTCTCGCCGGAAATGGCTCTCCAGTATCGCGAAGATTTGAGCCTTCTGGATGTGCTTTGCACAGGATTTACACCGAACCTCTGCCGCGCTGAAAACATCACGTGGGAAGAAAAGGCAAAGGCTCGCGAATGGCTCACCTACTTGGGCTTTGAAGATACGTCGATTTCTATCCGCAAGATTTCGCCGATTGACAAGCGCCTGGTGCTGATGGCTCGTGCTGCAATCCGCCCGCCGAAAGTCCTTTTGCTTGACGAACCGACGCAAGGCCTCAAGGGCGAGTATCGCGAAAAGCTGTTCCACCTGTTGCAACTGCTTTCGACGGAAACGACAATCATCATGGTCAGCCATTACGAAGAGGAATGGCCACCTTGTATGACACACCTCCTTCGCATGCCGAAGTTTTCGCTGAATTAAACGAACGCAAAAAGGTCCCGAAATGAATTTCTTATTCGTTGCTCTTGGCGGTGCTCTCGGTAGCGTGTTGCGCTACTTCATGTCGCTTGTGATTCCGAAGGTCGCCGGGTTCCCGTGGCCGACCTTTGTCGCAAACATCTTGGGCTGCCTTTGCATCGGGATTTTCTCGGGACTTTTCCTCAAGTGCGACTCCCTCTCGCCAAACCTCAAGCTTTTTTTGGTGACAGGCTTTTGCGGAGGCTTTACGACGTTCAGCACTTTTGCCAATGAAAACTTGGCGCTTTTGCAAAGCGGAAAAATCGGGATGTTCATAGCTTACGCGCTAGCAAGCTTTGTACTTGGCGTTGCCGCCTGCGCCTTCGGAATTTATAAATTATAAGAACTAATAAACCTAATACCTAGCCTATGCAATTGAATGAGCAAAATATTTTAAGCGCCTTGCGTGCAGTCCAGGATCCGGACTTGCACAAGAATATTGTAGAACTAAACTTTGTTCAAAACCTGAAAATTGAAGGCACGAAGGTTTCCTTTGATTTGAAACTCACGACTCCGGCATGCCCGATTCGTGACCGCTTCAAGGATCAGTGCATTACCATTGTGAAAAGCCTTGGTGCCTCCGAAGTCGAAGTGACGCTCACTTCTTCGCAGGGCCGCGTGGGCGATGACAATTCTGCTGCTAAGGCTCCGCAAAATTCGCACATTGGCGAAGTGGCGCATGTGGTTGCTGTGGCTAGTGGCAAGGGTGGTGTCGGTAAATCGACCGTGACGGCGAACCTCGCCATGGCGCTTAGCCTTTCTGGCGCTCGCGTGGGTATTCTCGATGCTGACATTTACGGCCCTTCTATGGGTCTTATGTTCGGGATAGACAAGGCACCGGAAGTTTTCGAAGACAATACGATTGCACCTGTCGAAGCGAAGGGCGGCATCAGCATCGTCTCGATGTGCATGTTCGCGGATTCCGACAAGGCGACCATCTGGCGCGGACCGATGGTTTCGCAGATGATCCAGCACTTCATCCACCACGTGCGCTGGGGCAAGCTCGACTACCTCCTCGTAGACTTTCCTCCTGGAACGGGCGACATCCAGCTCACGCTTACGCAGAACTGCCCGATGGCAGGTGCAGTCGTCGTGACGACTCCGCAGCAGGTGGCTCTCGCTGACTGCCAGAAGGGTATTGCCATGTTCGATAACGTGGGCGTGCCGGTTATTGGCATTGTCGAGAACATGAGTTATTTCATTTGTGATGAGTGCGGCAAACACCACAATATTTTCCCTGCCGGTGGCGGTCAGAAAATTGCTGAAAAGTGGGGCGTGCCGCTTATCGGTAAGGTCCCGATGGAACCGGCTGTTGCCGACTGCGGTGACAGTGGCACTCCGGCGGTGCTCCGCTACCCGAACTCCGAATCGGCGAAAGTCTTTATGGATGCAGCCGAAAAAATGGTCCGCACGCTTTCTGTGTTTGAATCCGAAGGCGATGGAGTCCTTAAAAACTTCAATTACGATTTCGAACAGTTGCCTGTGGAGGAAGTATGATTCAGCCAAAGAAAGTATTCAGGACAAAAGAGGGCAAGCTCGGCTTTGAATGGAACGACGGCAGCCGAGGCGCTTGCGATGCCCGTACGCTCCGCTTAGCTTGTCCGTGCGCACTTTGTGTGGACGAACATACAGGCGAAAAACTCCTCGATGATTCGACTGTTCCCTTGGATGTAAAGCTTGAACATATCCAGTCTATAGGTCGTTATGCCGTTGGTCTTTCTTTTAGTGATGGCCATCGTTCGGGAATTTACCCGTATGATAAACTTAAGGAATTGACGAAATCCGCATAATAAACCATATTTGAAAGAGTCGAAGACGGTTTGTCCAAGACAAGAAGGTGTTGTTTTATGAGTGATTTTAACGAAGCTCTTTATTTTCGTGACTTGAATAGGTATCCTACGCTGACTCCACAGGAGGAATCGGCGCTGTTGAAAATTATCAAGAACGGTGAAACCGAAGAAATTCGAAAGTCTGCCTTACAGCGCCTTATCCGTGGTAACTTGCGATTTGTGGTGAGTGTCGCCCGTAAGTACCAAGGTCGCGGTCTTTCACTTCTGGACCTCATCAACGAAGGTAACCTCGGTCTTTTCAAGGCGGCTAAGCGCTTTGACATGGACAAGGACGTGAAGTTCATCAGCTACGCCGTGTGGTGGATTCGTCAGTCCATCCAGAAGGCTTTGTTCGAACAGGTGGGCGCAGTCCGCATTCCGCCTAACAAGCTTGCCTTGGTGAATCGCTTCAAACGCGCCTTGATGCAGAACGGCGGTGACTACGACAAGACCATCTCGATGGAAGAATTTGCTCCTTACGAACGCGACATCGTCGAAGTCATGGAAAAGATTGTCGATATCTCGCTCGATGCACCGATTGGCGATGACGCTGGCGTCTCGAGTGCCGATTCCGTGAGTACGCTTATGGATGTGCTCGGCAGCGACGGCAACCAGGACGAGGACATGGAACGCGAAGAGCGCAAGAAGCTCATCCAGGAAACGCTTTCTTCACTCCCGCAGCGCGAAGAAGAAATCCTCCGCATGTTCTACGGTCTCGATACGGTCGAAGACACGACGCTCAAGGACATTGGCGAAGACTTGAAGCTCAGCCGTGAACGCGTCCGCCAGATCAAGAACAAGACTTTGCGTCGCTTGCAGAAGAGCAAGGAACACAAAGAAAAATTGGCTGACTTCCTGGAAATTTAATTGGAACTCTAATGTCGAATCCTTCATCTGCGCCTCGTACTGCCGCGTACCTCTTTCTGTTTTTTTTCTTTGGGGCGCTGCTTGCGTATGGCGGATTCAAGATTTATAACAAATACGGACCATCCAAGACGGTCGTAGGGGAAATTCCGTTCGGGCTCGAAGCGGGTACTTCCGTGATGAATGGCGATGCCCCGAATTTCAAGGCCGATGTCGAAAGTCTCCCGTTGCAGGCGCAGGCTGAATTCCGCCGTGCGGGTGAACTCTCGCGTAGCGGGGCGACCAAGGCCGCTTACGAAATTTACGATGCGCTTGTGCTTCTGTATCCGAATGTGGATGCGGCGGTCTGGGGCGAAGTCAATACGTTGTTCCATATGGATTCCGTTACGGAAACAATGCGTGACCGCGCTGAACTTTTGATGGGGCGCCTCATGGCTCGTTATCCGAATACGGGTATCAGCTTTTACTTGGACAGCCGCAAGTCGCTCCTTGCAGGGAACTTGACCGTTGCTGTCGAACTGGCGAAGATGGCAAGTTCGCGCGCTCCTGCCATTTACGAGATTAGACTTTGGTACGCGGAACTCCTGCACAAGAATTCGAATTTGCGAGATGCTGCCAACGAATGCCGTGCGGCTATCAGCCTTTCTTCGGGCGATTCACAGCGTGCGTTTGAGCTTTTGGCTAAAGTCTACCATGACGATGGAAATCTGGACAGTGCGGCACTCGTCGTTGATTATGCTTTGACGCAGTTCCCGCTCTCTTCGGAATTGATGCTTTTGCGCGGTTACCTTGCCGAATACAATGGCAAGTTCGACGTTGCTGAAAAGACGTACCAGCGCATTCTTGCCTTCCGTCCCGATTACGAAAAGGCTCGCCGCGCGATGGCGACGATTGGCGAAAAGACGGCTCCTGGCAAGAATGGTATGTATGCGGGTTCCTCTCGCGATCGTGCCCAGGTGGCATGCGACATTCTTGCTCCGCTGGTCGAACGTTATCCTGAAAACTTGCCGCTACGTGAAGCCATGGGCATCGCATATACCAAAGCCCACATGTTTGATATGGCTCGCCGCGAGTTCAACTACATCCTCAAAACCGATCCGGATTACCCGGATATCAAGTCTCGCCTGAATGAACTTGAACAAGTACGCAGGGCAGCGATTGAGGAGTACAATAACGGTCTTACGGCAAACTTGAACCGCGCCGTGGATAGCCTCCGCGAATCCATGATGCCCGAAAGAAAACACGACTTCTCGACGAAATTAGGACATTATCTTGTTCGTTATGGAGCCTCTTCGCAGGAGTTCTTTAAGAAGTATTCCGCCTCTAATTTTAAACAAGTGAAGCGCTTCGTTTGGCAAGAGACTTTCTTTGAATCGCCTTACCATCATACGTACACGGTCGTTTTTGATTCGCTGAACCGATTCAGGGAAGTTCATGTGGTCGTGTTCGATTCCGCTTCAAGCTCGAATCATCTTGGTGTGGCTCCAGAAATCTTTACGCGCCTCCTCAAGCAGAATTCCCGCATTTCTGGCATCAGCAATAACACTGGCGAAACGGATTGTGGCAATGGCGTTATCATGGATGCCGCTGTCTGGGAAACCCGCGATAACTTTGAAATCCTGGCTCGCATTGTCGGGAAACCCGCCGAAGTGCGTATGGTCCGCCTCGATCGCTCGACTTTGCCCCCAACAGGCATGAAACTTTGCGATTATATGCCTCTTCTTATGGAATTTTAGCTCATAAATATCTATTTTATAGCTATATGTTCCGTGGTCGTTTTTTAGCTTTATTTTTGCTTGCCGCTTTGATTGAAGGCTGCACTTGCTGCGCCTACTTGAACCATATGTTCAATGCAGAACGGCTCTATGACGAAGCGACCGAACTCCGCCAGGCTCGTCTGGATAGTGTTCCCGACGAAACCATGTCTTACCCGAGTGGCGAAGAATCTCAGAAATACGAAAAAGTCATCGAAAAAGGCTCTCGTGTTCTTGAACGTTTCCCTAAGAACAAGACGCGTACTGCCGAAGCTGTTTTCCTCATTGCCGAATCTTACAGGCACAAGTCCGACTGGCCCAAGGCAATTACCAAGTATGACGAATACGAACGCTACTTTGCCGATAACGATTCCATGCGAGCTGTGGAATACCAGCGTGCTTACTGCCTCTACCGCAACCAGGAATTCAATATCAGCCGCTTTGCGTTGGAACCTGTAGTGGCTAACAAGAACCACCCTTACTATTTCCAGGGGCTCAACTTGCTCTCTCTCTTGGACGAAAAGTCCGAGGCTCCGGAACAGGCAATTGCTGCTTTGGAGGCTGTGCTTGCCGATACGAGCGGAACGCCGTACATGAAGGGCAAGGCGCATTTCCGTTTGGCTGGGCTCTATTATAAGATGGAGCAGTGGGAAAAGGCGCACCATCATTACAATGCGAAGGAAATCGAGAATTTGAATGATCGCGAACGCCAGACGGCGGGCGAGCAGTCGGCTGAATGCCTCGTGAACATGAAGGATTATCTCAAGGCGGCTGACGAGTTTAAACAACTCTACAAGGTTGAGGCGTACGAGAAAAAGCGTCCGCACTATTTGGTGCGAATCGGTGAAACGACTCTCTTGGCTGGTCGCAATGCCGATGCCTACGTGATTTTCAATAAGGTCAATTCGGAATACGCAAAGACGGAACACTCTTCCCGCTGCTATTTCAATATGGGCGATTACGAGCAGAACAAGACGCTGAATTACGATTTGGCAATGTCCTATTACGATAGCAGTTACATTGCAAGGTCCATTAGCGAGTACGCCCAGAAAGCCCGTGACCGTCGCAATGCTTTGAGGCGCCTAGTCTCGATGCGCGAAAAGAACGAAGATATTCTTCAGAGCAAGGATTCCATTCCCGACATGAAGTCGTTCTTCAAGAATGAATTCATGATTGCGGAACTCTTTTTGCTCAAGCTTTCTGAAGCGGATAGCGCCGTAGCAAGGCTCACGAACGTTATTGAAAAATCCGACGACACCGCAAGTGTTATGCGTGCTGCGTATGCAAGGGCTTTTATCTATGACGAGTTCCTGCACGATCCAGATACCGCTGAAGAACTTTACAAGGAAATCATCGAAAAGTATCCGAATACCGATTACGCCAAGCAGGCTCAGGTAAACCTTGGCATGAATGTCACGATGAAAACGCAAGAAGACGAAGCCCGTGACCGTTATATGGCCGCCGAAAGCTTGTGGACGGTGGCGTCTGAAATGCCTGCAAGCAAGATGGACTTGGTGGATTCCGCATATGCCAATGCCTTTGCCGCCTTTGATAGCGTTTACAAGGAATACCCGCAGACGCAGTCGGGCATCCAGGCTCTTTACATGAAGGCGATTTACTTCCAGATGACTCCGGACCGCATGGATAGCGCTGTCGCTATTTATCGCGACCTTCGTGACAAGCATGGAACAACGGCGTGGGGTAAGCGTGCCGCTTACGTGCTCAATACCCGCCTCACGACAACGGATGATGACATTGCTAGACTTCGTAAGCGTACGGCTCAGACGATAGAAAGCCTTGATAAAAAATCGGCGAAGTACTACGAAGAGCTGAACGCCAAGCCTGAAGAAAAGAAGGCTGATATTATCAGCAAGGAAGATGAAATTCTCGAAAATACGTACAACAGTATGTACGACTTTGAATAGGCTTATGCATTCTCGACTTTTCTTTGCTGTTCTTATTTGTGTTTTGGTCGCGTTTTCGGGCTGTTCGGGCGCGACGAACCGTAAGGGTTATACCCGCGTGACAAAATCATCGCGAGTACAGAAAAAAGCGGAAATCGGCTATACATTTACAGGCGATGCCAGTTATTATGGCAAGGGCTTTGATGGCAAAAAGACTGCAAGCGGTGAAATTTTTGACCGTGATAAATTTACCTGCGCCCACCGAAGTCTTCCGTTTGGAACGAAGCTCAAGGTAACCCGCATTAAGACGGGCGCCTCTGTTGAGGTTCGTGTGAATGACCGTGGGCCGTACTCCAAGAAACGCGTACTCGATTTGAGCGAAGCTGCCGGGAAGGTGCTTGGTCTTGATAAAGCGGGACATGCCCAGGTCAAAGCGGTTGTTATAGAATAATTTTTCAAAAAAATGAAACTACTGCTCAAAATGTCATCTTATGACATTTGACGATTCTATATTAGTGCTCGTAAGAACACTAAATACCCAAAGGTAAAAATATGAATCGCAAAGCAGTTAAGGTGAATAAGCATGTAGTCGAAATCCCGGAACAGTCTCCGTGGGATTCCGGCTTTTCCATTTTCAAGCGCCGTATTGGGGAATTGATGCAATTAAGCGGTAATGACGATTCTGTTATCGATGACGATGACTTGATTCCGTATTACCGCATGGGCGAAAGCGAAACGTTTGTGCTTTCTGCCCTCGGAAGTGCCGTTTGCGGCTAGTGGGTTCCTAAGCTTTGGTTAGGGAGCTTACTTGCGGTTGATGCGTAACATTACTTGCAGGGAATTGCCGCAATGAGTGTGGTGGTAGTAATCTTTGCGGTTGTCGTCTCCGGCTGTGTCATAACCGGATTCAATTCCCAGGAATTGCCATCTTACACTGATACCCATGTATGTTCTTTCGGAAATTTGCCAGTCTTTTCCGACTTCAAAGTCGATTCCGACAACCGTGTGGCTGTCTCGGGTTCTTTTCCCTGCATGGTAGTAATTTAAGTTTCTGTCATAATAAAATCCACTGTTGTCGAACGGATCGTTCATGAGTATGGCGCCGATAGACATTTTTGCGCTGACGAAAAGCCCTTGCAAGAATGTGTTTTGTGTCCGAGAGAATGGGAATGCTGTTACGCCACCACCGAATAGAATGACGAGAGCGTCAATGTCGTTCAAGCCGATGTATTTGCTGTCGATGTCATCTAAATCGTATTTGCCGTCAATGGATACAAACTCGAAAGAGCCATGGATGGCGATAAGCCCTTTGATGAGCATACCAAGGGTTAGTTCGCCCGTGTAGCCAAAACCTGTGCCATCGTATTTGAGTCTTTCGTCATAATAGCGATGGTTGTAGTAGATGTTGGTCATGTCGAAACCAATTCCTGCGTTCACGTAGAAACTGTTTCTTCTGGGGGCTTTCTTGACTACGCCAAATTCTTGAGGCTTGGCCTGTGACTGTTGCGTTCCCCACTGCGATTGGTTGTTGCCGTTTTCGTCGGCAAAATAATCTTGTGCAAAAGCTGTTTCACAGAATACAGAAAAAAATAGAGCGAAAATCAAACGTTTCATGTCGCCCCCTGGAGACGGGTTAAGGGTAAAGGATGTTACTTTACTCTATAACTTATATTTTTTTATAGCTGACGAAACGAATGTTGTTGCAAAAATCTTTGTGAATGCCTGTAAATTCAAGCCAAGTGTATCTTGATGCTTCAGCTTTGAGCATTTCACCTTGTTCTGAACCGATTTCGAGTAAAATAGATGCGCCCGGCTTGAGGCTGTTTTCGGTCTGCTGTAAAAGCTTGCGGACAAGGTCGAGGCCATCTGCACCGCCAAACAATGCGAGCGCGGGGTCGTATTTCGCAACTTCTGGCTGGAGCTTGTCTTTTTCGCCGTCGGGAATGTAGGGGAGGTTTGCGATCAGGCAGTCAATTTTTGCAGAGGCGTCACCGGTGGTTTTTGCGATGGCTTCTGGAGTTACGGCGTTCAGCAGGTTTCCCTGTGCAAAGGTCAATGTGCTAACTGCGTTTGCGGAACTTGCCGAAGCGGTAGAGTCTGCTGCGGTTGCCGCGCTTTGTTCGCTAGAATTGCCTGCGAGTCCGTTCACTTCTGCATTTGTACGTGCAAGGGCGAGAGCGTCTTCGGAAACGTCTGTTGCCAAGACTTTGGCGCCTGCAATTTCTTTAGCACAAGCGATTGAAATGGCGCCTGTGCCAGTGCCGATTTCGACAATGAACGGCTTTTCAACGCCCTTGAGGCAGTCGGTTGCCATGTCCACGAGTGATTCCGTTTCCGGACGCGGGATAAGCGCGCGGCGGTCGCACTTGATAATGAAACCGCGGAAGCTTGTGTCGCCGATGATGTGCTGCAGCGGCTCACGCGTTGCACGGCGTGCAACCATCGTGCGAAGCACGTCCAGCTCTGCTGGCGTGAGCGGCTTTTCGAAGTTCAGGTACAAGTCCATGCGGTTCTTCATCTTGAGACCGTAGCTGATGATGTACTCGGCATCGAGACGTGCATCAGGAATGCCCTTCTTTTCGAAGAAGACCTTGGTGCGGTTCAAAATTTCAAGAACTGTCATCTGCGGCTGTGGCATTGGACTTACCTCACGACCCCTTAAGCGTTGAACTTTCCGAGCTTTTCCTGGGCGTTTGCCATCTGGAGACCGTTGATGATTTCATCGAGATCGCCTGTGACAACCTTGTCCAAGTTGTAAACGGTGAGACCAATGCGGTGGTCCGTCACGCGGTTCTGCGGATAGTTGTAAGTACGGATCTTGGCAGAACGGTCGCCAGTACCCACGAGGGCCTTGCGGTTTGCCGCTTCTTCCTTTTCCTTCTTCGCGATGACGGCGTCAAGAATCTTGGAACGCAACATTTCCATAGCGTGGAGTCTGTTCTGCAACTGGCTACGTTCGGTCTGGCAGCTCACCACCACACCCGTCGGGATATGAGTCAAACGCACTGCGGAGTCCGTCTTGTTGATGTACTGACCGCCAGCGCCCGAAGAACGGTAGGTATCCATGTGGATGTCCGCTTCGCGGATTTCCACGTCGACTTCTTCTGCTTCAGGGAGGATTGCGACTGTAGCTGCAGACGTATGCACGCGGCCCTGCGTTTCTGTTTCCGGCACGCGCTGCACGCGGTGAACGCCACTTTCGAACTTGAGTGTTCCATAGACGCTGTCGCCTTCGATGAACACGCGGATTTCCTTGTAGCCACCCACCGTGCCTTCGCTCAAGTCCTGGATGGTCATCTTCCAACCCATCTTGTCGCAGTAACCGCGATACATGCGGAACAGGTCGCCTGCGAAAAGTGCGGATTCGTCGCCACCCGTACCGCCGCGAATTTCAAGCGTTGCGTTACGGTAGTCCCACGGATCCTTCGGCACCATCAAAATCTGGAGTTCGTCCGTCACTTCGGGGAGCTTCTTTTCGATCTCCGAAATTTCGGCCTTGGCCATCGCGACCATTTCCGGGTCGGAATCGCCGAGAGCGGCCTTGTATTCGTCAAGGTCGTCCATCATCTGCAGGTATTCCTTGGCCTTCAAAACAGCCTTTTCGATACCCTTGTACTGCTTGTGAATCTTGTTGTAACGAGCCTGGTCTCCGAGAACATCCGGGTTGCCGAGTTCCGATTCCAGTTCTTCGTACTTTTCAATGAGTTTTTTAGCTTTATCTTTCATCGTGCGCAAATTTAGTAAAAGGCGAATGCAGCGGCAAAACAACTTGTTGTTTTGACATTGCTGAGCCGAACTAAATGCGCTCCAAAGGAGCGCAAAGATAGAAAAGTAGGAAGTAGGACGAAAAAGGTATGATAATATTGTCGGCTATGAAAAATCTAGTGGCGTGAATTAGAAGAATGATAGCCTCGCTTTTACCGAGGTTTTTTCTGTGTTCTATATCAATATTTTTGGTCAAAAACTCGAAAAAACTTGACAATGTTTCGCCTTTTTTTACATTTGAGGTTGGATTTGTTAAAACATAAACGGAACATATTGAAATGAAATCAAATCTGTTTACTGGTTTTCTGTTGTCTATTTCTTTGCTTCCCTCATTGCTTTTTGCCCAGGAAAGCGAATTCGTTGAAGATAGGAGTAATACTGTCGTTGAATTTGCTGAATCAGAGCAAAAAACGAGTGAATCAACGGAAGTTGTCGTTAAAGACAATGATGTTAAGAAGTCCGACATTGATGATTCCTTTAAAATAAGGAGTTTGCTTTTGGGAGCTCGTTTAGGGGGCATGTTTGCTTTACCTTTGGGAATGTCGATGACTGATGAAGTTCAAAAAAATCATGAGGAGGCTGATGCTACTTGGCTTGGTGCAAAAGCTGGTGTTGGTGCGGCCTTGTGCGTTTATTTTTATCAAAAAATGGCTTTGGTAACAGGTCTTGATTATCAGATGCTCTATTATAAGACTACGGATCAAGTTCCTCGAAATCGTGTAATTACGGTTACTGGATCAGAGTATTATAGTGATGGATGGAGTGGCGTAAAGGAACCGCGTCGTGTGAGTAAAACTTCTTCGCAAGACCGTTCAATTACATATCATCAAGTTTCTGTTCCCGTTTCTTTTAGATATCATTTCTTGGATGATTTATGGGGACAACTTGGTGTTGGTTTGGGTTGGAACTTAAAGGGAAAAGGTGTATATGAAAGCTCTATTACGAACGCAACTATTGAGGTTCAAGGGTACTATCAGCCGAATTCACAAATAAGCATACCTCAATATGGGACTACTTATAGGTCACAGCCGCCTATCGAAGAACCTGTAAAGAAAGAATTTATCCCAAGTTTATTGCTTTCTGTAGGTAAAAGCTGGACTTTGGGAAAATGGAATCTTGATGCTGCGTTGTCGTTCTCGTATGCATTAAAGAAAATTGATTTTGACTATGGATTGTCTGCGAACACCTTTACTATCGGACTTGACTTTTATGCCTGGTACTCTTTAACAAAGGAAAAGAAATGAAAAAAATAACCCTTATTGCAGTAGCCTTGTTGATGGCTCTGTTCTTTGCTTCTTGTGCAACAGTTAAGCCAAATTCGCCGGCTGCTGGTCCGACAATCCCAATAACCCCATTGAAAATAAAAAAGATGACGCCTGTTACATATCAGTACGAATCTGCTAATATTGGATGTTCTGAAATTGGTTTTTTGAACAAATTTGTCGGTAAAATGATAAAGCTTGGGGATGGAAGTGTTATATACGTAGATAACATTTTGGATATCCATACTGAAAAGTATTCGTCGCAAAGGTTTTTTGATGTAGGTCTTTTTGGCATGTTGCCATCTTTTGCATTGACTGATGAAAAATACAATTGCAATTTTTGGGGTTTGGCTGTAGAATACGAGAAGTAGTGTGTGATAGAAATTTGAAATACGTTTAGCCAGTCCTTCGCGGGGCTGGCTTTTTTGCTTTTCCTGGTGCTTAAATCCCGTCGAGCAAACTTCCGACGATAGTCCCGGCGACTTCTATGGCTGCGTTTGCTGCTTCCCCTGCGACATCAACGGCGGCACTCGCGGCAGACCCGGCAACATCCGCGGCTGCACTTGCCGCGGAACCTGCAACATCCATGACCGTATCGACGGCGGCCCCGGCGTTGTCAATGACTGAATTCGCGATAGGCTTGGCAACGTTGATGACTTTATCAATGGCCGAGCTAAAGGCTTCGTCTATAGCGTGATCCGCTACGGAATCAAAAAACTGTCCCACAAAAGACTGATCGTTAGAGGCGTTTTGAGCCTGGTTTTGAATTTCAACTGGATCGTTCTGCATATAATTTTAAATTATTAAATTTTGTTTGTTGAACTGTAATTGTTTCTGGTAATTTTATGGAAATCACTCCCATCGGCACATTTTACGGTGATGCTGTTTACAAGTACGACGCTCCCAGGCAGGGGCGCCTTTTTGCGGGGCATCCGGGGCGGATTGTGTTGAATCCTGGGCGAAATTTCGAGATGGCTCTCCGTGATTTGGAGGGCTTTGAGCGCATTTGGGTGATTTTTCAGTTCCACGAAAATGGTGGCTGGCGTCCGACAACGCGTCCGCCTGTGCCGCCGAAGGGCAAAGATCGTGTAGGGACTTTTGCAAGTCGCAGTCCTTATCGCCCGAATCCGATTGGGCTCAGCTGTGTGCGTCTTTTAAAAGTTGATGGTCTTACGTTATATGTAGATGAATCGGATTTGCTGAATGGAACGCCTGTGCTTGATATCAAACCGTACATTCCGATGGCAGACGCATTCCCCGATGCAAAAGCGGGGTGGGTTGAAGAGCAAGTCGGTGACCTTTGGGCTGTTGAAATGTCTGAAAAGTTCGCCGAACAGAATCGCTGGATTGCTGAGCGCAGTTCTTTTGACTTGGAAAGCTTTGCGCAGGTGCAGCTTTCGCGTGGGAATTTTTCCAAAGATGTTTTTGACAGCTCTCGACGTCGGTTGACGATTGGTGAAAATTCCAAAACGGGTGTGCTTGCTTACCGCACGTTCCGCATCCATTTTAGCTATGACGATGTGGCTTGCAAGGTTGTGCTTGAAAGCATTACGAGCGGCTACACACCTGAAGAACTCCATTCTCCCGAAGATAAATACGGCGACAAAAAAATCCACAAGGAATTTGTGGATTTGTATAAATAAATTCTCGGTGATTTTTGTTATGCGAAAGCTATTCTTGCGTTTAGCGCTTTCGCGTTGTTTTATTTGAGTTTTTTATTGATGTACTCGTTGTAGTCGATTTCACCGCATTTTAATGTTTCTTTTAACGTGAATGTCTGTACGATTTCGGGACTTTCAGAAAGTTCACCACAGTACTCGAATAGGAATCCGACATGCGTATCGAACGGGCGCGGCTCGTAATCGCAATTGTCGTGGATTTCTGTGATGGCGATGGTGTCCTTTGTAATTTTGGTAAGCACATGCACGACGGGCGATGAGTCGTAGATGTTTAGTACATAGAGCGGGCAGCCGTCTGGCAATCTTGAAATATCTCCGCTTGCTGTTCCATAGACATCGCCGTGCATTGCCCAGATTGTTTTTTCGAAAAGATAGGGGAGTGCGCGTACATTATCTTTCGTAATCTTGTGCAGTCCGAGTTCTCTCAGCTTTGCTGTGCTAGATAGTTCCGCACAATTTTGCTTTGTGGAGTCGCAGTATGTTAAAGTCACGTTGTAGCCGAGAACGTTGTCGTCGTAAGTGGCTTCGGTAATGTTGTATTTTTTGAGGTAATCATCAAGTGTACTTGCGGGCTCTACTGTTGGACCACAATGACATGTATATCCGATTGGGCAATAACAGTTTCCCGGATTGCCAAAACCAGGACTTCCTGCTCCTCCACTGCCACCTGTTGAACTGCTTGACAGTGCTGGATCTGTGTGTATGGGGTTATAGCCGTCTTCTTCAGAGCGTGATGAAGAAGAAATCTGTACCGAGGGCGTTGGACTTGTGGCGCTGCTTGTGATAATAGGATAATCGTTTGGTGTTTCTAGAGATTTGCCGGAATCCGATACGATGGAGCGGTCTATGGAACTGCTAGACTGCGTCCCATAGGCGAACTGGTTTGGTTCTTCGGCGGTTCCTGCTATTTTGTCTGAACAGGCAAACGAACAGAATGCGGCTAAAACCGTTGCACTTGCAGTCAAGAGTTTATTGAACAACTTAGTCATTACCATTCTCCTTCGCCTTTCTTGTGAGAGGGAATAACTGTAAATTTAATCTATAAACTTGATCGATGTTCTTGTCGCCTGCGGCAATGCTTACGATTTTACGGCGGCATTCGTCGAGTTCCTTGACGATTTGTTCGTAGGAGTCCTTGGAAATTCCCATGGTGATTCCGCTAAAATTGCGTTCGGTACGGGC
Organism: Fibrobacter sp. UWB13; assembly: GCF_900177805.1. NCBI lineage: Bacteria > Pseudomonadati > Fibrobacterota > Fibrobacteria > Fibrobacterales > Fibrobacteraceae > Fibrobacter > Fibrobacter sp. UWB13. The sequence continues at coordinate 139,185 of NZ_FXAX01000005.1, read as the reverse complement.
AAGATCCAGCGAATTTGCCGCAATTTTTGCCATTTCACGATGCATGTCGCGGATGGCGAGCTTGGTTGCCTCGGGGGATCCCTTGATGGATGTTTCGGTCTGGGTGTAAGTGTTCTCTCCGGTCTTGTTGAGGAACCCTGCCTTGACCAAAAAATCTAGGGACTGCTTGATGTCGGCGGCGGAAACGTCCGTGTAGCACATTTTGGCGAGTTCACCCGGGGTGGCGCCTGGCATGAGCGGGGCGAGTTCTCGTAAGACCGGGTTTCTCCAGCTTTCGTAAAATTCAAACAGGTCGCCTTCGACGACTCTGACTTTGTGGACTCTGGCGATTTCGAGCATTTCTTCGTAGGCGGCCTTCTTTTTTGCTTCGTCCGTTTCTTGGCCGAAGTTGACCATTGCTCTGAAGTAGTCCATCTCAAATCCGACAAGCCCCATGGCTTGCCCAGTGCGCTCGACGCCGATACGGCTCAAATTACTTTTCCCGTCGCAGACGACCTTCATGTATGAAGATGAGGTAAAACCTGCGGCTTTGGAAAATTCACGCCATGAGAAAACATGGCGGAGCTTGCGCTCTTCGTAAAAGTCGCGCATGTACTGTCGGAAGTCTGAGTATTCGATAATTGCTTTCATCACTCCTAAATATAAATTGAATTTTACGGAAAAGCAATGTTTCTATGCAACGGATTGTATTAAAAATACACAAAAATAGCGATTTTTATTTAGTATTTACATTTGTGTACCCATATATGCAACATTTGCCGAGCGTAGCGATACACCGTAATGCCTACTATTGTTTTTGAGAATAAACAGGGATTTTTGTCCTAATGTAATAGAAAAAGAGTATTTTTGTAGGTATGAGCGTTTTTGGATTTTATGTCGAAGTCAATGCGGGATGCATCGTGATACTGCTGCTGCTTTTGTACAGTATCAAGAGACTCCCGACTCCGCAGGTTAAGTATGAACTTTTCCAGACGCTTGTGCTTTGGCATATTGTCTATTTCATAAGTGACTCTGTTTGGGCGCTTGTGAACGATGCTACTATCCCGAAAAATACGTTTACTGTCTTGGCGGTGAATTATTTCAATGCCATTATTATGCCGGTTGTCGCGTACAACTGTTTTATGTTTGCTGAAATCAGCACGCGTCCGGAGATGACTCGCAAGCAGATTGAACGGTTCCGGTGCAAATTGCGTATCCCGATTATCGTGCAGTTTGTGGTGTTGCTCATTTCTTTTTGGATTGCTCCCGACTTTTGGCTTGATGACCGACTAGAACCCATTGGCTTTTATTATTTCATCTTATCATTCTTGCCGTTGATTTATTGGATGGCGGGGACTGTCCGTGGTTTGCTCCGTACGCGAACCATGCTGAATAGGGCTAATCTTGGAACGTATCTGATTGTGGCTAGCTATACGCCGGGTGTGTTAGTGGCGGGCGGTGCTCAGGTTCTCTTTGCATTGACGACTCCGATTTTCTGCTTCTGGTGTACCGCTATTATTTTGTTTGCGTATTTGCATATGCAAAACCAGTTGATTTCGACGGATTCATTGACGATGCTCAATAACCGCAATCGTCTGCATGACTATTTGCATCAGCCGCGCGAAGAGAAAGACTCTTTTGTGATTATGGTGGACGTGGATCACTTCAAGCAAATTAATGATACGTACGGCCATGCCGAAGGTGACCGTGCGCTCATTATTGTTTCGCAGGCGCTCAAGAAGGCTTGTGAACGCTTGGGGTCTTCGATGTTCCTCTGCCGTTATGGTGGCGACGAGTTCTTGATGATTGCGCAGACTGAAGTCCCGGACGATGTGGTTAAGGAAGTCCGCGAATGCTTGCAAGAAGAAGTCGCGAAGAGCGTGTCACGCTCCTATAAGATTGAGGCGAGCATGGGCTTTGCCCGCTGGGATGGAAATCCCGAAAGCTTCAAGGAAAGCATGATCAACGCCGACAAAAAAATGTACGAAGACAAACGCTTGGCCTAGTCGCTTGCGGGTTCGCCGCAGTTACTAGTAACTGCAAGCTAGGAAGTCGCTTTACCCTTCGAGTTTATTTTTCAGGTAATGCCTTGATGTGTATGTAAGGAACATGATGTCGGCGATGGCGAGTGCTATGCCGCAGACGAAGAACACTTGCTGGTGCATCCCGAAGTGGTTTGCCATGGCGCCACCTACGAGAATTCCTGTTCCAATGCCGATATCCCATCCCGAAAGATAGGTGCTGTTTGCCGTACCGCGCTGGTCGTGGCGGGCGAGATTCACGCACATGGTCTGGTAGCCGGGAAAGATAAGCCCGAGGCTTGTGCCGATAAGGAATGCCGACAGGAAAAACGTAATGGGCCCGTGGCTAAAGGCAAGAATGAAGTAGGCGATGACGATCAGCGTCATTCCGGAACCCACAAGATGAATCAGGTAACCGCGGTCAATCAAGCGGCCTGTCATGATGCGGTTCAAGATGAGGCCTGTGGCGATGAGAGCATAGAACCAGCCCGTGCCGCCAATGCCAAGCTCATTGGCGTAAATGGCGATGTAGTTTGTGACTGGACCGTAAGCGAATCCGACGAAGATGAAGTTTGCAAATTGCGGAACCGCGCGTGTGAGGAAGAATCGGTCAAGCGAAAGCGGGGTGCAGACCTTCTTTTCGCGGGGCTTTACCTTGAGCGTCTGCACAAGCACAAGTCCAATCACGCAAAGGATTGTAGAAATGGCAAAAACGATTCCGTCGCCGAATGCTTCGTAAAGAAACATTCCGGTCATGGGACCGGTGGCGAAGGCTAAGTTCACGCTAATCCCGAAATACCCGATGCCTTCGCCTCGGCGACTTGCGGGCAGTGCATCAATAGCCACCGTATTACTTGCGGTACTCGAGATGCCGAAGAACAGTCCGTGTGCAAAACGCACGACCGCTAGAATCGGCAACAGTCCGACCGTCTTGTAGCCTAAAAAGCAGAGTGTAAACGCAAAAAATGTCCAAAAATACAGCGGCTTTCGGCTGAATGTATCAACGAGAAATCCGGCAAATGGTCTGCAGGCGAGCGCCCCAATCGTGTAGAGCGAAATGATAAAACCGGCAGTCGCGTTGTCTGTCTGGAATTTGTCGATGATGTACAACGGCAAAATTGGCAATAGCTGGTAAAAGCTAAAGAACAGCAAAAAGTTCGCCGCTGCAACGGTAATGAACGTGCGGCTCCAAAGTGTATTATCGGGAATGTTGGACTTTGTTTCCATGTAAGCAAAAAATAGTATATTGAAGGTATGGAGAAAATTATTCAAATTTTATTGTTGTCGTTTTGGGCAACGTTTATGGCGGTTTCTTGCGCTGACGAAAACCCTAGTATTTATAGTCTGGGGAAAACTTCGACTTCGATGCTTGAGCCGGAAGAAGGACTCGTTGGAGGGCTGGTCTATGTTCACGCTACTGGTAAAAAAACGTTTTTGGGGACGAACATACAATCGGCGAAAATGCTTGAACGCCCACAGATGGGGGTGGAGTTTACCTATGATTTTTATATCGGTCGTCACGAAGTTATCTGTAAAGATTTTAACAATGTAATGGCGGGTGCGACGGGCTTGAACGTGATGTGCTTGCAAGATTCTTTGCCTGCCGCCAATGTGACTTTCTATGATGCGATTTTGTATGCCAATGCCTTAAGCAAATTGAACGGCATGGATACCGCCTATAAATACTCATCGATGGAATTAGATGCCGAAAGACATTGCGTGAAAATGAAGAATTTCAAGTTCCAGCCGAAGGCGAATGGTTTTAGGTTGCCGACCGAGGCGGAATGGGTGTTGGTCGCTTCTGAAATCTGGAATCCGGCGCAATCCTGGAATGGTGAAAATTCGGGTTCCGTGGTGCATCCAGTCTGCTCTTCGATGGACGCGCAAAAGAGTGTCTGCGACATGGCGGGGAACATGCTTGAGCTGGTCAATGACCGTTTTGCATCTTTTAAGGATACGGTCGTTAGCAATTTTGCGGGTTCTGTAGACGGCGATGCCATTGGCTCCTGTGTGGTCAAAGGCGGCAGTTTTTATATGTCACCGACATCAATGAATTTATACAGCAGAGGCGATACTTACCCGATTTTGAGCTCGACAAAGGGCGATTATCTTGGATTCCGTTTGGCGCTTGGTGCAATTCCTGATGTGACGTGGTTCTCGGAAGATGGCGAGGCTGAGACGGCTTCTATAAATCCATTGGTAGAAACTGCTGATATGCTGAAGCTTGTGGAATCGTACAGGGCAAAGCTTGTGTTTAGAAACGATATGACGGGCGGGCTAGTCTATGTGAATTTTGCAAAGACCCCAAAGGTGGTTCAAATTAACGATGGTATTGAAGTGTACCATCCGGAGATTTCACCAGATGGTAATCATGTGGCGTTCAGTACGTCCATGGAAGGGTCTACAAAAAAGTCATCCGTTTATGTCCGAGACTTGAACGAAACTGGTAGCAATCTGGTGATGTTGTCTGTTGCAAATGCGGCGATTCCGCGTTGGCGCGTGAACCCTAATGGCGATACGGTAATCGTTTATGTGACTTCGGCGGGGAACAACAAGAGTGATCAGTTCCTCCAGGAAAGTACGTGGCAAGTCAAATTTTCTAATGGACGGTTTGGAACTCCTGAAAAGCTTTTTGATGGTGCCTATCATGGTGGTGTTTCTAAGGATAATTTGTTTGCGATTTCTTCAGCTCCGTTATTGCGTGCTCGATTGTCTGATGGTATTACAAGTGGCGAAGTCATTTTGTACAATGGCGAACAAGCTTGCAATGCGTCTTTGGCGAAAGACGGAACCAATCGCACCTTGTTCCTCGATTTTGCAGGGAGTGCGGGTCGTGAATTTGTAGGTGCTAATTACGGAGTCCATGAGCGTATGCTTGTTATGGATGGAACGGGAACGTTGGTGCAGTCAATTCCTGCGCCTGCGGGATATACTTTAGACCATACCGAATGGGTTGTCGGCATTTTGAAAGATGGCACCAACAACTTGGTGGTGGCTACTTTGACGGATTACAATGGAAATCATCAAAAGGTTGTTTTAATTGACTTGGTTAGCGGCAATATTGTTCCTCTTGTGGAGGGGGCGGAGCTGTGGCACCCATGTTTGTGGGTCTGGCAGGATAATCCGAATGTGGCTAAACCTGTTGTAAACCTGGATAGCGCCGGTGTTTATTTTAATAGCGAAGACCAGGGACCGTTTCCGTTTGCTTCTGTTGAATTGGCGATGCGTTTACAGTCGTTCTGGAAAAAGAATGAAAATGTCGAAGTCATCACTTTTGGAAGCTCAATGCTTTTGAATGCGGTCATTGAAGATTCCTTAAAGCCTTTCAATGCGCTGAATATGGGCGTGAGCATGACTGATATTTATTTGTCGGAATATCTGATAAATCATTATGTTATACCGTATGCGCCTAAAATAAGATATCTTGTCGTGGAGCTTTCGCCGGGATTTTTGTATCGAGATTATGAATCTATGACGGGCCAACTTCGCAATAGCTCTCCAGGGATGATTTATGATGAATTGCATTTGTCTAAGGCGACACAGAAAGAAATTGCGGAACTGAGTGCGGCTCAGGAATATCCGATGGCTCTGTTAGGGCAACAGTATCTTGAGGGAACTTTCCTATTGCCGTCTGGTGAATGGGGCGTTCCTGTCGTCAATGTCGATATTTCGGCAATGCCGTTTGGTGTTCCGAATGTGCAGAACAGCTTAAAGGTTTTTGAATCTCTAAAGCGATTGGCGGATTCGTGTGGGGTGACTTTGATTGCTGCAATTCCGCCGCGCAACCCGGGGTATAAGGATACGGGGGCTTTTGACCCGTATGGCCCGAGTTGGGAGGTGGCGCACCAGATTATTGATGCGGTTAAGGCGATGGGCATCGTAATTTTCGATGAATATAAAGATGGCCATCACGACTATACCGACGCGATGGCTTTTAATCCCAACCATGTGAGTTATTTGGGGGCTGCTCAGTTCAGCGCAAGGCTAGAAGCCTTCTTGGAAACGCTGAAGTAGGTTACTAGTTGTTAGTCAGTAGTTAATGGTCTAAAGTATGGCGACGAAGTCGCGAATATGAAGCTAATAACTAATGACTATTGACCAATTACTTCTTTTCTAGTGCGACGAGCGTTTCGAGGTGCGGCGTGCCGGGGAACAGGTCCATCGGCAACACTTCCTTGACACGGTAGCCGTAACGTTCCCATTCGGCGAGAGCGCCTGGGATTTCGTCGGTGCCGCAGAAAATGTGGAGCACACGCACAGGCTTGCGCATCGCGAGAGCGCGGATGACGCCCGGTTCGGTACCCTTGCGTGGCGGATCCAACAAAATGCGTTCCGGTTCGCCAGGAATCGGTCGCGGAAGTCTCATTTGCACAAACGTCTCGTCAATCTTGCCGGCGATGAACTTGTAGTTCTTCTTCAAGAATCTTGCGGATGCCTTTGCACAATCAATGGACGGGCCTTCCCATTCCACACCGAGTACGGACTTGGCGGCTTCACCGAGTGCAAAGCTGAAGAGACCGTAACCGCAGTAAAGATCCAAGAAGTGGTCGCCCTTTTCAAGACCGAGCAAACGGCTTGCGGACTTGATGAGGTTGTGGATCTGGCTTTCGTTAATCTGGCTGAAGCCCGTCACCGGGTACTTGAGCCTGAAATGGCCGAGGTCGAGCGAAAGTTCGCGCGGACCATAAAGCTGCTTGAAGTTGAGCGTGTCTGTCGGGCGCTTTGCTTCGAGATAGTAGTTGGAGCCTGTCGGGTCCACGTAGGCATGTGCTGCGGTCACGTGGTACGGGCTCTGCTGCAAGACTTCGGAAATCTGCTTGAGCTTGCGCACGATACTTGCATCGAGCTTTTTTACGTTGAAAATCACGATGCGGTACTTGTACGTGCCGCGGATGATGAGCCAGTTGAGCGCGTAGGCGAGCGGCTTGTATGCCGGCGTGATGAGCTTGTCGAACAGCAGACGGTAAATGGCGTTGTGTTCTTCGGGCTCCAAAATGCTATCGTATTCGTTAAAGCGGAGGTCGCCCGGCTTCATTTCGACTTGGCGCTTGGACGTCGTGCGATAATTGCGCGGCATGGGGCTAGCCACGATTGGCTGCGGACCGCGTGCAAGGCGGTTGACTTCCCAAAATTCGCGGATGGCTTCGTTCTTGACCTTGAGTTCGTCCTTGTAATCGAGCGGAGCGAGGGTTTCGCCGTAAGCGGAATCCGATTCCTTCGTATAATTCGGGAGGTTATGGGCTATTGCTTGTTCAAAAAACATGAAATCCTCTTTTTCTACCCTCAAATTTAAAAAGTTCCCGGAAAGTTTAAAGTCTATTTTTATGCTATATGGGAGTGATTAGTGGTTAGTAAACAGTAGGTATGAGGCGTGAGGTCGGGACTACGCCCCTTTGAGGCATGAGCAATGAGGTAAACGAGTCATCCTGAGCGGAGTGCAACGTAGCCGAAGGATCCAGTGACAGTTGTGCTCTTGGGGGAGGACCCCTTAAGGGCGAAATTGAATTGCTTTAGAGCGTGTTTTACCTTGTTCCTCCTTTAATTATTTTGTATTATTTGTACAAATGAAAAAGGAGTGAGTTGTGAATTTTAGGCGTGTTGTAGGAATTTTTTCTGTTGTTTCGACAATTATGTCGTTTTATGCATGCGGCGACGACAAGTCGTCTTCTGCAAGTTTGTTGCCCGATGAAGTAGCTGATAAAGCTGAACTCGAAACTTACGAATGCAACATGTCTGTCATTGGCGGAAAAGTATTCGTGAAAAGCTTGGGTAAAAATTACGAATGCGATGGCGAAGAATGGTTCGAATCTTACGACCAACCGAAATCGAGTGCGAAGGGTAAGAGTTCTTCGTCTAGTAAAGGAAATAGCTCGTCTTCTGGTAAGTCTTCCTCGTCTTCTTCTGAGAAGGTATCTTCGTCATCGAGTAGTGCGGTGGAACAGTCGAGTAGCAGTGTAATGTCTAGCAGCTCGCGCCCCACAGAAATCCTTGAACCCGAAACCAAAGTGAACGAAAGATGTTCTGAAACGGGAGCCTGCGACGCAATGGATAAGAATGATGTCGGCACGTGGCATTTTGTGCGCAAGGATGATTTTGGCGATGATGCTGAATACACTTACAAGGCTGACGGTCGCGATTTGATTGTAACCATTAAGAGTGCTGATGGCTCGGTAGATTCTAAGACTTATTCCATGTATAATATGGAGTCTGAAGTGGGTGTTGAAATGGCTTTCAATGCTGCGAAGTCCACCTGCAAGGACGGTGGCGGAAACGACAAGAAAATAAAGACTTGCGTGAAGGATACAACGGAAGTTTTGCCAGAGTGTGATCGGGAGCATGAAGGCTACCTTGCGTTAATAGGTTCTGTTTATAAAATTTGCAAGTCGAAATCTTGGACCAAAGCGACTGTATTAGAGTATGATACCTATGGCTTGGAATGTCTCGACGATGGACGAGCCGTATGTGGGAATGTTATTGATAGTAATAAGTATGTGTGTGAATCAGGAAAATTCCGTGAGGCAAATTCCATTGAACGGGATACTTATGGCTTGGATTGCGTTGAAGGACGGACCGTTGCTGGTAGAGTGAATGAAGAAAATAAGTATACATGCGAATTGGGAAAGTTCCGTGAGGCGAATAAAATTGAAATTGATACTTATGGTTTTGAATGCGTTGAAGGGCAAACGGTTGCAGGTAATGTAAATAAATATAACAGGTATACATGCGAATCGGGAAGGTTTCGTACAGCGAATGAATTCGAAATACATACTTATGGTTTGGAGTGTGTTGAAGGGCTTGTTGTTAAAGGTTCTGAATTCAGTTCTGGATATTATGTTTGTAAATCGGGAAAGTTTGTTGAGGCTGCTGACGATGAACGGTCTGTAGGTTTGGCGTGTATGGCTAATAACGAGGGGCAAATTGCTGAGGGGCGTCCTGTGTCTTATTCTGGTCCATCACCGTTGCCTATGTATAAATATTATTGTTCAAATCAGGAGTGGAAAAATATTACAAATTGGGATTGGAATGTTTCGAAAGAAATTCGTTTTAATCCTGAAGTAAAGTATGGCTCCATGATAGACGATCGAGATGGGCGTGTTTATAGAACAGTGAAGATTGGCGAACAAGTGTGGATGGCGGAAAACTTGAATTATTCGGACAGTATAAAAACGCCAAGCCTTAAGGGTAGAAGCTCGTGCTATGATAATAAAGATGAGTATTGCGAAGTGGCTGGTCGACTTTATACTTGGGCTGCTGCATTTGATTCTGTTGCTAGGCCTGATTTGGCGGAAAAATTGGCTTATTGTGAACGAACCGTTACCGTTTGCGATGTTTCAGCCAAGACTCAAGGAGTGTGTCCTAAAGGTTGGCATCTTCCTGACACGACGGAATGGATAAATCTTTTGGTTGCTGTGGGAGGTGGTCGTGGAACTTGGGCGAATGTGCGTGGCGCTGAATTTCTCAAATCTCGAACAGGTTGGTCGGATTCTGGGACTCAAAATTTCGATGATGCTTTTGGCTTTTCTATGTTGCCTGCGGGATGGTGGGATGCTCAAGAAGGTTATTTAAAATTTGATGCGAGTGGTTTTTATGCTTATTTTTGGGAGGTTACGGGGCGTCATTTGGTGGTGGGGAGTGGTGCATACGCATGGATTACGAATGGTTATAAAAAAAGCATGATGAGTGTCCGTTGTGTCAAGGACGAATAGTCCTGCTACTTAAAAATTGAAAGCTGATGCCCTGTTCCATCATATGGACGGGGCGATTTTTTTGTGGGGTTTTAGGGGCGGAGCCCCTAGGCGAAAGGGTAATGGAAGACCCGGTGGGCCCGTCGATGTACTTTAGGTTGCTGAGGGAACGCCGGGGCTGTAATTAGGGGAAGACTTGCCCCTTTTAATAGAAAAGGATATTTTGGAATGAAGGAGATTGCTTATGAAAAAAGAATATGATTTTGCAAAAATGCAGGCTGTCAGGAATCCTTATGCAACTGCATTGAAAAAACAGATAACGATTCGTTTGAATTCGGGTACTGTTGAATATTTTAAAGCGATGGCAAAAGAAGTCGGCATCCCTTACCAGACTTTGATTGATTCGTACTTGACGGATTGTGCGTTGAGTAAACGCCGACTGAATATTCGTTGGAAGTGAACTACGACGCCCTGTTCCTTAATATGGATGGGGCGATTTTTTTTTGCACTTGGGATTTTAGGGGTGAAGTTGGCACAAAAAAAGACCTCCCGAAGGGAGGTCTAAGAGCGGCGGACCGGGATCGAACCGGCAACCATTAGCTTGGAAGGCTAAGGCTCTACCATTGAGCTACCGCCGCGAGCATGGACAATTATACAAAAATATTGCGCTTTTTAAAGGGGTTCTTAAAAAAGTTGTTGGAAAAATATGAAAAAAATTCTAAATTTACGCTCGCATTAACAAACAATCATATCAGAGGTAGCATACTTGTTCCCTAATCCGCGCGATCGTCGCATGCCCAACCGTCCCAGCGATGGGACCCGTATCAACGAAGATATCCATATCTCTCCGATTCGTCTCGTGAAAGAAGATGGCGAAGCTATCATCATCGAGACGAGCAAGGCATTGCAGATGGCGAAAGACGCCGGACTGGACCTTGTGGAAGTCTCCCCGAATGCTAAGCCGCCTGTCTGCCGCATCATCAACTACGGCAAGTACAAGTTCGAACAACTGAAGAAGGCTAAGGCCGCAAAGGCCAAGCAGCACGTGGTGAAGCTCAAGGAAATCAAGATGCACCCGAAGACTGCCGAGAATGACTACCAGTACCGCATCAAGCAGGCTGGCGAGTTCTTGCAGGACGGTATGAAGGTAAAGCTTATCATGCAGTTCCGTGGACGCGAAATGGCGCACATGGACTACGGCAAGCGCCTTATGGAACGCGCCAAGGAAGACTTGGCCCCGTTTGGCGATTTGGAAATGGATTCGCGGGTGGAAGGCAACACAATGCTTTCTATCTACGGTCCAAAACGTGGTGCCGGTAAGAAACAAGACCAGGCACCGAAGCCCGTAACCGAGCCAAAGGCAGCAGGTGAGGCTTAACTATTAACCTACGAGGTAAAAATGCCTAAGATGAAAACTCACAGCGGTGCTAAGAAGCGCTTCCGCGTGACTGGTTCCGGCCATGTCAAGTTCAAGCGCGCTGGTATGCGCCACATTCAAGCTAAGATGAACACTAAGCGTAAGCGTAACCTTCGTAAGGGCGCTCTCGTTAAGAAAGTCGATACCTATCATGTCAAGCGTCTGCTTGTCGTAGCATAAGGAGAGTAAGAATGCCACGCGCAAAAACTAGAGTTCCTTCCCGCGAACGCCGCAAAAAAATCCTCAAGGCCGCCAAGGGTTACTATGGCCGCCGCAAGTCGAACCTTCGCCTTGCTATTGACGCCGTTGCCCACGCTGGTCAGTATGCCTATGCACACCGCCGCGACAAGAAGGGTGATTTCCGCTCTCTGTGGATCACTCGCTTGAACGCTGCTGTTCGTGAATTCGGCATCAGCTATAGCCAGTTCATTTACAAGCTTTCCAAGGCTAACATCAACATGAACCGCAAGGTTCTCGCTGATTTGGCAGTTGCCGATCCGGCAGCTTTCGCCAAGGTTGTGGAAATTGTGAAGGCTGCTTAATTTAGACGCAAGTTTAAGTTAACTTATAGCTAAACAAACGCGAGAAATTGCGCTCCGCCCGAAAAGGCGGGGCGCTTTTTGCTTTGTTTCCCTAAAAACCTGATATAAAAAAGTCGCTCAGGCAAACCTGGCGACCGCTTTGACATGGCTTTCACCCTATCAGTCTTTGAGACAACGAACTGAAAAACCGTTGTTTTTGGTGTCTAATGATTGGAACTTCTTTACTGTCCAATACACTTCGTCAGAGTTTGACTTCAAATAAATATAATACGCGTCGTTTCTGCCGTCCTCCGTAGAACTCCAGAAATACTCGTTACGGCCTTCGCTTTCGAAATACCCAAAGCGCGTTCTGAGGCCGGCTGGCAACGCTGAAAAACCGTAATCATCCGTGCCGTTGCCATTTTCCGACCAACCATTAGTTGATTTCAGTTTCTTGCCCGCCGTAGGTGCTCCGCCGATTGCAGTGAATAAAATGTTCCACTCTTCCAGCGTGGGTATATGCCAGCCGGTGGGACAAACTCCTTGCACTGGATAAGTCTGCTTGCATTCTGTTTGGAATCCGCAACCCTTACTGCTCGTAGACCATGTGCCTGCGCTATCCATTATAGAAGTCCATCTGTAAAGGCGACCGTACTTGGTGCAGTTGGTTTCGTCATTTTTATAGCACCAGCTAGTGGAATCAGAGGTGTAATCTCCATAATGGTAGTTATAGGGACTGCCTGTGACCGCATAGTTGAGATTTTCCGCCATCCAAGTCTGAGTGCCGATAACGACTGTTTTGTAAGTCTGTCCGTCGCGGGAGTCAGTCAATGTTCCATGCTTGCAATTATCCGCGTCTTCGGTCTTACAGGGCTCTACATGAGGGATAAATGACGAAGAATCGTCCTTGAGACAACGAATTGAATGTCCTAATTTAGCACCACTGAAATCTCGGCTTGCAAAGTCGCTATCATCGCTCAAATATATTCTGTATGCGGATCCTTTATTGTGCATCTCGGAGGAAGTCCAAAAAAATGCAATTTCGCCGACATAATTGAAAGTGTTGTAGTCGTCACCATCGAAACTTTTAAAGAGATACCTTCTGCCTGCGGGCAATGCGGAAAAGCCGAATGCGTCTGTGCCATTACCTTTGTTAATCCAGCCTGTTTGCGACTTGAGAAACTTGCCTGCTATCGATTGACCTCCTACTGCGTTGAATAGAGTTCTCCATTCTGAGGTGTCTGGCAAATGCCAACCGTCAGGACAGATTCCCTGTACGGTCACAGGCAAGATGCATTCCTTGCCGTCTCCACAATCGAGCGACTTGTCAGTATAAAGTTTTGCCGAGTCGATTGCTGCTGCCCAAGAGTAAAGGCGACCTGTCACTTCGCAGGTAGCTGCATTTTCTCCATTGGCGTCATGGTCTCCATTTGGCTTGCCTTGACACCAACTCTTGGACTTCAGACTAGGGTTTTCTTTGTCATAGTAATTCAAGTTCTCCGCCATCCAGGTCTGGTTGCCTATCTTTATTGTTTTGTATTCTTTGTTATCTCGAGGATCGGTCATAGTTCCGTAGGCGATTTCTGGATTTAGGCGTTGTTCCTTCGGCACATCCCAGCTCCAGCCATCCGAGCTGGACGAACTAGACAAGTAAACGGTGTCAATCACACAGGTCTTTACCACATTGTTGTTTCCATCGCCGCTATTGCAGGTAGATTTCGCGGCGTTGAATGCCATTTCTACACCAACTTCGGATTCCATATTGTACATTGTATATGTATTGGAACTTGTAGAACCGTCAGCGCTCTTAATGGTCACAATCAAATCTCGGCCATCGGCTTTGTAGGTGTATTCGGCGTCATCGCCGAAGTCGTCTTTGCGGACAAAATGCCATGTACTTATGTCTGACTTGACCATGGCGTCGCAGGCCCCCGATTCAGTACAGGTTTCATTTACGGTGAATCCGGACCCATTTTGCTGACTGCTGCTGGATTTTGCAACAGTCTTGCTGGAACTAGACTTCGACTTTCCATTGGAAGAACTACTCGAAGATTCCCTCTTTTCGCTACTGCTACTTGATTTATTCGATTTTACCGAACTCGACGAACTTCTCTTAGCAGAAGAAGATTCCACAACTGGGTCGTCAGTATTTGGCTCTGTAGATGATGAACCACTATCGCATCCGATTACTGTAAATGCCGCCAAACCAATCGCTATAATGAATTTTTTCATAGAACTCTTATTTGTATAAATAAAGTATAGTCTATGATAAATTTAGAATAAATCCACGTCGAGGACGGTCTTCTTTTTGCTCTTGGGTTCGACTATAGCGATGGAATATTTTGCCGTGCTGAGTAGGCGGTTGACTGTTGCGAGGACTTCGTCTTCGGTAATGGAACGTATTTGCTTTTCGGCGTATTCCATGGTGTGGAACTCGCCGAGGTGGAGCGTCTGTTCTGCCATGCGAATCACGCGCTTTTCGGGACTGTCTGCACCGAGGTGGAGTCCGCCGAGGATATTCGTCTTGGTGCGTTCGAGTTCATCCTTGATGAACCCGTGACGCAGAAATTTTTTGACTTCGGCGATGGAAAGCGCAAGGGCGGTCTTGAGCTGGTGCGGTTCGGTAGCAAGCGAAATGCCCCAGTCTACACAATCCTTGTAAAGGTCTGCTGTAGAGTACACGGAGTAGGCAAGACCTTTGTCTTCGCGGATTTTTTGGAACAAGCGCGATGCCATGCCTGCACCCATCGCCACGTTGAAAAGCGAGAATGCGCTGCGGTCGCGATCGCTCATCTGCGAGCGGTCAAAGCTTAAACCCCAGAAAAGGTTCGATTGCGTGATGTCACTTTTCTGTACAATCTTGATGCCTTGATTCGGCGTGTAGATGTCTTCGGGCGTAATTCCGTTAATCTTTTTTTGTTCAAATTTTTTAGCACAAAGTTCTACGAGTTCTTCGTGCTTGACTTTGCCCGATGCGCAAACATAAAGCGGGATTTCGTCGGTGACTTGATGTCCGTACTTGAGCATTTGCTTGCGCGTGAGGGATTGGACTTGCTTCACGTTCCCGGTGATGGAGTGTGCGAGTCCGCAGCCTTTAAAGTGAATGGCGTTGAAGATGTCGCCCACGAGTTCTTCGGGAATGTCATCGTAGCTATGGACTTCCTCGATGATGACGTGGCGCTCCTTTTCCATTTCTTTCTTGTCGAAGCGCGGGTGCATGAGCATGTCCGAAATCACGTCGATGGCTAGTGGCATGTCGCTGCTTTCGACTTGTGCGTAAAAGCCCGTTTCCTGGCGTGTCGTGTACGCTTCGAGATTTCCGCCGCGGTCTTCGATGGCGTGTGCAATTTCGAGTGCGGTGCGGTTCTCTGTTCCCTTGAAAACGAGGTGCTCGTAAAAATGGCTGAGCCCGAATTCATCGCTTGCTTCGTGGCGACTCCCGCGCGGGACCCAAACACCGACGGCTGCCGAATAGGCGTGCGGCATGTAATCCGTTAGAATGGTAATTCCGTTTTCGAGAACAGTCTGTTTGATATTTTGTTTCATTTTTTGTAATACGCGCGTCGTATGGGAGCTAAAAGTTTTATTTGCGGCTTAACTATAGCAAATTTGGGTAAAAATGTAACAAAAAACGCAATTTTAGCACCCTTTTATTGTTGTGTAAATTTTTCTAAATTTCGTGCGAAAATAATGTTATGACTCACAGGAGAACGAAATGGGAAAAGACTTAAAGGAAATGGCTCTCCAATACCATTCCATGGGCAAGCCAGGCAAGATCGAAATCGTGCCTACCAAGCCGCACAGCACGCAGACGGACTTGGGCCTTGCATACACGCCGGGCGTGGCTTCACCGTGTCTTGAAATCGAAAAAGACCAGAACCTCGCTTACGAATACACGGGCAAGGGCAACCTCGTCGCTGTGATTAGTAACGGTACGGCTGTGCTTGGTCTCGGCGATATTGGCGCACTCGCTGGTAAGCCGGTGATGGAAGGCAAGGCCTTGCTTTTCAAGATTTATGCGGGCATTGACGTGTTCGACATCGAAATCAACGAAAAGGACCCGAAGAAGTTTATCGAAATCGTGAAGGGCATAGCCCCGACGTTTGGTGGCATCAACCTCGAAGACATCAAGGCTCCGGAATGCTTTGAAATCGAAGACACGCTCAAGGCTGAACTCGATATTCCGGTGATGCACGATGACCAGCACGGTACGGCTATCATTTCTTCTGCAGGCCTCTTGAACGCAATCGAAGTTGCAGGCAAGAGCATTCGCAACGTGAAGATGGTTGTGAACGGCGCAGGCGCTGCCGCTTGCGCTTGCACGAGACTTTATCTGTCTCTCGGTCTCAAGAAAGAAAATCTTGTGATGTGCGATAGCAAGGGCGTTATCCGCAAGGACCGCAAGGGCCTCACCGAAGCAAAGGCTTTCTTTGCAACGGAACGCACCGATATCGAAACGCTCGAAGATGCCATGAAGGGCGCAGACGTGTTCGTCGGCCTTTCCAAGGGTAACATCCTTACTCGCGAAATGGTCCGCAGCATGGCCGACCAGCCGATTGTCTTTGCTCTTGCAAACCCGACTCCGGAAATCAGCTACGAAGAAGCCATGGCAAGCCGTGGCGACCTCATCTTTGCAACGGGCCGTAGCGACTATCCGAACCAGGTGAACAACGTTATCGGTTTCCCGTACATCTTCCGTGGCGCTCTCGACGTGCGTGCAACGACGATTAACGAACACATGAAGCACGCTGCAGTTCGCGCGATTGCCGCTCTCGCTCACAAGCCGGTTCCGGATGTGGTGAACATTGCATACAACTCACAGCGCTTCACGTTTGGCAAGGAATACTTGATTCCGAAGCCGCTCGATCCGCGCCTCCTCACGGAAGTTTCTATCGCTGTTGCCAAGGCCGCTATTGAAAGTGGCGTGGCCCGCAAGCCGATTACGGATTGGGACGCTTACTATGATCGCCTCCGCGACATGATGGGTTATGACAACAAGCTCATCCGTCAGTTCAGCGATACCGCCCGCAGCAACCCGAAGCGCGTCGTGTTTGCCGAAAGCAACCTCAACATGCTCAAGGCCGCTGTCCAGGCTCAGGCCGAAGGCATTGCACACCCGATTATGCTTGGCAACCCGGAACGCATCCAGATGATCGCCCAGCGCGAACAGCTCGACCTCACGGGCATCAAGATTGTGAACCCGCGTTCTCCGGAAGAATTCGAACGCCGCCGCAATTACGCTGCAATTTATGCTGAAGAAAACGGCCGCAATGGCGTGACCTTCGAAGAAGCCCGCGACGATATGTTCGAACCGAACCACTTCGGTATGATGATGGTGAAGGTCGGCGATGCCGATGCTCTCATTTCCGGTGGCTATTCCAAGTACTCTGAAACGATTGAACTTGCTAAGGAAATTATCGGTATCCGTCCGGAATACAAGCACTTCGGTGCTATGCATATCCTCAGCACTAAGAAGGGTACGTTCTTCTTGGCCGATACGCTTGTGAACCGCGACCCGGATGCAGAAACGCTCGTCGATATCGTGAAGCTCACGCACGACGCAGTCCGCTTCTTCGCTCACGAACCGGTGATGGCTATGCTCAGCTATGCAAACTTCGGTAGCGACAAGGAAGCCGCTCGTGGCACCGTGAACAAGGTCCGCGAAGCCGTGAAGACGATTCACGAACAGTATCCGGACTACGTTCTCGATGGCGAAATGCAGGTGAACGTGGCTCTCGACAAGGATCTTCGCGATACGAAGTACCCGTTCAACAAGATCAAGGGCCAGACCGTCAACACGCTCATCTTCCCGTGCCTCTCTTCTGCAAATACCACTTGCAAGATGCTCTTGGAAATGGGCGTTGGCGAATCTATCGGTCCTGTGCAGATGGGCTTGAACAAGCCGGTTCACTTCACCGACTCCGACGCTTCTGTCCACGATATCTTTAACCTCACGGTGGCTGCTGTTATCGACGCCATCGTTCAGGAAAAGAAGGACGAAGAAAAGAACAAGAAGAAGTTCGACAAGATCTGGTAAGTCGCGATTCCCGCTCGCCATTGTGCGGGCGCATCTCGTAACATTTTAAAAGTCGCCGTGGGTAAAACTGCGGCGATTTTTTAATTTGTTTAATTCGTTTGTACTCTTTTTGTGTATATTATGCATAAAAGGAGATGAAGGATGAAAAAGAACTTTTATTGTGGCTTGGCTGCTTTTACGGCGTTAGCCTTTACGGCCTGTTTTGATGATAGTAGTGCCAATGCTGTGGCGCAACCCGTTGCACTTGATTCGTCTAGTTCTGTATTAGTGGGCTCTTCAAGCTCTTTTGTCGAAGGTTTATCGAGTTCTGCGATTGTAGAGTCCTCAAGTTCAGCGGTTGTTGAATCCTCGAGTTCCGCTGTTCCTGGATCTTCAAGTTCGTCGTTTGGGCTTTTATCTAGCGATGGTGTTTCTTCAAGTTCGCTTGCCTACTCTTCTTCTAGTTTGCTATTCAATTCATCGTCTAGTTCGCTTGCAAAGTCTTCTGCCAGTGAATGCTGGGGGTTGCATTGGTATGGATCTGATGAGGAGGACGGTGTGCGTGTTCCTGTTGAGACGTGTGCTGAATTTTCGTGGCCGAAAAATGTAGTTGCTGATGGTGCTTGGCGCATTATGGAAACGGATAGTGAGGATGGCGGGAAATCTTCTATCGTTTGGCCGGTGGAATTTTCAGATGGTGTGGATTCGATGGCTACGGTTAATGAATATTGTCAAGGAATCTGTGGTACGGCTGTTTTGGATAAAGGCTCATTGACGTATCATCCTTTTGTATCGGTGGGCTTTACGCTTGCGAGGGATAGCTCAGGCAATCCGGTTCCTGTTGATGTTTCGAACTGGGGTGGTATTTGTATCGTTTATACGTCTTATGTTGCGCCTGCACTAGAATTGGATTTGGGTGATTCAATCAATATGAAGGTGTTGAATGGTGCTGTGCCTACAGCAAGTTTGCCGAAGTCTGCTTTTGCGCATGCTATAAAATGCATTCCGTGGAGTTCCTTTAAAATAGCGTCTTGGTTTAAAGGTGATGATTACGGTTGGAAAGAAGATACAGGGGTTAAGGCGGCTAAGCAGCTTGTTGGTGTAAGGTTTAGATTACAGGATAAACCCCAAGAAGGCGGCTATTATTTTAACGTGCAATCAATATCAGCTTATAATTCAGGGAGCGGTTATGCAGCGGGTCCTGCCGATCAGTAACTGAAAAAATCGTCAATTTTAAGAGCGCCGTAGGTAAAACTGCGGCGTTTTTTCATATACAGTACGGGGTGTACTATATGGCTTAAAATATTGTTTTATGTCTTTGTAAAAATGCTAAAATTTTATAAAAATAAAAGAAAATGTACTCTAAATTATTGACTTTGTGAATAAGTGAACTTATATTTTTTTATATGAAACCAATAATTGAATACCAAGATTATCACACTTTTCTGAGCGACTACTACGAGGAACGCAAGCGCACTTCGGCGTTTTCTTGGCGTGAGTTTGCCAAAATTGCGGGTTTCGTTTCGCCATCGTATCTCAAGGACGTTTGCGGTGGAAAGACAAACCTTAGCAAAGTGACCATGGGCCGTGTCGCTAAGGCTATAGGTCTTGTTGGTCATGAGGTCACTTATTTCGAGGCGATGGTCCAGTTTGGTAACGCCAAAACGGATGAGGCTAAGAAAAAGTTCTTAGAACAAATGCATTCGATTGCGCTCGATCATAAGGTTCGCATTATTGATAAGGATGCTTTCGAGTATTACGATACTTGGAAAAATCCGGTGGTGCGCGAATTGGCGCCTTTGATGCCGGGAGCCATGCCGGGCGATATTGCAAAAGCGTGTGCTCAAGATGTTTCGGCGCTAGATGTCCGCAGGTCGTTGCAATTTCTTGAACGCGCTGGGTTCCTTAAGCAGGTTCAAGAAAACGTTTATGTGCAAACGGAAAAGTCCGTGGAAGGCTCCAAAGAGGGCTTGCCTTTGGCAATTCGTTCGATGCACCGTGCGATGGGCAACTTGGCGGTGGATTCTCTGAATCGCTTTACACCGGACGTGCGAAACGTTACGGGAATTACGATGGGCATAGACCGTGAAGCTTATGAACGCATCGTGCTCGAACTTGAGGAATGCCGCAAGAAAATCACGGCGATTGCTGACGAATGCAATGATATCACTCAAGTTTACAGATTGAATTTACAACTATTCCCGCTTTCGAAAGAAGTGGCGAAAAAAGAGGAGGAATGAGATGAACAAGAAAATTTATATGGCATGCGGGGCTGCAATGCTTGCAATGGCGTGCTCCGAAGAAAATTTATCAGGAACGTCGATTGAGCCGAATACGGTTCAAGCCGATGGCGGAGTCTTGTGGGACCCGCTGAGAGGCGATTATCGAGTCCGGTTTGCGGCAAGTGTGCTAGCTTTGCCCAGTGATGTCGATGCCGATGGACATTGGTATTGGGAATCGTATAGCGATGCTGAAAAAGGAGGCGTGTCGTATATCTCATGGCCTCAGAATTTAGCTGGTGGGGTGGACTCGCTGTCTCCGGTTATTGAGTCCTGTCAGGGCGTGTGCGGGAAGGCTGTCTTGAAAAAAGGCTCGATGGCAGATAGTCCGTTTGCTGGCGTTGGTTTTGCGATTGCGAAAGACAAAAATGGAAAACCCGTTCCTGTCAATGCGTTGAATTGGGATGGTGTTTGCATGACGTATACGTCTGAAGCGGATCCGTTGCTTGTGCTTGATTTGGGAGACTCGCTTGGACGTGTGCTTGGCGATGAACTTCCGTCTGTAACGCTAGCGAAGTCTAATAATGGAAATGAAATAACGAAATGTGTTGGCTGGGAAGAATTTGGCGAAAAATCGGCAAGTCAGCTTGTTGGGTTAAAGTTTAGAATACAGGCCGATTCCGGTGAATATAAGTTCAATGTCAAGCGTGTCGAAACGAAGGCGCAAAACCTGTTGAATGCGTGGTGCCTGGATATTTCGTCTAGCTCTGTGGCCGAAATTCCGGAATCGTCATCTAGCTCTCAGATAGCGAGTCCTTCTAGTTGGCTTACGTTAGAAGGGGGTGATGGTAGCCTTTGGACCCCGCTGAAAGATAAAGACAATGTTCCGTCTTTGCTTTATACGGTCTATGAAGAGGATAAAATAGCTGCGAACTCGTATAGGCCTATGGAGCAGGACGGTCGATGGTTCTTGGAAACGGATGTAGCCCGTGGTGGAGAATCGTCTATTGTTTGGCCGGTTTCGCTTGGTGAAGACAGTTCTTTGGCTGGCGTTGTGGAATTTTGCAAAGGACTTTGTGGTAGAGCCTCTTTGAAAAAAGGATCGTCAGAAAATCTCCCTGCGGTGTCTGTTGGCTTTAATCTTGCCAAGGATCAAGCAGGAAACCCGACATATGTGGATGTTTGGAACTGGCGGGGAATTTGTGTGGAATATTATTCAGAGGCGGATATTTCGGTAGAACTTGTTTTACCCGATTATCTGAATGAGCTTTTGGAGTATAACTTGCCCGCTGCTAAACTTTCCAAGTCTTTGACAATCGAAAAATCTTGTCTTTCGTGGAATGATTTCCGTTTGCCGGAAGGGCTCGAAAATGTGCCTGCGGTCTTGAAAGAATATAAACGCAATCCTAATGCTGATACTTTGGAAAGTGAAGATGAGTGGAAATCGCATGTGGGAGAACAAGCTTCGCTGCGGTTGGTCGGCGTGAAGTTTAAAATTCAATCAGATGAGGGCAACTACAATTTTGGAATTGGCGCAATTGGGAGTGTCTTCAGAGAGTTTAAGAGCAATACGGATTTGCCTATCTGTATAAGCGAGGGCAAGGGCTCGAAAATGTGTGAAGGCGACCTCATGAGTGCGACTTTTGGAATGCCCCGAGTCCGTACTGACTTGTATGTTGGTGGTGACAGTTGGCCTGCAAATGTCGCTGCTAATGGTATTTGGTTCGTGGAAACGGATGCTGAAAAGGGTGGAAATTCATCTGTGTCGGAAAGTTTTGTACAATACTCTGGTAGAACGAATGCTGATACTTTGGAATTGCTAGTAGACGATTGTCTCGGAGTATGCCGTAGTATGGATTTGAGACGCGGAACGATGGCTGGTGATCCGTATGTTGTGTTTGGTTTCAACTTGGCTGGAGAAGGAACTGAACTGGATCAAGATAGCACTAGTACCCCGGTGCCTGTAGATGTCTCGAATTGGGGCGGCATGTGCTTGGCTTATTTCACTCAAGTTTCTGTAAAGGTTGAGCTTGATATGGGTGATTCGCTAAATGTAGTGCTTGGAAGTAAACCGTATGTTCTTTTGCCTGAAACGGAGAGAGAAAAGTGTGTCCGCTGGAGTGATTTTGAACTTCCTGCTGGACAGGACGCTTCGAATGATTTGGAAGGAACTGTTGGCGAATTTGCCTCAAAGCATTTGTCTGCGGTAAGGTTTGTAGTGCAGTCACCGGATGATAGAGATTTAGTCCTGAATATCAGAACTATCTCATCGTACTATTTCTAGTCTTGTTGTTAGGAGGAAAGAAAAAAGGGCTCGGCGATTGCCGGGCCCTTTCCCTAAACAACAGGAGATAGGTCTCTCTGTTATTCCCTTGCAGTAAACACTCCAACATGCAAGGGGTTTTAAGTTAGCGGAGCTTGATCTGCTTGACGCTCTTCTGGCTGCCCATCTTGACGATGAGGACTGCAGCGCCGCGTGCGCTTGTGCTCAGCTGGACTTCGTTTGCGCCAGCGTGTGTGTCGAAGCTCTTTTGAGCGATGACCTGGCCCATGGAATTCATGAGCATTGCGGTTGCGCGAGTGGCCTTGCTTGCGTTGAATGTGGCGTAAACAGAACCCGGCTGCACATTGACGAGCATCTTCGGTGCTGTAGCGGTGTGCGGCATGCAGATTCCAGTGGAACCGCTGATGGCGACAACCTTGCCGGATGCGGTGCCTTCGGTAGAAGGTTTCTTGTCGAAGTCTTCGATGATTTCAGTTGTACCGTCAGCCTTGATGCCCTTGATGTAGTCGATAGTGATGGTTCCAGAAACTTGCGTGCCATAGAGGTTGAGACCGATGGCGTTTGCAGAGTTGAGATCCGTGGGTTCAGTACGGAAGTCGGTCCACTTGACTTGGAATGTCGTGAAGTTTTCTTCGAGTTCCTTGTCGGCTTGAGCCATGAGAGATGCGTCAAACCATGCCCATGAACCGCCGGTCATCATGAAGAGGTCCATAGAAGTCCAGCCGTATTCGCCGCAATCCTTGGCGGCGTTGGTGCAAGGACCTGCAGAAACGACGGAGCCCTTCATGCGAATTTCGAGACCGACGTACTTGGAAAGATCCTTGGCGGTGCCGGAGAGGTTGATGCGGAGAGTGCCGGTTTCGCTAGAGTCGGATGTTACGCTCTTGTAAGTGATTTCGGCAGCCTTGCCGCCAGCGGTTTCCGGAACTTCGTTTTCCTTAACCAAGCTGTCGAGGTTGCTCTTGTTGTTGCCTTCCATGCCGTATGCCTTTTGCATAGCGTTCAAAACATCCGGGTCGAGAATGGAGTAGGTGCCCTTCTGACGGGTGATGATGGTCATGTTACCGTCGTTTTCTGCGCCGGTGTCCCAAACGTAAGGAACAATGCCGTTTGCCTTAGCGTTCTTGGCAACTTCGCCGTAGAAGAGGGCGCGGCCCTGTAAGTGGAGCTTGAGGTTGGCGGCATCGGTAATCTGACCGGTGCGCTTGATGGCACCGAGTTCGCCGATAATCACAGGAATGCCCTTGTCGCAGAACATCGTCTTGAGTTCGCCGAAAGCCTTTGCAATCTGGTTCGGAGTGCCGAGAGCGGAATTGTCGATGCTCTTGCTGTAAACGTTCCAACCCATGTTGTGTTCTGTATCGGTCGTGCTGTGAAGACCAGTATAATAATAGAACTGCTTGCCCCAATCTTCGTCAGCGGTCATGAGAGAGTACTGATACGGGTAGTAGTGGACTTCGGCCATCATGTAACCTTCGCCAGCCGGGTCGGTCGGCCAGCTTGTGCTGAGCATCGGAGCATTGTCCATTTCGGTACGCGGAGCCTGCACAATCAAGGTGCGGGTGTCGTTGTTGCCGCCTGCGCTACGAACGGAAGTGATGAATGCGTCGTAGTAGCCCTTCAAAATCTGCATACGGGAGTTGTCGAACGCCCACTGGCCGCTGGAACCCCACGGGTCGTTCACGCCCGGTTCGTTGGCGCCTGCGAAGAGAAGGTGCTCATCGTAGTCCTTGAAGTATGTTGCAATCTGATACCAGAATGCAGCCTGGCGTGCCTTGACTGTTGCGGAGGAGTTGGCAATGTTGCCGGAACCGCTACGCGGATTGGCGGTGCCTTCGTAAACGCGGTCTTCGAGCCAGCCTTCGTCCCAGTGAGAGTTCAAGACGACGTACATGCCTTCGGCAATGACCATGTCCACCACGTCCTTCACCTGCTTGAGCCAAGCGGCGTCAATAGTCGGTGTGGTAAAGTTGGCGGCCTTGCTTACGTGGGTGTAGTTGCTGTTGTCTGCGGTACCGCCGTTTGCAGCGATGTCTTGGGTAAGAGCGTCAGAATGAGAATACCAGGCACAAGGAATACGCACGGTGTTGAAACCGGCTGCCTTGATGGCCTTGATGTAGCCTGCGGTCGGGAGCGGGTTGCCCCATGCTGTCGGATTTTCCGGCACTTCCATGGTGTTGCCGATATTATAACCCATGCCCATCGGTTCGACCAATGCGGTTGCCTTGGGGAGGGCGGCGAATGCTGATGCTGCCATGAGAAGCGAGCTGCATGCGATGCCAAAGGTATTCAATCTCATGTCTAAGACTCCTTGTTGAGACTTGTGATTGGGTGCCTTATTTTGTGAAATTTTAGCGATTTTAGAAATTTTTTGAGAACATTTTCGAGCGTTTTTGCCCAATCTCAAACATCCCTTTTCTCATACACTCAAGAATACACCCGTTGTATGGCTTTTAATATATATGAAAAAGGCTGCGAACGCAACCGAAAAATTATTTACATAGAAATAAATAACATGTTTGTAAGAACAAACGTGGCTAAAATCACATTCGTTTGAGAACTTTTTTTGAGAACATTTGGGGCTGCGCGGGAGCCGAGCGGTCTTTAGTGTGCTTCGAGCCAATTTTTGCCGAATCCGACGCTGGCGACGAGCGGAACTTTAAGTTCCATGGCGCCTTCCATTTCGGACTTGACCATGGCAGAAAGCTCTTCGACCTGGTCCTTCGGGCACTCGAACACGAGTTCGTCATGCACCTGGAGCATCATGCGGAGCGGGAGGTTCTCGTCGTTGATGCGCTTTTGGATGCGGATCATGGCAATCTTGATGAGGTCGGCGGCGCTCCCTTGCACGGGGGTGTTCACGGCCATGCGTTCGGCCATTTGCGATTCCATGCGGTCGGAGCTGTCGATGCCTGCGATGTAGCGGCGGCGTCCGGAGAGCGTTTCGACGTAGCCGTCTCGGTGGGCGGCGGCCTTGGTGTCGTCGATGAACTTTTGCACGCCCTGGTACATTTCGAAGTAGCCGTCGATAAAGCTCTTGGCCTGTGCCATCGGGATTTTCAGGTCGCGGGAGAGGCGGAAGGCGGTCATGCCGTAGAGCACGCCAAAATTCACGACCTTTGCGTCGCGGCGCATGTCGGCGGTCACGTCTTCGAGGCTTACGCGGTTGATGGCGGCAGCAGTGCGGGCGTGGATGTCGATGCCTTCCTTGTAGCTTTCGATGAGCGCTTCATCTCCGCTCAGGTGGGCGAGCATGCGGAGTTCAATTTGCGAGTAGTCCACCGCGAGAATCACATTGTTCGGGTTCTGCGGAACGAATGCGGCGCGGATTTGCTTGCCGAGATCGCTGCGGACGGGGATGTTTTGCAAGTTCGGGTCGCGGCTCGAAAGGCGGCCTGTCGCGGTACCCCACTGGATAAAGCTCGTGTGGATGCGCTTGGTATCCGGATTCACAAGTGTCGGGAGCACGGAAACGTAGGTGCTCTGCATCTTCTTGAGTTCGCGGTACTCGATGACGGCGAAAACAATCGGGTGCGCGCTGCGGAAGCTGAGTTCTTCGAGGACGGCGGCATCGGTGCTGCGCTTCTTGATTTCGGGGAGGCCGAGCGTGTCAAAGAGCACTTCGCCGAGCTGCTTGGGCGAGCCGATGTTGAATTCGCAACCCGCCATGTCGCAGATTTCTTTTTCGAGCTTTTCGATGCGGTGTTCCAAATCGGTCTGCAATTTCTTGAGAATCTTCGTGTCGACGAATGCGCCAACGCCTTCCATCTGGTAAAGGACCTTGAGGAGTGGCATTTCCTGGCTGAAAAAGTACTTTTCGTAGTCGTACTTCTGGAGCTTGGCGCGGAGCGGAGCCCAGAGGCGGAGCGTGTAGACGGCGTCTTCGGCGCCGTATTCGGTGGCGTCCTTGATGGGCGTGCGGTTGAACGTGATTTGGTTCTTGCCGCGTCCGATGAGGTTCTCGATCGGAATCATCTCGTGCTGCAAAAGCTGCATCACCTGATTGTCGAGGCCGAGCCCGGTTTGGCCGGGCGATAGCATCCATGCGGCGATGAGCGTGTCGATAATGTTTGCGGAGTCGATTTGCTTTTGCGTGAGTCCGAAGGTGCGGGCGAGAACGTGCAAGTCGAATTTGGCATTGTGGAAAACGAGTGAACGCTTCGAATCGTTCCAAAATTCAACGAACCATTTCTTGGTGGCGTTGAAGTCGAAGTTTCCGCCCTTGCCGGCGGGGTACGGGAACCCGATATCGTCGGTATGGCCGAGCGGGACGTAATAGCCTTTAGGAACGCTTCCATCTTTTGCGGCTGCGGCAAGGCAAAGCCCGACAATGTTGCATTGCATCGGGTCAAGTCCGTCGGTTTCGGTGTCTATACCGATTTCGGTCGCTTCGTCAAATTCCTTTTTCATCTGTTCGAAGGTTTCTTCGTTATCAACGCAGATGTAAGTGGGCGGGAGGTCTACCGGGAAGCTTGCTTTTACGACTTTGCTGATGCTAGAGTCGCCGGATGAATCATCGGAGGTGCCGTTGCTCTCGGAACCTGCCGCGGAGTCGTCGGAATCGTCTTTGCGCACAAATCCTGTCTTGCTCGGAACATTTTCGAGTAATCGAATGAGGCTGTTGATTTCGTGTTCCCTGAAAATGCCTTCGAGCGTGTCGCTGTGGATGCCGCAGAATTCAAGGGCGTCGAGGTTGCCGTGGTAGGCGCGCTTTGTCTGTAGCGTCACAAGTTCGCGGCTGAGGAACGCTTGTTCCTTGTTGTTCGCGAGGTTGTCGTGCAAACCTTTCTTTTTGATGTTGTCGATGTTTGCGTAAATGTTGTCCATGTCGCCATATTCAGTCAGCAGCTGGATGGCGGTTTTCGGGCCGACCTTCGGAACGCCCGGAACGTTATCGCTCGAGTCGCCCATGAGGGCTAGATAGTCGCGGATTTTTTCAGGCGGAATGCCGTATTTCTCAAGGACTTGTTGCGGTCCAAAATCGATGCCGTCTGCGCCCTTTTCCAAATGGAAAAGGTGGATCTTGTCGGTTACGATTTGCGACATGTCCTTGTCTTTACTGATAATCACGACGTGGTCAAAACCTGCGTTGACGGCGGCTTCGGCGGCGCTTGCCATCACGTCGTCAGCTTCGTAGCCCGGTTCTGACAAAAGCGGGATGCCGCTTGCTTCCAAGGATTCGCAGAGAAGCGGCATCTGTGCCGCCATTTCGTCGGGCATCGGGCCGCGATTCGCCTTGTAGTCTGGGTAAAGTTCGTGGCGGAAAGTCTTGGTGTGCGCGACATCGCGGGCAATCGCAAAATGTGTGGGCTTGTGTTTAGCCAAAATGCGGAGGACTGCACCCCAGTAGCCGTGCATCATGGAAACTTCTTCACCCTTGCTGTTGACGAGCGGGTTCTGGCTGTAAGCGTAGAACATGCGGAACGCGAGTGCGAAAGAATCGAGAAGTAATAAAGTCTTTTCTGCCATGCTAGGGAATGTAGCAATTTGCAAAAAAGAGCCGAGGCGAGGAAAAAGAAATTAAAACGCTTTGTGCAAGTTCTTGATGATGTCGCTTGGGAGCATGCTGAATGCGCCGAGTTCTTCGCGTGTTATGCGACCTGCTTTCTGGTGCAAAAGTGCGCCGAGTACGGCTGCTTCGGGAGTTGCCAAACCTTGTGCGAGGAGTGCGACGATGATTCCCGAAAGTACATCTCCGCTGCCGCCCTTTGCCATGCCGGAATTCGCGACAGGAATGATATAAACGTTGCCATCAGGAGCTGCAATGTATGTTGGTGCGCCTTTTAGCAGAATGACTTTATTTGTGCTTGTGGCGATTTCTCTTAAACGGCTCGGAATGGCCATGCTACTATTCGGAAGAGCGCCGAAGAGTCTTGCAAATTCTCGCACGTGAGGCGTCAAAATAGCGGGCGCTTGCAAATTGTGCAGGTATTCGGTAACGGCCTGAATAGTCGCTTTCTCGTCATGAAATACCATGCCGCATCTAGGTTCTGCATCGTCTATCATTGCGATTGCATTTAAAGCATCGGCGTCAATGACTGTTGGAACCTTGAACTGCGGGAGTAATGCGAGGACTGCTTCAACCGTGCCGAAGTTTGTTGAAAGGCCTGGGCCAATGGCGATTGCGCTTGCGTGTTTTGCGCGATCCAATAACGTTGAAATGTTTTCTTGCCGTAGCGTTCCGCGGTGCACTGTGTCTTTGCCGAAATCGTCGAGACTGCAAAAAACGGGTTCAGAAAGTTTTGCTTGGATAATCGGCGCAATAGCTTCGGTCGTTGCGAGTGTTACAAGTCCAGCTCCACTGCGAAGCGCTGCCTCTGTGCAAAGCGCTGCTGCGCCCGGCATGTCCTTGGAACCCGCGATAATAAATGCTGTTCCTTGACGGCGCTTGTCGCCCCATTCATTTCGCTTGGGCAAAAGCTGCGGAATATAATCTTCTGTGACGAGGTAATTCTTTTCGTCAAATTGCTGGACGACTTCGCTGGGGTAGTTGAGCTTGGCTACAACAGCTTTCCCAAATGCAGGTCCACCTTCTTTTACGTAAGCGTCTAAACGCGGAAATCCGAACAACATTGTATCGCTTGCATGAATGCAAATGTTGTTGCAAATGTGCATAGAGGAGTCGTAACCTGTGGGTGCGTCTGCGGCAATGACGGGAGTTCCGCTCTCGTTTATGATTCGTACAGTTTCTGCAAAATCGGGGCGAAGCTCTCCCTTGGCGCCGTTTCCGAGCATGCAGTCGACGATAAGCTGAATATCTTCTCGCAAAAAGCGGATAGCGAAGCTTTCGTTTTTGGTAAGTGACGCGGAACTGACGAAAATACCGCCTGCCTGTAGAAAATCGTCAAGCGCTAGTTTGGCTTCGTTTTTGAATTTACTTTTGGGCGCGAGGCTAAAGACTGGGCTATGAATCCCTGCCTGCAAAAGATGCTTGGCAAGTACGAGACCGTCGCCTCCGTTGTTTCCGCCTCCAATAAAAATGACAACGGTCTTTACGTGGTGACGGGCAGGGATTTCGACTATTTTGTTTTGAATAAACTTGAATAGCGCAAGCCCTGCTTCTTGCATTAACGTGTATCCGCTTTGGATAACGTCTTCTTCTGAAGGTTCGCTCGTAGTCTTTTTTGCCAAAAATTCTTTTGACGCTGCGTCGAGATTACGCATGCCTTCGGTCGAAAGAACCGGTTGCAAATTTAAGGACTGGTGCGAACGCATTTAGATTAAATGAACCAGTAGGTTGCGCCGAACTTGAACATCATCGTGTGGGCGCCCTTCAAGTTGATCGTGGACCAGCTGCCGTTTTGGTCTTTACCAGGCTTGAAGTTGTCGTCAAAGTAGTACTTTACATCGGGGAATACTTCGGTAAATCCCATGTACCAACGGAAGCTAACGCTTAAGTTTTCCAAGACGTAATAACCTAAACCGAAATTGAGACCGAATTCAGCGGTGGATTGTGTGATTTTTTCAAATTCGTTGTCTACGCCGTCAATGGAGTAATCGCTGCTTGTGTTGATGGATAACTGAGGACCGACTTCAAGGAAGAAACCTCCGCCGATAATTCCGCGAATGTAAAGAGACAAATCAAGGAACATCTGGTTGTAGCATCTTTCAACATCGTCGTCGTCATGGCTAAGGTTGAAAAAGCGGAACAAAATTTCAGGAGCGAACTGGAGTCCTTTTACGATGTTGAAACGGGTGGCAACGCCGAATTCACCGCCAAAGCCGGTAGGTTCTTCAAGACCGTCGGAAAGGTCTTCGAATCCCCAGAAATTACCGTAAATGAAGGCGACTCGTGCGCCAAAACCGATGGGGGCTTTTTTCTGGACGGAATATGTTTGTTGTTGTTCGTCGATTGGCATTGCCTCGTTAGCTTGAGCTTCTGTAGCTACAGCTTGTGGGGCGGCTGTTTGAGCCGGGGTTGCTTGCGTTGAAACTGCTTGCGGTGCGTTTTCAATGGGCTGGTCAATCGGTTGTGCGGTTGCGATAGCCGTAGCGCAAAGAGCTGTCAAAATGACTGTTGCAAATTTCTTCATAAAATCTCCTTTTTGAGGCAATCCTGGTGATTAACCCCTAACTTGTAATGAAAATATAATAAAGAAGACTTTGCGTAATTGGGCGGAATCGTCGTTAAGGAGCCATTTTTTATGGAATGATACCTTGCCGTGTTAAATGAAAATATGTATATATGAATTGTTGTTCATATATTTAAACTATTAAAACGGGTATAAATATGCATAAAGAACCGAATACGCAAAATATTTCGATCGATACGCTATTCGAACTGTCGGAGTTTTTCAAGTTCTTTGGCGATACGACGCGCATTCGCGTGATTCATTTGTTGCTTTCGGGCGAGATGTCTGTGAGTGCCATTGCCGAAAAGTTGAACCTTGAACAGTCCGTGGTGAGCCACCAGTTGCGAATTTTGCGCACGGCGAATCTTGTGAAGCCGACTCGTGACGGTCGTAAGATTTATTACTCGCTCGATGATGAGCACATTGGCGAGATTTTCAATACGGGTCTTGCTCACATTTTGCATAAGAAGAAGGTCTAAAAATGAACTTGGTTACTGATTTTGTCTGGGAATTTATCACGCTTTTTTCGGAGATGGCTCCGTTTTTGCTGCTAGGCTTTTTGCTCGCTGGAATTTTGCATGTCTGGGTACCGAATCATTTGTACGTGCCTAAAATTGCAAAGTCGAATTTTGCATCGGTGCTTTGGGCGGCAATTTTTGGGGTCCCGCTTCCGATTTGTAGTTGCGGCGTGATTCCGACTTCGATTGCAATTCGCAAGGAAGGCGCAAGCAAGGGCGCTAGCGTGAGCTTCTTGATTTCGACTCCTGCGACGGGAGTGGATTCCATCTTGGCAACGTATTCGCTGTTGGGACTCCCGTTCGCTATTTTGCGTCCGGTGGCAGCGTTTGTAACGGCTTTGTTTGGCGGTGTTTTGACGAACTTTGCAACTCGCGGAGAAACGGATCGTAACGAATCTGCTGGGAATGCGGCTGTGGGTGCGCATGGCGATTCGGCAAAACATGAACATCATCATGAACACTATCATGATCACGATGAACATTGCGAAAGTGGCGACCATCATCATGAACACGAACATTGCGGTTGTTGCTGTGAAGATGACCATGAACACTGTGAATGCGGCGGCCCTTCGGCAGGCTCAGGGACCTTCACGGGAAAGATTAAAGAAACGTTCCGCTATGGCCTTGTGAATATGGTGGGCGATGTGAGCAAGTGGCTCATGATCGGTCTTGTGCTTGGTGCGTTGATTTCTGCATTTGTCCCGAATGAACTGTTCCTTGCATTGCGTGAATACCCGATTCTCTGCATGGTCTGCGTGCTGCTTTTGGCAATGCCGATGTACACGTGCGCCACGGGTTCTATTCCGCTTGCGCTCGCCCTTGTGGCAAAGGGAATTACTCCGGGGGCGGCTCTTGTGCTTTTGATGGCTGGACCTGCAACGAGTATCGCTTCGATGCTTGTGGTCGGTAAGGCTTTTGGCAAGCGCACGCTCGCAGCTTACTTGTTCTCGATTGCGTTTGGCGCGATGTTCTTTGGCTTTATCGTCGATACGTTCTTTATGGATACGTTCCTCTCGGCGATGCTCCCGCAAGGTGCTGCGGATTGTCATGGGCACGAGGCTTTAGGCGTGTTCGATTACGTTTGCGCTGGACTCTTGGCTGCATTCATGTTGTATGCAAAGTTTGCGCACAAGGGCTGTGACGGTCATTGCGGCTGTGGTTGCGGTTGCGGAGATTCTTGCAAGTGCGCTGACTCTTGCGAGGATGATCACGATCATGACCATTGCGAATGCGGCGAATCTTGTGGATGCCATGAACACGGCGAACATGACCATCATCACAGCGCTTCGGCAGGCTCAGCGACCTTGGTGCATTCCGAACCTGTCTCTAAAACGTATCGTGTGAACGGCATGAATTGCAGCCACTGCAAGGCGTGCGTCGAAAAGGCGGTTCGCCCGCTCGATGGAGTTGTATTTGCTGAAGCCGATGTCGCGAGCAAATCGTTGCACGTGGAATGGCACGACGATGATGATATCGACATTGACTCTTTAAAGACCGCTGTCGAAGAAGCTGGCTTTGAGTTCGCCGGCGAGGCTTAAACTTAAACTTCGCTTAAAACGGAGATGCCCGCTTTCGCGGGCATGACTGTGTTTTAAACTTCGCCGATTCTAACAAGCTTTAACAATGGCATTCCTGCTTCTCGGCTTTCGTCGAGATTGACCGTGAAATCAATGCTCCAGTCGTTGAATCCTTCTTCGTCCTGGAGCATTTGCTGTATCTGCATAATGTTCCCTTCGTACGTGACGATGGTATGGCTGAGTGCTCGGCCTTCCACGTCCATGCGGAACTTGTGATGCTCGGCAGTGTAGGCGGCCATCGTTTCGATGAGCCGTTTTTCTGTCCACGGGGTACCTTCATCATCCGCCAAAAGTTCGCCTTCGGCAAGGTCGTCGGCGAGGCTGTCCAGAACATCCGAAAAGTCCTGCTTTTGCAAACTCATCATAATCTGGAAAATGCGCTGGCGAACCATGTTGAGGAATCGCTTCTTGTCGTAGGTAATGTCCGCGGCAGCCTTGTCTGCACCGAAAGCCTTTTCGACTTCGTCTTCGGAAGCGCCTTCGTCCAAACGCTTCTGGTAATCTTCCGGGTGCGCCATCTTTTCCCATTCTTCGAGCAAACTGGAGTCCACGCGGCGGATCATTTCGCCGAGGTAGTCCTGCATTTCCAGGAGTTCTTCGTTCTTGTAGCCGTCAGGCACAGTCTGCGAAAGTACTTTGTAAACGCCGTTCAAGTGGCGGAGCAAAATCGCTTCCATGCGCTGTAAATTGTACTGCTTCACGTAACCGCTAAACGTCGTGAAATTCTCGAACATCTCGCGCACAATGGACTTGGGTTCAATGTTTTCGTCCACCCACGGGTGAATGTCGGCAAAAGCATCGAACGTGTCGTAAATAAAATCACGCAGCGGTTTCGGGTATTCGACTTTTTCAAGCTCTTCGAGGCGCTGGTTGTATTCCATGCCTTGCGCTTTGAGTTCGTTCATGCGGGCATCGCGAGCCTTGCTCTGCTGGATGCGCAAAATCGCATCGGGATTTTCGAGGATGCTTTCGCACAAGGTTATCACATCAAGCGCGTATTCCGGCGAATCCTTGTCGAGCTTCGGGAGCGTGTCAAGTAAGTACAGCGATAGCGGCTGGTTCATTGAGAAGTCGTCTTGCAAGTTCATGTTCACGCGCAAGTGGCTGTAACCTTCGGCAACGGCGGGCACGAATTCGATAATCTTTTTCTCGACGAGACTCCTGAACAGCAAAAAGGCGCGGTGCTGCAATTGCTTTTTGCTTGCGGCACTTTCATGGCAATCCTTGAGGAGTGCTCGCATAGCGCGGCAACCGTCCGTCGGGCGGCTCAAGATGTTCAAAAGCATTCCGTGGTTTACCTGGAAGCTTGATGTCAGCGGTTCCGGTGCGGATTCAATCAAACGCTTGAACGTGTTTTCGTCAAACGGAATGTAACCATGTTCAGGCGGTTTCCTCTTCTGAAATTTTTTGCCTGTCGTACGCGACTTCGCTTCGAGTTTCAGATTTTCAATGACATGCTCTGGCGCTTGTGCGACAACGTAGCCGACATTGTCGAACCCTTTACGGCCTGCGCGGCCTGCAATCTGGTGGAAATCTCGAGCGGTCAAAATGGCGGTCTTATCACCGCTGTACTTGCAGAGCTGCGTGAAAAGGACTGTGCGAATCGGTACGTTCACGCCCACGCCAAGCGTGTCTGTGCCGCAAATGACCTTGAGCAAACCCTGTTGGGCGAGCTTTTCGCAGAGAATGCGGTACTTCGGCAAAAGTCCCGCGTGGTGAAGCCCAATGCCCTGCTTGAGCCAACGTTTGACGTCCGGGCCATACGGGCTGGAGAATCGAACTTCCTTTATCGCTTCGTTAATCTTGACTTTTTCTTCCTTGGTGCAGAGGTCAAGACTCATAAAGTTCTGTGCATTGCTTGCCGCAGCCGCCTGTGTGAAGTGCACAACGTAAACTGGAGCCTTGCCTTCGTTCACGAGCTTTTGCACTTCGGTCGAAATTTCGGTGGTGCTATAGCTAAAGTCGAGTGGCACCGGACGTTGCGTGGAGCGGACGGTCACGGACTCGCGGCCAGTGTGCTTGGTCATATCGCGTTCGAAAAATTCCGTAGCGCCAACGGTGGCACTCATCAAGAGGAATCTCGATTGCGGGAGTGTCAAAAGCGGAACTTGCCAGGCGACTCCACGTTCCTTGTCGCTGTAATAATGGAACTCGTCCATCACGATGTCTGTGATGGTAAGCGTTTCGCCTTCGCAGAGCGCCATGTTTGAAAGAATTTCTGCCGTGCAGCAGATGATGGGGGCGTCGCGGTTGACGGTTGCATCGCCAGTCGAAAGCCCGACGTTCTCGGCGCCAAATTCCTTACAGAGCGCCATCCATTTTTCGTTCACGAGCGCCTTGATGGGGCAGGTGTAAACGCTTCGGCGGTTGTGCACAAGACTGTCAAAATGCAGAGCAAGTGCGACCATGGATTTTCCACTGCCGGTCGGCGTGTTGAGGATAACGTTCTTGCCGTCTAAAAGTTCCAAAATGGCTTCTTCTTGCGCTGGGTACAACGTAGTCCCGCGGGCTTCGGCCCACGCCATAAATTGTTCCAAAACGTCTTCAGACGAAATATCGGAACGGTGTCCGTTGAACTTTTCAATCAGTTCGTTCAAAAAATCTTTGAGAATTCGCTTGTTTTGCTCTGCCATAATGTGCTAAAAATAACTTTTTGAAAAATCTTTCGTAAGAAGTTTTCTATTTTCGAAAACATAGGAGAATTGTTATGAAAGGAATTGTACTCGCTGGGGGCTCCGGCACACGTCTGTATCCGCTTACGATGGTCACATCGAAGCAACTTTTGCCGGTCTATGATAAGCCGATGATTTATTACCCGCTTTCGACTTTGATGTTGGCGGGCATTCGTGACATTCTCATTATCTCTACACCGACAGATTTGCCGAACTTTGAACGTTTGCTCGGTGACGGCTCTGCTATGGGTCTCAACTTGAGCTATAAGGTACAGCCGAGCCCGGATGGACTTGCCCAGGCTTTCATTTTGGGCGAAGAATTTATCGGTAACGATTGCTGCGCCATGGTGCTTGGCGATAACATCTTCTACGGAAACGGTTTCAGTCAGCTTTTGAAGGCAGCCGTCAAGAACGCCGAAGAAAATGGCCGTGCGAGCGTATTTGGCTACTACGTCGAAGACCCGGAACGTTTTGGCGTTGTGGAATTTGACGATAATGGCAAGGTGATTTCTGTTGAAGAAAAGCCGAAGGAACCGAAGAGCAATTACGCTATTACGGGTCTTTATTTCTATGACAACCGCGTGGCTGGATTTGCCAAGGTGCAAAAACCGAGCGCTCGCGGCGAACTTGAAATTACCGACCTCAACAAGACTTACCTCGACAAGGGCGAACTCGACGTGAAACTCCTCGGTCGTGGTTTTGCTTGGCTTGACACTGGCACGATGGATAGCCTTATCGAAGCGGGCGAATTCGTGAAAATGGTCGAAAACCGCCAGGGTATCCAGATTTCTGCCATCGAAGAAATTGCTTATAAGAATGGCTGGATTAACAAGGAAAAGCTCTTGGAATCTGCAGCCAAGTATGGCAAGTCTCCTTATGGTCAGCACCTCAAAAAGGTTGCCGAAGGGAAGATTCACTATTAGAAATTATGAGTTACTAGTTACTAGAGTTTTTACTTTTTATGCCCGGCATTCCTTGCCGGGTTCTTTTTTGTTTGTTGTCCGCAGAAAAAGTTGCCCTTTACTATATTTCCCTCGTAAATTGGAGAAATTCATGAAACGATCCATCGTAATTACTGGCGGGGCAGGTTTTATTGGGAGCCATGTTGTTCGCCTCTTTGTCAACAAGTACCCTGAATACAATATCATCAACCTCGACAAGCTCACGTATGCGGGCAACCTCGCAAACTTGAAGGATGTCGAAGGCAAGCCGAACTACAAGTTCGTGAAGATGGACATCTGCGACTTTGACGCGTTCTACAAGCTCATGCAGGACGAAAAGGTCGACGGCATCATCCATCTCGCTGCAGAAAGCCATGTGGACCGTTCCATCAAGGACCCGTTCACATTCGCCCGCACGAACGTCATGGGTACTCTCTCCCTCCTCCAGGCTGCAAAGCTCTACTGGGAAAGCCTCCCGGAAAAGTACGAGGGCAAGCGTTTCTATCACATTTCGACCGACGAAGTTTACGGTGCCCTCAAGATGAACCACCCGGAAGGCATCACGCCTCCGTTCACGACTACGGCTTCTAGTTCGGAACATCATTTGGCATACGGTGACGACTTCTTCTACGAAACGACGAAGTACACGCCGCACAGCCCGTATTCCGCTTCGAAGGCTGGCTCCGACCACTTCGTGCGCGCATTCCACGACACTTACGGCATGCCGACGATCGTCACGAACTGCTCCAACAACTACGGCCCGTACCAGTTCCCCGAAAAGCTCATTCCGCTTTTCATCAATAATATCCGCCACAAGAAGCCGCTCCCGGTTTACGGCAAGGGCGAAAACGTCCGCGATTGGCTCTTTGTCGAAGACCACGCCCGCGCGATT
The DNA here is from genome assembly GCF_900177805.1 of Fibrobacter sp. UWB13. Lineage (NCBI taxonomy): Bacteria > Pseudomonadati > Fibrobacterota > Fibrobacteria > Fibrobacterales > Fibrobacteraceae > Fibrobacter > Fibrobacter sp. UWB13. Next base: position 102,371 of record NZ_FXAX01000005.1, on the reverse strand, counting down.
GACGTGATTTTCCACAACGGCAAGATTGCCGAAACTTACAACATCGGTGGCTTCAACGAATGGAAGAACATCGATATCATCAAGGTCGTCATCAAGACCGTCGATAAGCTCCTCGGCCGCGCCGAAGGCGAAGACCTGAACCTCATCACGTACGTGACGGACCGCCTCGGTCACGACGCCCGCTACGCTATCGACTCCACCAAGCTCCAGAAGGAACTTGGCTGGGAACCGTCGTTGCAGTTCGAAGAGGGTATCGAAAAGACTGTGCGCTGGTACCTGGACAACCAGGAATGGCTGGACAACATCACTAGCGGCGACTACGAAAAGTATTACGAAAAAATGTACGGAAACAGATAGCCTACGTCATCCTGAGCGAAGCGAAGGATCTATAGGAGATTTATAATGGGAAAGTTTAATTTTATAGATACAGAAATCGAAGGTGTGAAGATTATTGAACCGACGGTGTTTGGCGACGCTCGCGGTTACTTCATGGAAACCTATAGCAAGCGCGACTTTGCCGAAGGTGGCATTGACGTGGACTTTGTTCAAGATAACGAGTCCCGTTCTCGCAAGGGTGTTCTCCGCGGTCTTCACTTCCAGAAGCAGAATCCGCAGGGCAAGCTCGTCCGCGTGATTGAAGGCGAAGTCTTTGACGTGGCTGTGGACCTTCGCAAGAACAGCAAGACTTTTGGCAAGTGGGTGGGCGTTACGCTCTCCGCCGAAAACAAGAAGCAGTTCTACATCCCCGAAGGCTTTGCTCACGGTTTCGTGGTGCTTTCCGAAACGGCGGCTTTTGTTTACAAGTGCACTCGTTTCTACGCTCCGAATGACGAAGGCGGTCTTTTCTGGAACGATCCGGCGGTAGGAATCAAGTGGCCGGTGGGCGATGGTTTTGAACCGCTCCTTTCCGAAAAGGATACCAAGAATCCGCTCCTCAAGGACCTTGGATTCGCTTTTGACCTTTAGAATGTAAAATTATTTTTCTATTATTGTATTATCATGAAAAACATTCTTGTCGTTTGTACTGGGAACATTTGTCGCAGCCCAACAGGGGAGTATCTCTTGAAAAAAGAGCTCGGACCTGACTTTAATGTGATGAGTGCTGGTCTCGGTGCTTTGGTTGATAATCCCGCTCACGAAATCTCTCAGAAAATTGCGTTGCAACATGGCATTGACATGAGTGCACACCGAGCTCGCCAGATCAATTTGGACATCCTCAAGTGGGCTGACTTGATTTTGGTGATGGAAAATGGGCATAAAAGGGAACTTCTGCACAAGTATCCTTGGCTTGAGGGTAAGGTTTTCCGCTATGGTGAATCCCACCAGGTCGATATTCCTGACCCGTACAGGCGTCCAGAAAACGCGTTTGTCTTGGCATGGAACTTCATTTCCAAGCTGACTCCGTATTGGGTGGAAAAGATTAGGCAAAGTGAAGCCTCAAAATAATTCTAAAAAGGTAACCTATGAATAAAATCGGTATAGCTCTTTGTGGTGTCGCCGGCGCTATCTTGAGTGGCTGCTTTGCCGCGCCCCAGATGCGAATGGACGTTCCCACAGATTCCACAACTTACAATGGAATTACATTTAAGTTACATTCCATTGATAACGGTGAAATGGGGGAACCTGTCCCGGTCGCCCAGAATCCGCTTGAAGGCAAGCTTGAAGACCTGATGGTGGATACACTTCCTAGCCTTGAATATAGGATTGGACCTCTGGACCAGGTGCAGGTGGTTGTCTGGGAACATCCGGAACTTACCTCTCCGATGGGTCAGTACCAGCCGGCAGGCCAGAAGGTGACGACTGAAGGTACGCTCTTCTATCCGTACGCAGGCGAACTGAAGGTCGAAGGCCTTACCGCTCAGGAACTCCGTAAAGAAATTACCAAGCGCCTTTCCGACAAGATCCTTAACGATCCTCAGGTCGATGTCCGCGTGACGGGCTACCACAGCCGCAAGGCTTTTGTCACGGGTGCCGTGAACAGACCGGGTTATGTGCATTTTGACGAAAACCCGATGACCATCCCCGATGTGATTGCCGAAGTAGGTGGCTTTAATGAAAAGGCTGACCCGTCTTTTGTCCAGCTCCGTCGTGGCGACAAGGTCTATAACATCGACTACGTCCGCGCTTTCAAGGAAAACATTCCTATAGAACGCATTCTCGTGAAGCCGGATGACCAGCTCTTTGTCCCGCTCAAGTCCGAAATGGAAAGGGATAGAAAGGTATACGTCATGGGTGAAGTTAACAGGACGAGCATTGTCCGCATGGACAACTACCTCTCGTTGGCAGAAGCTCTCACGGCAGCGGGTGGTGTCAATGTCTTGTATGCCGCTCCGAGCGATATCTATGTTATTAGAAATACAACGCCGAACAAGATTGACGTCTATCAGTTGAATGCCAAGAATGCCATGGCTCTTGCGATGGCTGACCGCTTTGAACTGAATCCGCGTGATATCGTGTACGTCGACGCTTCTGGTCTCGGTACCTGGAATCGCCTTCTTAGCTTGATCATGCCGACCATGCAGGCTATTTACACGTCTACTAACGTTGTTCAGAACATCCAGGAAATTAATAACGCTGGTTGGAAGTAATCGGCGGCTAGGGTAAAGTTATGATTAACCTTATTTTGTGTGGTGGTAGCGGAACGCGCCTTTGGCCGATTAGCCGCTCCCTCATGCCGAAGCAGTTCGCCCGTCTTTTTGACGGTGCGTCCCTGTTCCAGCGCACGGTAAAGACGAACTCCCGTATTTGCAGTGCCCAGTACATCGTGAGCAATGCTGAACAGTATTTCTTGGCGAAAGACCAGCTCGAAGAAGTCGGTGCCAACAATGTCCGCTTCCTCTTGGAACCGGTGGGCCGCAATACGGCTCCGGCAATCGCTCTTGCTTGCCTTGGCCTTGATCCGAACGATATCGTTCTCGTGTCTCCGTCGGATCACGTGATTCGCAAGGCTGAAGCTTACGAAGAATGCTTGCGCAAGGCTGAAGAATTTGCAAAGAAAGGTTTCATGGTCACGTTCGGTATCACGCCGACGGGTCCGGAAACGGGTTACGGCTATATCGAAGCGAATGGCGATGATGTCAAGCGCTTTGTTGAAAAGCCTGACTTGGAAACTGCAAAGAAGTACGTTGCTTCCGGAAGGTTCTTCTGGAACAGCGGTATCTTCTGCTTCAAGGCTTCGACGTTCCTCGATGAACTTTCGACGTATTCTCCGGATATCTTGACCGCTGCAAAGATTGCCTTTGCCAACGCCAAGAAAGAAAACAAGGATGCTCTCGTCCGTGTCGACCACGAAGACATGATGAACATTCCTTCGAACTCGATTGACTACGCCGTGATGGAAAAGTCTGCCAAGGTGAAGGTCGTGCCGAGCGATATCGGTTGGTCTGATCTCGGCGCTTTCGATTCCCTCTATGGTGAATTCGACCACGACGAAAACGGCAATAACATAAACGCAAAGCACTTGGGCATTGGTTCCAAGAATTCTCTTGTGCTCGGTGGTCAGCGTCAGATTTGCACGATTGATTTGGACAATATGCTCATTGTCGATACGCCGGATGCTCTCTTGGTCGCTCCTCTTGCGAGCAGCCAGAAGGTCAAGAAGGTCGTCGACGAGCTCAAGGCTCGCGGCTCCGACTTGCCGAAGGTCCCGCAGACGGTCAACCGTCCGTGGGGTACGTACTCCGTGCTCGAATCTACGGACCGCTACAAGATGAAGCGCATCGTTGTTCGTCCGGGCGAACGCCTCTCGTTGCAGAAGCATTTGCACCGTTCGGAACACTGGGTCGTTGTGAGCGGAACTGCAACATGCACCGTTGGTGACAAGGTGTTCTACGTGCGTCCGAATGAATCGACTTACATTCCGTCTGGAACGATTCACCGCTTGCAGAACGAAGGCAAGCTCCCGCTTGTGATTGTTGAAGTCCAGGTCGGCGAATACACCGGCGAAGACGACATCATCCGCGTGCAGGACGACTACAAGCGCTCGTAAACATGTGGCGGGCTTTGCCCGCTTCTGTCATCCTGAGCGAAGTCGAAGGATCTAAAAAAATGGCGGGCTTTTAGCCCGCTATTTTTGTACCCACGAAAAAAGCGAACCTCAACGGTTCGCTTTTTTAATCTTTCGTCTAAACTAGAACTGGCTCAGGAATCTCTGATCGTTGGCGGTCAGGAGACCGATTTCCGGAATCTCGTGGCGGAGCATGGCGATACGGTCAAGACCGAAACCGAATGCAAAGCCCGTGAACTTTTCAGAGTCGATACCGCAGTTCTTGAACACGTTCGGGTCCACAGAGCCGCAACCACCGATTTCCATCCAGCCCGTGCCCTTGCAACGACGGCAGCCCTTGCCACCGCAGAACACGCAGCTCACGTCCATTTCTGCAGACGGTTCCGTGAACGGGAAGAAGCTCGGACGGAAGCGAGTTTTGACGCCTGCGCCAAAGAGTTTGTTCATGAACACCTGGAGCACGCCCTTGAGGTCGGCGAAGCTAATGTTTTCGTCAACGACAAGACCTTCGCACTGCTGGAACATCGGAGCGTGGGTCGCATCGTTGTCGACGCGGAACACGTGGCCCGGAGCGATCATGCGGAAAGGCGGCTTGTGCGTTTCCATGTAGTGAATCTGGGTGCCAGACGTGTGCGTGCGGAGCATGACCTTGTTGTCCACGTAGAACGTGTCCTGCATGTCGCGGCTCGGGTGGTCAGGCGGAGTGTTGAGAGCTTCAAAGTTGTACCAATCCGTTTCGATGTCACGACCGAAGTCCACATCAAAACCCATCTGCGCAAAGAAGTCGATGATTTCTTCGCGGACGTCGTACAGCGGGTGCGTAGAACCGGCAGCGATGCCAGCGCCCGGGAGCGTGATATCGACAGCGCCGCTAGCGAGCTTCTTCTGGAGAGCGGCTTCGTTTGCGGTTTCGATAGCCTTGTCGATAGCTTCGGAAACGGCAACCTTCAGTTCGTTCACGAGCTTGCCGTAAGCGGGGCGTTCTTCGGCGCTCAAGGAACCCATCTGCTTCATGAGGTCCGTGACGGCGCCCTTCTTGCCGAGGTACTTTACGCGGAGATTATTGACCGCTTCTTGATTGGTGAGGTCCGTTTGTGCAAGTTCTGCATCAAAGGCCTGCTTGACATTGTTAATAGCTTCACTCATAGTACGGCGAAATTTAGAAAAATAGCGGCTTACTTGCACGAGTTTCGCCTAAAAAATCGACTTTTGCCACAATGGAACTACAAATCCTCGTTACATATCTCGCCGAGCGCTGCCTGAAGTTCGAAAATAGTGTCTGGATTCAGGCTGTATAATATCTTTTGCCCAATGCGGTCCGCGATTACGAATTTTCCATCGACAAGAGCCTTCATGTCGTGCGAAAGAGTTGGCTGCGATACCCGAAATTCTTTTAAAATATCGGTGGCGCACATTTCTCCATTGGATAGCAAGTAGATGATTTTGAGGCGTTTCGGATCTGCCATGACCTTAAGCTGTTTTGCAATTTTTGTGTAGTTGATCTTTACCATGTATAGAAATATAGAAATTTCTCTATATATTGAAATAGAATTTTTCCTTACATAACAAAAAAGCTCCCTGGTGGGGGAGCTTTTTAGGTGGTAATGAAAAATTTTAGTTTTTCCAGTCGCAATCTGCAATTGTCATATCAGCGGTGGATTTTAAGTAGATTCTACAGGCTCCAATATTAATCTTTTCATACCAGTAGTTATCATATTGGAACGTGTATGTTTGTGTATTCCCTGAACAATCCGTGTATGTCATTTTTGTTCCGGCAACAGGAGCGGAGAAATTCCAACTGCCTGTATTTGCACCATCTGTTCCGAAATAACAACTAAAGGTATAACAAGTATTCGCTGATACTGAATGATTTCCATTACCTGTGAGATCTGTTGAATTGTTGGTGTTGCAATCAAATGTTATTTCCTCAGCAGATTTTTTACAATTATACCACCCAATTTGCGTATATGAATAATCCCCAGCTGTAGCACACACTGTTATATAGCCATCATCAGCGGCGGAATACTCCTTTGTCATGATATTATTTTCACCCATTTCAGCTTCATTCCCATTAACACAGAATGCACGCCCATTAGCACTACTTGACTGTACAGTAACTTTTGAAGCCTTTATTTTTACACATCTTGCACCCGTACCCCAATTTTTGATATCGCCCTTTCCGTCATTAGTTTGGCATTCCCATTCATAAGGATTGGGGTCTGTCGGACACGTTAAAGGATCTTCCGTATTATTAATTGTGATGTTTCTTGAACAACTTGCTCCATAATTATTGTCTCCGCATGTACAGGCTAAAGTTAATGTCTTTCCTCCGGCAACCCTTGCCATTTTTGGTAATTCAATAGTGTTCGAGTTATCGGGGAAATATACGCTTTGAGTCCCCGAATCATAAGTGTAATAGCAATTCCAGCAATTTTGATTTCTAGTTGCAGTAAATGTGTAATACGCCTTTTTATTAAGTTCAGACGGAGTCACTGAGCAAGAAAGCATTGGTTCAATAGTTACGCTTCCTTCGCATATCTTGCTCGTACCGCTTGTCACGGAGTAACTGTAAGTGCCTGGAGTTGTAGGTGCGGTTCTCGTATTATTCCAACAATTGCTTGGTGCACAGTCTATGGGTTGGCTATTCCCGTTTAACGTCCATGTGTATCGTGTGTTTTTTGTAACCCCGGACACGTTCATCTCAATCTGTTGCCCTTCGTACATGTTTCCGGATATGTGGCATGCGCCCGATGTTTCTTCGTTCACTGTAACAGGAACATCGCAAATCTTTTCGTTATTGTAGTAAAGGCTGTAAGTGTAGTCACCGGCGGCGAGTTTTCCCAAATTTTGGATGTTCGTCAAATTAGACCAGTTGCTCAATGTCGCTGAGCCCAATTGTGTTTCACCTTGTTTCAGTGTAACTGGATATTGCTTTTCGACACTTTCGTTGTTTCGAGCAAGGAAATACAGATTGTCCGAAATGGATACCGGATCAGAGGTAAATCCATTCGGGTTTGTCGAAATACCGCATGTTACTGATGGGGGAATGTCGTCTGCGTTTCTTTGAACTTTGAAGCTTGCGCTACAGTCTTTAAAAGGTGCACGGCTTGCGGTGCTCTTCACGGTGTAAGTGTGTTCGCAACCTTCGGTCCTGTCGCAAGATTCGCTTTGGTTTGCGGAATGGCGAGCGGCTGTCTTTTCCGTTCCTGTTGCAAACGGAGTGTATCCGTTGTCCAAATAGATTTCATAGCCACAGCCTGCGCCAGGGCATCCGCTGAAGTTGACGTTAAATGTCGGGAATCTTGCTCCGCTTGCTACAGCGCTAATGACCGAGCAATCAACGCCGATGAGTCCAATCGGGTCCGGAGAGACCGAGCATTGCTTTGAGAATGTTTGGCCGGATGTGCCTGTAATTGTTGCGTTAAAGACGTACGATTTCCCCTGATGACTGTAAACGGTTGGATCAGGAATGCTGAGTGTTGCCATGTCGCCATTCCATACAATAGCATCGTTACCTGTGGCATCTTTAGTTTGATTAATGAGGGTAGAGCCGTCGACAGTTGCCGTAATCTGTTGTTTTGAAATTAGTCTCTTGTTCTTGTTTGTCACCTGTGTTGTCACGTTCCAATTGTCACCATCGTATTCCGCTTTACAGTAGGTTATGCCGATGGCTTTGGCGCAAGTGCTTGTAATCAATGTTACCGTAACACTTGTAGAACCGTGATTTTTCAAGACAATCTGTTTTACGTTTTCAGGGTCGAAACCGTTTGAACCTGTAGCAAATTCTTGCATGATGTTGAACGATCCTGTTGTTCCGCTCATGCTGACAGAATGGCTTTCGTGATCGTATTCGCCCCAGTTATCGCTTTCGCTGACCAACCAGATTTCTACTTCGTTGTTGTCGGTGTTCTCGAGCGTTACGTGGAGTGTTGCAGCTCTGAGGTTTTGCTTGTTCTCGAAAACGATGGTTTCTTCAAGGCTTCCGATGCTTTTTGAACCGCTAAAGAGGTCTTGATGCGCTAAGCAGTCCGTAAATTCACCAGTCCAGAAAGCACCGCAATGAGCGCGTTCCTTGTCGGATGTGACCCCCCAGGCCATGGCGGTTTCGTCGATGTTCGTGCAGTTCCCGAGCCATGCTTTTGCTGTTTTGTATTCAGTTCCTGCTTCGGTGTAGCCGTGAGCGCCAATTCCACTCTTGTCGAACTTGTAACCGTCATTGCAGGATTCGCCATCGCAAGTTGTTCTGGCGTCATTGCCGTTGTAGTAGTAATAGAGCGGTGTACAGCCCTTGGAATCGAACCATCCAGAATGGCCAACCCAAGGTTTAACAAGCGTATCTATTTTGATGACTCCATCTGTTGCCACTGCTGCAAACGAGCATTTGACGGTGGGGTAGGTATCATAGCATTCAGAATTGTAAGTGGCGCTCTTCCAACCTATGCCGTAGATTTTGAAGTTTGGGTCACCGAGGCTAAATCCGACGTATTCATGGGCCGCATCGGCCAGCGGGTTGTTGAATTCCGAAAGGTCGAACGAACATTCATATTCCGACGGAGAGTCGTTATAGAAGTCCCCGATGTTTGCGCGTACTTCGATTTTTCCCGATGCCGTGATGCTGATGGTCGCCATGACCATCTTTGATGTGGACACATTAGCTTTGTAACCATTGCTGTTGGTCAATGTGGAAGTCAAACTTGTCGTGCCTTTCCAGAGCTGCGCTTCAAGATTTCCGCTGCTGTTTTCGTACAGGTTCAACATGAAGTAGTCGTTTCCGTACGTGTTGGCACGGAGCATGAACCCGGAGTTCTTGATGTTGGAAGAAGAATTGTCATAGCTGGTCGTTACGCGTGGTACGTTGATCAAGGCTTTGAGCGTGCCTAAGATACCTGCGTTCACCGTGCTAAGGACCATAACCGGATTTCTGGTGGACTGTTTCTGCTTCTTGACTGCAGATTTGTCGATGTGGATTTCGCCACTAGAGCCGACGACAATTTGTGATAAATAACCCGAAATCAAGTGCCATTTCGCATTCGGGTACAAGCTGTTTCCGTCTATGGCGCCTGTACATGTAGAATAGATGTCGTTGTTGCTGCATTTGTCAATGCAGTATTGCACATCGTCTCCGCATTCTACGCTGTTTCGCTTGAACTCGTCAAAGAAACAGTGCTTGTCGTTTTCGCCAAAGTATGCTATTAATTCGGTATTGTCGTCAGAAATTGTGAATGCGTCGAATTCCTTACTCGTGTTGGCATCGTCGGTAGTTGGGCAACTTCCGCCGGTACATTTCCAATAACTGAACTCGTTGGAGTCATCGTTGTCTTCAAGGGCGGCTTTCACACTCTCGCCTTTGAAAATCGAGAATGTACACGTCTTTGTGGATGTTTCTTCATTGTTTCTTGCATCGTCGTAGCGGCATTGTTCGTTTCGACTACCGTAATTACTATCGATATACAGGGTTATTGTCGGATTATTGCCAGATCCTACGTTGCCTTTAAAGCCCACGGTGAATGTTCTTTTTTTCGCCTTGGCGCTTGCTCGCAAGGTGTAGTTCCTGTTTGCTTGCACTGCGTTTGCGGCAATTGAGTTATCTGTTTCTGGGATAATCGTTACGCAGTCGCTGCTGTTGCTTGTGCCCGTGAGGGTGACGCTTTGTGTGTTGCCGACGGTAATCACCCAGGAGCTGTTGTCTATCAAGTTGATGAATGATGTTCCGGAGGGTTCTACCCACACTCCAGAAACGTCGCAGTCGGGCCAGTATGATTCGTAATTTGAGGGGCAGCTTCCCGAATGGTTGTCGCAGTATTCCTTGATATCTGTTGAAGAAACTTCTTCACGGTTCAACTGCGCGCTTGATGCAATGTAGAGTTCTGTTGAGGAGGGCGAGCCAGGAATGTAGCCTTCTCCTGGGAGCAACTGGAACAGTAATGTTCCTTTTACGGCATTTGAAGTCTTTATGGTGGCTATAGTCGGTGTGGTTTGCGAAGAATTGGCCACTAGTTTAAGTGTGCAAGACGTCCCATTGCGCGTGACGTTGTCGCCCAAAGAAACATAGGACCATGCTTCATTTTCGACGTCGGGGCAATAGAAGTTTACGGTAAGTTCTGCCGCATGTGCAGGGACGACAAGCTTGACTTCTTCTTGGTCGTCGGAATCCATTTCTTCGGATTCTTTTTCGAATACGATAGTTGTGGTTCCACGGGTGTCTTTGCCGATGTGGACCCAGAAGGGGATGCTTGGGTAACCGCTTGCAGCCGCAGTGCAAGTATAGAGGCCTCTGCTGAGTGCTGTTCCCATATAGAGGCTCCCTGTTGTAGACAGTGTTCCCGGCCCAGAGCAAGATACGTTTACATCTGATTTTCTCAAGGCCGCGCCATTGCTGTTGAGCGTTTGTACGTTGTAGTAGTCGGTCAGCTGTCCGTAGGGGTCGCTAGGCAGGTAAATGATTCGCGGAAGCACGATGAAAGATGGCGAAAGTTCTGTAATGTTGTTGCTGTTTGCTTGTGGGGTGGCTTCTGAACTCTTGTTCTGGGATTCCAGTCTTACGCCCAATTGCGGAGCCATTGAAATGTAATAAGTATCAAATTGATTTACGGTCGTTTCAGACGAAGACGAGGCCGACTCTGGAGTTCCTGTTGTAGAACCCCCGCAAGAACTTTCGCCTACAGAAGCGTTACAGATGACGGCGTTTGCCGACAAATCGTTCATCATGTCGTCGTTGAAAACCAAGGATCGGGTCTTGAAATCGCCTACTTTTGCGCAGTTGTCTGCGGTTGCATAAACCGAGCCGCTGAAAGTAGAATTGTTAAACAATAACCCGCCAATATCTTTTTTGGTGTAGATGAAGTAATTGTATATGCCGTTGTCATCTGCAGGTTGAAGCGTGGAACTTGCGCCTTCTGTCAGATAGAGGAGTACGTATGAATCTGCCGTAGTCGGGGGCAATTTTTGCATTCCTAAAGCGTCTGTCACGACAATGATAAACTTGCCCTTTAAGGGAGTTTTAGGATCTTTAATTTCGCCACGATTATAAACTTTGACGACTTGATAACCGTTGTAAAGGTTGTTCTTGTAATTGTTTGGATCCTCGCTGTTTTTTTTATAACACGAGTTGAGCTTGTCGCTCATTGTGTTGCCCCATGTGTATACTTCGGGACAGTTTTTGTTTGCGTACGGTATGAACTTGTTGTAGGCTGTGACGAGAATGTCATCGACTTTGTAGCTAGCCCCGTCGCAGCCTTCTTTCTTTTTCCAGAGCTTGTTGCAATAGGTTTTGACGGATTCGGCGCATTCAAAAGGTTGGCTTGCCGGTAATTCGCTTGATACGGTTCCCTGGGATTTAAACCACGGGGTAACTCGGCATTCGGGGCGCCACTTATCTGGAGTCGCCTTGCAGTATGGCGAGCCTGTTGGCGTACCGTTTTCGTAATTCAAGAAGTTGTTTTTTTCTGGGGTGTAGCCATACGATCCCCAATAGCCTCTTTGGGGGGTGTAAAAAACTTTGTTTCCGACATAATAGTTGGCGTAATACGCTTGTGCGCCCCAGCCCCATCCTCCTGCATTTGAAACGATGTAGTCAACATCTTGGCCTTGACCGTTGTAGTAGTAGAGGTAATAAGCGTCCTGTTTATTCTTCATGTGGGGTTTTAAATCAGGGTATGGGCGGGTTGTCTTGTTATCCCATTTTGCTTGGGCGCCGTAATAGTAGGACCCTTTGTAATAGGTATTCTTTTCGATAAACGTTCTGTTGTTTCTGAGCGTTACGTAATCAGCGATGGGGTGGGCGCTCTTGATGTAAACTTTGGAATCCTTTTTGTTACCTAGAATAATCTTGTTGTATTCGCCTTCGTTGTCTTCTCCGTTTGTAATCCATATGGGGTATGTCGATTCGGCCCAAACGTTTCCGCCGACGAGAAAATCACGTGCGGGATTTTTTTCGCTAATGAGAACTTGGCCGTTTTCCCCTAAGCACATGTTCCCTGCGACACGGGAATCGTGCGCTGAAAAGTTTGTATACCATGTGCCGTTGAGTGTCAGATTTTTCTGGAATTTTTGATCGCCTGTACTTGGTGCGTCAAGATTTCCTTCTATATAAACGTTGCCTGTGACGTTCGCGTTATAGAGGCCTGCTGCTTCAGAGTTTGTCGGGAACGTGAAACTGGTCGCGTTGCCTCCGACGTAGAAGTCATTGCCGAGTACACCGTTGTTGGCATTGAGGTTTCCTCCGATGCATGCCGTTGTTCCTGCACCGACTGAACTACCGGTTATATTGACATCTCCTGTAACGATAAGATCGTCATCGGTGTATACGGGGTTAGATCCGTTTAGATTGCCATTGACTAGCAACGAGTATGCTTTTGAATGACCTTCTGTGTGCGTAGAACCACCAAAGTAATTGTACCTGAACGGAATGGCGCTATAATCGTTTTCTTCAAAAAGCCTGACTCGATACAAACCGTCTATGTTAAAGATGGCGGTTTCGTTCCATTGGGTGTTGTTCCTAGATTCGCCGGAGGAAAGAATTTTTAATTTGAACGTGGTCTTTTCGGTGTTCACACCTGTAAGCCATACGTGGTAGTTTTGCCCAGCGCGTTGCAACGGGCGTAACCTTGCGTCAAGGTTTATGGGCTTGTTGCCTCCGTCAATGAATGATTTTATCAATGCACCGACATCATTCGCGTGGAATGTCATCCACATTCGGGCGCTTTCGATACCAGCCTGTGAACTTTGATAAGCTTCTTGCTGGCGCATTCTGCTTTCGCTAGAGCGTCCTTGACTTGTGAGCAACTTATAGGTGGCTGTTGCCGCAATAGTTGCAATAAGCATTAGCATCAGTACGGTGATAAGAGATACACCGGATTTCATATTTCTTTGCTTAAACATAAATCCTCCTAATCGCGTGGACCGTTGCTTGGTGCAGGAACAACCAGTTCAACATGTCCGGCCTCACCTCTGTTTGTAATATCCAGATCCAGCAGAAACGCCTTGACGTTCTGCTTGTCGCTTTTGTTAGCTTCGAAATCGTAATTTTCGAATTTATAGTTTGCACTGGGTATCTTTAGGACTTTCAATTTTGTGATGGATATTTTCCCTTGCGATACGAGAGGGGAATAGCAGGCGAACGTGAATGCGATACACGCTTTTGTAAACTTATCTGGGACAGAAAAACGCATGGAGCGCTCTCCGCTCCCTTCGTTCTTGACGCCCAAAGGTGGGAAAAATGCAAAATCACTAAATTTGGTGGCTGGCTCGCCATATGTAAAGGATGTCCCTGTTTCGAGACTTCTCAAACCGACTGCCATATGGTCTTCGCCTGGAACGAACAGCTTGCTTTTATCCGCATTTTCGTCTGTGGGTAGGATTTCGAATGAAATTTCATATTCGTTGTTCGGTTCAAAAGTAAAGTTGTTGCCTTCTTGGGCGCAAAGAGTCTGCCACGAAAAATCCGAGAATGTTTCGTTACGGACTGCGATAACTTCGTTGATCTTTCGGGCGGCTTCGCTTTTTATGGTTTGCATGTTTTGGTCGTAGTTCTGGTAAAATCCGGATATGGTCTGTGTGTTTCCGCCTTTGTGCATTTCTCCTGCTTCATTGCTCACGATAGGCATCTCACGGTCTCCGTCATTTCTACCGACGAATTTGAATTCGGATTCGCCTACGGCTGGGAATAGCTGGATGTTGTTCCCTACAACGCCGGGTTTTCCTGGAGTGATTTTGAACTTGCTCACGCCTGATGCCATTTCGATGTTGTTGGGCTCCGATGTCGCACCGTCGGTACAGGGGTCGTCGTCAGGGAGTGTCGTTTTCTTTTCGATGACTTTGCAATTGCGCCAAAGCGATCCGTCTTGGACGAACCAGGCAATTTGCTCGACGGCGACGTAATGTCCGGATTCATCGTAACGTAAACGTCGAATAGTAAGGCTATCGAAACCGTCTTTGGTCACGACAGAAAAAGAGGACGAATCTTTATTGTCGCTGTTGGGATCCATGTAAACGTTCGAGTAGATATTGCTGAACTTGTTGCCGTATTCTGCTCCAGATTCCGAGGCTCCATCTTCCATGGAAGTCTTTGCCCCTGTTTGTGCGATATCAGCCTTGAATATGGATGCCACCTTTTCTGCGGTTTCCGAAGCCTGCAACATGCTCTGTGTGCGCATTCGCATCTTGGTGCTGTCGCTGAACGCCTGACCCGCGATGAGAACAATACCTCCAAGAAGGGCGATGTAGACCATCAACTCGATGAGGGTAAAGCCTGCTTTGGTAGACCTGGGCATTCTTGTACCCTTGTCCAATACTTGACTTAAAAACTCCATATTCTGCCCTCGTTACCCTTTTTTTGTAATTGCCGTAAAACCATGCTTTTATGCATGATTCCTGTTAATTTAAAAATAAGTTTTATGTATGAAAAAGTGATAAAAAAAATCTTTTTTATTGTCTGATTTCACCTGAAAAATGATGAAAATCAACAAAAAAGACTCCCCAGCGGGGGAGCCTTGATGAAAATCTGGAATAATGGTTACCAGGAGTGCTGGCAGTACATTCCCTTGCCCTGTTGTTTAGCGTTTTCTTGGACGCTTGGGTTTGCACTGTTCGGCGGGAGGATGGTTATGGTTGTCTCGTAACCGCTGTGGCAAATATCGTCCTTGGAGCCGTCAACGGTTTGTCCGCCTGACTGTGAAGGCTTTACTTCGACGACGGTTCCGTGATATTGAATCTTGCAGTTCGAATAGCCCCATTCGGCATTTGGGCATTTGCAGACGAGTCTTCCGCCATTGCCTTCGCACTTGATGTCGTAGGTCCCTTCGCTGAAGTAGTGCCAGTCATTACTGTAATTGTAATTGAGAACGACGGTGCTGCTGCTTTGACTGTTGAAGGACACGTTGAAGTTGCAATTCGCGACGTTGTCGTTGATGTCGGTTGCTTGTAGACGGTATTGCTTTGTTCCTGTTGCTTCGCGGTCATAGAATATGAGGTCAGAACTCTTTTCGAGGTCTTCGTAGAAGATCTTGTAAGAGCAGCTGGAGCAGTTCTTGACTGTCGGGCTTACGACGATAGCTTCACTTGCATTCTGTCCAGTGATTGTTGTCGGGCATGAGAGTTCAATGGGGGATGTCACTGTCTTTAGCTTGGAACAAGAGCTTTCCCCGATTTTTACGGTATAGTTGTATGTGCCCGCCTTTCCTGGCGCGTATGTATAGTCGATGGTCGATTCATTTCCTGAGCCTGTTGTTCCATCGAGAAGCTTGTTTCCGATATTGTCTAGGATGGTAAATGTGTATGTATAGTTGACGTCGTCAGGATTGCTTACGATAGCCGTAAATTTGCCGTTGTCCTCGACACTGCAAGACGAAATGGTGGGCGCTTGCTTTGTCTTGTCTTCTACGGTAAACGAGGCTGTACAGGACTGCGTCCAGTTGCCGATAATGAAAGAGACTTTGTATGTGTGACCACCACTGGCAGGCTTTGTATCGGAGTCCGAAGGCGAGTACGATTGCGTGGCTCCCATTTTGGCGGTGCCGTTGCTTTTCACGATGGTATTGTCCAGATACACGTTGTAATTGACATTGAAGTCCCAGCCGTTGATGCTTTCGCCAAACTTGAAATTGAATACAGGTGCCTTTGAATCGAATTCGATGGTCTGCTGGTCAGTTGGAACGCTGCAGGTAACGTTGTTGTTCCCAATTTTTTCACCCTTGATGGTGCAGGATTCAGAACCGAAGCTGTTTGTCGCTGTGACCGTGAATGTCGGCGGTTCATTGTAGATAATCCAGTTATTGACAAAACCGTTTCCGTATTGCAGGTAAATGACGTCACTGCAATTGACATCGGTTTCGGAGTTGATGTTCGGATCTGTTGAAGTGTACGAGCATTTGACTCCATCTTTCTGGTGGTTTATCTTGATTTTCCAGCCTTTGTTCGTATAGTCGTAGACTGCCTGTTCGCACTTGAGGTCGAGTTTGTTCGGACATTTGCTGTGGATGTGCAGCTTTTCGATGTTGATGCTATTATCGCTTGTAATGATGACTTTTGTGACTTGTTCGGGATTGAAGCCCGTGGTTCCAATAAGGTCATCAACATTTATGTCATGCGCCCCGGCGGTGCTTATGGTTCTTGTCAAACTCTGCATTTTGTTTGCGGAGAGCAGGTGGACTTTTAAGTTTGCGCCAAGGTTGTTGCCGTCTGCAATTTCGCTGCCCTTCTTGATGTTAATGTGCAATTGGGCATCGCGTAAGTTGATGCCGTTTGTTTTGGGTGTTAAAAATTCATAGGGGACGTTTTCACCCATGTACTGGGCTTCGTTTACGATTTCGAAATCGTTGATGCAGTTTTGGGTTGTCCCGACTTGGAAGGTTCCGCAGCTGTAGAAGTCCTGGGCGAGGTCCAGACTGCCGGCGTCACCGGGGCATACCACCTTGATGGAGGCGTCCTGAGCTTTCTTGTTCTCGTCGATGAGGTAGCCGTGCTGACCTTCCTGGGTAAACTGGTATGTTTCACCGTCGAGTTTCGAGCCGATTTCGCCTGGTGTCCCTGTACCGTTGATGCATTCAGATGTCGAGTTGTCACAACCGTTATAATAGTACTCCGTGGAGCAGTTCTTTTCGGAGAACCAGCTGGATACAAGGACTTTGGGCGATACGTAGTCGTTTAAGGGAACGATTTCGTACTTGTCGACAAAGTTGCACGATACGGTCGGAACGTCCCAGCATGTTTCTTCAAATGCGGATGGAACCCAGCCGTTGTCGAAAATCTTGAAGTCCTGATCTGCCAAGCTAATGCCTACGTGTGAATACGCGGCGTCGTTGCATTGGTAATCCTTGACGTTGAGCTCTCCTTCCCAAGTATCGTCATCGACTTTTGCTGTGACTTTTAACAGGTCTTTTTCATCGATGGTAAACCTGACTTTGATAAAGGAATTGCTGGTTATATAAATTGGGGTCGAACCTTCTTTCTTGGGAACTTCTTTGCAGGAACCCTGTGATGTGTTGTTTATTGCCTGTCCGCTGACCTTGCAGACGCGGAATGTCAATTCTCCTGTGCTGTTGGGCTTGCTGACTCCGAAGATGTTTAGAATCAGGTGTTCGTTCCCGTTGCTTCTGAAAATGAGTCCCGAATTCAGGAAGTCGTTTGCTGTCGATTTCTCCAGTATGGAGGTTTTGACAAGGGCAAACATTGTTCCGTATAGACCTGTGGTCATGTTTCTCAAAATAATGGAAACTTTCCCGCTTTGGTTGTTTGCATTCTTGGTATTCGGAGCGTAAATGGAGCCGTTGCCGAAGTTTGGACGGGTATATTCTGCGTTGTTGCCGTTCCCGCTGTTGTGGTAGGTCATGAGCCAATGGGACTTGGGCTGCTTGCTGTTTTTCGGTGCGCAATGTGTTCCTTTAGAGAGCATCGTGGCGCATGTGTCGATGCAGTTTTTTTCACCGTTCGAACAGAATGCACCGATATTTGTGAAGTCATCGTAATAGCAGTGCGATTCCTTGTTGAATTCGGCTGTAATGGTATGAGGCCCGTAGAATGTAAATACGGGTTCGTCTTCGTGCGTAGTTGGACTTGCGCAATTGTCGCCATCGCAGGCCCAGAAGTTAAAGTTTCCTTTGTCTTCGCCGGATTCCTCGTGTGTAAATACAATGGGTTCACCCGCCAATACGTTGAATGTGCAGGGGCTATTTTCTTTTGTACAAGTTTGACTAGACGTGTATTGTTGCCCTTGTAGTGTGACGGATGTATTTTTGTCGAATGCGTTTTTAAGGTTGACCGTCACTTCGACTTTTTTGCGCTTGAGGGAGGCGTAAAGGTTCTTTGTTTCTCCGCCAACAGGTGATGTGATGGAGTTGTTTGTAGACGGAATGATAATTTCGCATGCTTGTGGAATGTCGGCAGAACTTACGGAGGCAAGTGAAATGGCTGTGTTGGTCAAGCATTTCCAACTATAGTTCTTTTCGACGATACCACAGGCTGTACCATGAGCGATAATCCATTCGTCGCTGATTTCGCAGTCTGGGCGTTCGCTTTTTTCGCTCATGTCGTCGTCGCAATCGTTGACGTGGCAGTAATCGGAAAGTTCCGCCCTATTGATGGTCGTGTGGGCCCTGAGATACACGTGGTGGGTGAGGCCAGCCCCCGATACGAGGCGGCAGAGCTCTGTCGGCGCACTAAGTGTGAGATACATGTCGCCGTCATCAGCGTTGCTACCTGCGCTTATCGTAAAGATTTCAATGTCTTGTTCCTCGGTCGCATTCGGCGTGACTTCGACTGTATAGTAAAGGGCGCTTCCGCTTCCGCTGCGAGCTGTAACGCCTGGCTTGGTGGTTATAGTCCAGTCGGATATTGGCTGGTTTATGGCCACGTCGAATTTGATTTTCCCGCTGGTGTTGGTGGATTTGCCGATATGTACCGAGACATCGACACTGGAACCCAAGCTGAGGGCCTGAACGTTATGCGGTGCTTCCGGGAACGAAACGATCGGGAGCTCTCCGCTGGTGTTGCTTACAACAACATAGAACGGAATGGTTCCGTAATTTGTTGAAGCGTAGTTACAGGTGTATGTTCCGGGAGTCAGCTCTGTTCCTGTGTAAAGCTTTTCTGTTGTCGAAAATGTGCCATTGCAACTGACTTTGGATGGGCTCTTGTTTTCGTTTGCGCCGTTCAGACTCAAGACGGAATAATAATCAGCAAGCTTTCCAGCTGCGTTCCTGGAAAGGTAAATGATTCGCGGAATCACAAGAATGGAGGGGTCGATGTTGCTTGCGTCTTCGGGTGCTGCTTCTGTAGCTTTGTATTGTGATTCTAGCGTAACGTTTAGCTGAGGCGCAATGGAGATATAGTAGGGGTCCTTGCCGTTGATGCTTTCTTCGGATGCGGATGAACTCATGGGAGCCGCCGAGGAAGATGATGAGAATGCCGCGCCACCGCAGTTTGTAACGGAGGCATCGCAAATGATGCGGTTAATGGTCAGGCTGTTCATCAAGTCTTGATTGAATAGCAATGGCTTGGAGGACGTCAGTGCGGCCACTTTGGCGCAATTGGTTCCTGTTCCAACTTCGGCATACACGGATCCGCTGAGGGATGCGTGGTTGAAAAGAATTCCGCCACTAGGAGTGATTTGATGTGTTGTTTCACTATACGTTGATGATCCGATGTCTTCTTTGGTGTAGATGAAGTAATTATAATTGCTCGTACCAAGCCCCATCAGTTCACCGGCACCTTGTGTTAGGTAGAGAAATACGTAGTCATTTTCACCATAGGTCTGTGGGAATGCGACTTGTCCCGGTTTGTTTGTCACGATGATGATGAATTTTCCTTTGAGACCGTCTCCGTAATTTTTACTTAACTGCGTTGCCTCAATTTTTACAACGAGATAGCCGTTATACATGTGGTTCTTTTTCTTGTAATCATCTTTTGTGTTATCGTCGTAGCATGTGTTGGCTGCTTCTGCGAAACCGTCGTTTAAGGTTGTGATTGCTGCTGCACAACCACTATCGGCGTATTTTACGAATTGATTGTATGCCGTCGTTAATAGGTCATCCACCTTGAAGCTAGCTCCGTCGCACCCCGGCTTTTCTTCCCAAATGTCGTAACAGACTTGCTTGACGGAGTCGGCACAGGCTACAGGTCTAGTTGCGGGTAAATCTCTTGTAACTGTTCCTTTGGATTGGAACCACGGTGATACGTGACATTCTGGGCGATTTTCATCGGTGTTGTGCCGGCAATATGGTGAAAGCTTTTTATCATAACCGGTTCCATGTTGAAATTCATTATACCCATATACAGTTTTGAATAATTGGTTGCCCACATAATATACGCCACTGCTGTATGAAACATCTGTTACATTGGGCTCAACATAAAAGTAATATTTGTCCGAAGCTGGAGCTACATACACGTATGGTTTGTAATTTGGACTCCAATAGTTTACCCAACTATCAACAAACGCCTTGTTGTTGCGCATTTCGTCATAATTGCTGGAGGGGTATGCGTCTGGAATATAGACTTTAGAATCTTCGGTGTTCCCCAAAATAAGTTTGTTGTAGTTACTGCTGAAGTCTCCGTTATGTGCATAGAACGCTCTAGAGTGTGTTACCCAAACGTCTCCATTGACTGTAAATGGTTGATTGTACGTTGCCCCGCTACCTACAGAGCCTCCAATTTCAATTTGGGATATTGCGGAGTCAACACAAAGATTTCCGTTGATGGTGACGGGAGAACTTCCTGTACCCATGTGCGTCTTGAAAATATTTTTGATGGTGAGGTTGCCCCCGACGGTGATTTTTTTCTCACCATTCGCAGATTGAATGACTACTCCATCGAAGTAAGCGTGGTTTGTTATGCCTTTTTTGGTTTCGATATTTTTGGAACCGAAATCATAGGATGTTCCGTGTACATAGAGATTTTTTGCATCGAAACCGTTGTTTGCATAAAGGTTTCCACCGATGCAACCTGTTCCGTAAATATCGACGTTGTCACCGGAAAGTGAGGCATGTCCTGTGATGATGATGTTCTTGTCAATGCCAATCGGGTTTCCCGACCAGTTTCCGTTGATTAGCATGGATGAAAGTTTGGCATCGCCATGGTTCGAGATGGAACCTCCAAAGTACGAGTAGTCATAGGCAATGCTCTTGTACGTTTCCTCTTCTTCGGCTTCTGGAATTGATACTTGGTAAAGCCCTGAAACGTTGATGATTGCGGCTTCTGTATGCTTTGAGTTGTTGCGCGCAATGCCTTCGGATAGAATCTTGAATTTGAAGTAGCCGTTGGTTTCACTAACACCGGTCAGCCAGACGTTGAAATCCTGCTTGCTGCTGATGTGCGGGGAAACGCGGCTATTGAGCAAGATGGGCTGCTTCCTGCCGAGGACGTATTGGCGAACAAGGGCGCCGACTTCGTTTGCGTTGTTGGTCATCCAGGCTCTGGTGCTTTGGATGCCGGCGATGGCGCTCTGGCGGGCTTCTTGAGTCTGCATTCTCGTTGCTGAAGAACGGTTCTCGGAAGTGAGCCACTTGAATGTCGCTGTCGCTGCGATTGTAGCGACGAGCATAAACAGGAGAACTGTTACAAGAGAAATACCTTTTTTACTAAACATAACCACACTCCTCAATTTTTTTTAATCTCTTGGGCCGTTGCTTGGGATTGATATAATTGCTGTCTCGGCTCCGGCTTCGCCATTCTTGTTGATGGATAGCTCCAGCTTGATGGCTTTTACGTTTTTCTTGTCGGCTGTTGCAATCGCCTCGTCCGTGAATGTATAGTTTGAACTTGGAACCTTTCGGAGCCTGACGTTTGAAATGGTGATGTTCCCTGAAGAGGCTACAGGAGAGAAACTGACGAAAGTGAATCCTAGACAGACGTTTTCATAAGTCGTGTTTGTCGTAAAGCGCATCTTGCGGAGCCCCGTGTCGCGCTCATCGCCGACGGTTGGCGGGTAGAACTGAAAATCGCTCAGCCCGTCGAGCTTGTTGCCGTTCTCGGCATACCTGAAGCCTACAGCCATGTGGTCCCTGCCTGGGCAGAACATTCTGCTGGGGTCATCCGTTGCGGTATAGGGCATCGAAAATGAAATTTCGTATTCAATATAGGGGCTTAAGGTGACCTGGATGCACTGGGCTCCCCAGGAACACAAGCTGCTTCCGAGACTGGAAACGAAAACCTGATTCGCCTTGATCATGTCCGGATTGCTAATCGGTTCGCTGGTGGTAAAGTTGTAATTCATGGAAAAGCCTGAAAGCTTAATAGACGTGCCGCCTTCTTCGGGGGTAATCGTTACTGGCTCGAAGTTTTCATCGCCAAAACGGGAAACCAGTTTAAAGTTCTTGTCTGATTCGCTGGATGAGGGGAGTACGCTGACGGAGGCCACTTCTGTAGTGGGCTTTGCGGGCGTGAGCGAGAACTTGTCCACGTGTTCTGCGATTGTAACCACGCTAGCGTTTTCCGATGGGCATTCTGCATCTTCGACCAGGGCGCTTGTGCTTTTGCAAGATCTCTTAAGGACGCGGTCTTCAAGGAACCAGGTCACTTCTTCGACGGCCTGGTAGACGCCTGCATCGGAATAGCGCAGACGGCGCATGGTGATCTTGTCCCTGCCGTCTCCGTCATCGTTTTTGACGATTGTGAATGAAGATGAATCCTTGTCTGCATCTTCTGTAGCATCGGGATCCATGTAAACATCGTGAATATGGTCGGTGCTGAACACATCCATGGTTCCGCCGCCAGCTTCTTTTGAGCTTTTTGCACCTAGCTGGGCTATGTCGTCTTTGAGTATTGTACCGACGTTTCCGACGGTCTGGGATGCCTGTAACATACTCTGGGTACGTACACGCATTTTAGTGCTATCGCTAAAAGCTCGTCCTGCTATAAGGACTATACCACCAAGAAGAGCTATGTATACCATTAGCTCAATGAGGGTAAAACCCTCTCTAGAATTAAAACTCATTTTAATTCCTCATTCCAACTTCGTTTTTATAAATAAAGATAGGTTTTTTAGAATCAAAATGAAAATTTTTTTTTGCAACTTGTGAACTATCTCAAGAAATGTAAAAAAGGACCCCTTTGGGGGCCCTTTTCTATTCAGAATGGTTTTGCTATTTATTCTTGATGCAACGGACGGATGCACTGACTTGCTTGACTGGATTGTCTTGCGTTGTCGTTAAATTTTTGCGGTGAACGACAAGCCAGGCGAAGTTGTATTTGTCGGCGTAGGGTCGATCGGAGTAGTCGTATTCGGTTGATGTCCACATTAGCAATTCGATATTTTCGTTTGAAAAGCCGCTATTAGGACGGTAGAATCCGCCGATTTGGTTCAAGAAAAGCTCTTTTTCTGAAGGGTGCTTGTTGAGGTAGTCGTCTAACTGCTGCCATTCAGAAAGGCTTGGAAGGTGGCTACCTGCGGGGCAAATTCCTTGATGTGGTAACTTGATTTTGCCGAGCTCTGTTGTTGCGTAGCTTTCGTCTATGTTCATTGCCATGGTCCACGTATAAAGCCTGCCGTATTTTTCGCAGTTGGTGGAGAGGCTGTCGTAGCAGAAGCTTCCTTCGATTGGGATGTTTAAATTTTCCTTAGACCAAAGCTGGCCGCCAACATTGACAAAACTATCGTCTTCGTCGTTGGAATCGCTTCCGCATCCCCAAAATGCTGATGTTGCCATGCATGCAACTAGTAAAAAGGGAATATGAAATTTGTGCATAAACGAAACTCCTTGAAAAATCGTAATTAGCTCGGTTAATATACAATTTTTTTTGAACAAAGAAAAAAGGAACCCTTGCGGGTTCCCTTTTAGTATTGCCCTTCGGCGGGCTCAGGGCACTTGTAAGTTTGCTGAGCTTGCCGAAGCAACTTGTGCGGCTCTTACTTGATGATGAGCATGGAATCGTCCCAAGCTTCGTGCTTTTCGAGGCCGAGGAGGTTGGCCGTCGTAGCAGCGATGTTGGAAAGGCCCCAGTCGCCTTCCTTGAGGCCGAGCTTGCCGCCAGTGACGTTATCGTAAAGGATGCACGGCACCTTGTTGAGGGTGTGGCTCGTCTTGGCCTTGAAGGAACCATCCTTGTTGACCTTCGGCATGCCGGTCTTCTTGTCGATTTCGTACATTTCGTCGGCGTTACCGTGGTCAGCCGTGATGATAGCAACACCACCGAGGGCGTCGATTACCGGGAGCAAACGGGCGAGGCCGATATCCACAGCTTCGATAGCCATGGTAGCAGCGCGGAAGGAACCGGTATGGCCCACCATGTCGCCGTTCGGGAAGTTGCAGCGGAGAGTCTGGTACTTGCCGCTCTTCAAAGCTTCGATCATGGCGTCGGTGATTTCGGCAGCCTTCATCCACGGGCGCTGTTCGAACGGAACAACGTCAGATTCGATTTCGAGGTAGGTTTCGCCGTCGAACTTGCTGGAACGGTTACCATTCCAGAAGTAAGTGACGTGGCCGTACTTCTGCGTTTCGGAGCAAGCGAACTGCTTGACGCCGGTTTCAGAGAGCCATTCGCCGCTGGTTTCCTTGATTGCCGGAGGCGGAACGAGGAAGCGATTCGGGAGCTTGAGGTCGCCGTCGTACTGGAGCATGCCTGCGTAGCAGACGTGCGGGAAGCGCTTGCGGTCAAATTCATTGAAGGATTCTTCTTCGAAGGCGCGCGTGATTTCGATAGCGCGGTCGCCACGGAAGTTGAAGAACACCACGGAGTCGCCATCGTTGATGGTGCCAACCGGAGCGCCGTCCTTAGCAATCACGAACGGCGGGAGGTCCTGGTCAATAGCCTTGGTTTCGCCGCGGAGGGTTTCGATAGCCTGCGTAGCGTTGTCGAAGTAGCGGCCTTCGCCGAGCACGTGGGTCTTCCAGCCGAGTTCCACCATCTTCCAGTTAGCATTGTAACGGTCCATGGTGATCTGCATACGTCCACCGCCAGAAGCGATGCAAACGTCGAATTCCGGAGAGCGGAGTTCGTCGAGGAACTTTTCAAACGGGCCGACGTAATCGAGAGCGGAGGTTTCCGGAACGTCACGACCGTCGAGGAGGATGTGAACGCGAACCTTCTTGACGCCTTCCTTCTTGGCCTGGGCAACCATAGCCTTGAGGTGAGCGATGTTGGAGTGAACGTTACCATCGCTGAAGAGGCCGATGAAGTGGAGAACGGTGTTCTTTTCACGAACGTTGCCGGAGATTTCCTTCCAAGCGTCACGGCCGAAGATGTCGCCGCTGTTGATGGCGTCTGCAACGAGGGCTGCACCCTGGTTGTAAACCTGGCCAGCACCGATTGCGTTGTGGCCGACTTCGGAGTTACCCATGTCTTCGTTGGTCGGCATACCGACAGCGCGACCGTGAGCCTTCAAGAGAACGTTCGGGTACATCTTGAAGAGGTTGTCGAGAGTCGGGGTGCGGGCTGCCTTGATGGCGTTGCCTTCGACCTTATCGGTGATACCAAAACCGTCCATCACGATGGTGACGACCGGGCCCTTGATGCCAGGGAAGTTGGAAAGTTTCTTGAGCATATTTACTCCATTAAAATGTTACGCGACAAATTTAGTAAAAGGCGAGCGCAGCGGCAAAAGTGTGCAAGGTGAGAAAGCGCAAAAACTTGTTTTTGCATTTGCGAGCCGTAGCCACTGACGTCGAAGACGTCAAAACAACTTGTTGTTTTGACATTGCCGAGCCGTATTAAATGCGTGCAAATTGAGTGCCGCAGGTAATGTTTACATTACCTATGGCCGAAATGCAGCTGCATGGCATCGTAGATGCCAAATGCACTCCGAAGGAGCGCAAATTTAGAAACTTTTGCGTAAGGCGAGTGAAACGGGACTGTTTACAGGCCCACTTCCGAGCCTCGCAAAAGACACTCGAAGAGTGTCAAAAGGAGATTCCCGGTCATCCCCGTCAAGCGAGGACAGGCGCGAGGACAGGCGCCGGGAATAACATGTAGGCAAAAAGGAAGACTACAAAAAAGACCTCCACGGGGGAGGTCTTTTTTCAAAGCGTTTTCGTTTTAGATTACTGTGCCTTGAGGTAGGTCAGATTGATCGAAACGTCGCCGTTGCCGTCCGGGGTGGACACGTCACTCACAACGAATGCATAGAAGCCTACTGCAGAACCGGAGTTCGGAACGTAAGTGTCAGCAATGCCGACCGTGAACACTTCCAATTCGTTCAAGTAGTTGGCGATGGTTTCCTTCAAGGCTTCTGACTTGTACTTGAAATTGTCTGTAGTCGGAGATGCCGGTAAATGTTCGCTAGTCCAGTCGTTCGTTCTGTCTGCGTCGTTCGGGTTGGTGTAGAAGGCGAACTTCAGACCCGTGCCGCTAGAAAGCGTGAAGGCGTCCTTGCCAACGCGGCTGATGCAGATATCACCGGTATCACCAGTGGTGCCGGTAGCAAAAGTGAGGCACTTGGCAGACTTTGTGTTAAGAACAGTGGTTGCAACTGCGAGCGGTGCGCCCGGAACAACGACACTTGAAGAGGAGCTTTCCGGAATCTTGCAGTTTTCTTCGTCACGGACGAACAGAATCGTGTCTCTGGAGACAGACTGCAAAGTTTCGCCCGTTGCCGTTGCCGTAGAGGCGATTGCTGCAATAATGAGGTTGAAGTTACCACATTCAGTGTAACCATCGTTAAGGTCTGCATAGAGACCGATCTGGTCGAAGTTGATGGTCGTAACCGGAGTTGCGGCAAAGTATGCTGCGTCCAAAGTAGCGCTCTGGGTCTTTATAGAACCAGTGCTTGTCTTTGATGCGCTTTCTACAAAGAACTGGATGTCCGTGAAACGGGCTGCGTTAACGTCGAAGTTTGCGGTTGTATCGCTGAAGTCGAGCTTTACAGTACCAGTGAAGTCAACTCTATTAATAAGAGTGGAGCTTACTCCGGTATTCAGGAAAAGGATTGTTGTAGTTGCAGTTTCTTGCGGAATTTCAGGCGGAACATAGGAAGAAGAGGTTCCCGGCTGGGAAGAAACGGTCGGATTGCTGTCTTCACCGCAAGCGATAAGACCAAATGCACTCAAGGCGAGTGCGGAGCTGAGAATAAGAGGCGTTGTAAATTTAGAACTCATTGTAAAACCCTTTCTATGTAATCTTAAAGTGAAAATAAACAAAATTTGGGCAAAAAGCACCAAGTATTTAACTTTTTATAATAATACAAAAATAAAATTACATGGCGTAATAAGCGCGGTATAGAGTGTGACGAATATTATAATAAATCTGTAAACGAAATTATACACTATGCGTCGAGCGAGCGTATAATATCGCGGATTCGAGCGGCTTCTTCGAAGTCGAGGCGGGCTGCCGCTTCTTTCATTTGGCGTTCCAGGTCGGCGAGCTTGGACTCGGATGCTTTGGACGGTGCTCCAGAATGTGCGCCGGGGGCTGCTGCTTTCTTTGTGGAACTCTTCCTAAAGCGCGAGGGCTGTAAAGGTTCCATCGGGCGGATACCCGGTTTGTCTTCCCAATCATCTTCGCTGTCGGTGGTGTCGTCGCCGATATCGCCCAAGGGGTCGATGATTCGCAGGTCTTCTTCGATCTTGCGGGTGACGGACTTCGGGGTAATTCCGTGTTCCTTGTTGAATTCTTCCTGGAGACCGCGGCGGCGGTTCGTCTCGTCGATAGCCTTTTGCAGACTTTCAGTCATATTGTCTGCGAACAAAAGCACTGTGCCGTTCACGTTGCGGCTTGCGCGGCCCATCGTCTGGATGAGGCTCCTGTAGTTGCGGAGGAAACCTTCCTTGTCGGCATCGAGAATCGCGACCATGCTCACTTCGGGGAGGTCGAGGCCTTCGCGTAAGAGGTTGATGCCCACGAGCACGTCGTATTCGCCGCTACGCAGTCCGCGGATGAGCTCGTGGCGTTCGAGCGTCTTGATGTCGCTATGGAGGTACTTGGCGCGGACGCCTGCTTCGATGAAAAATTCCGTGAGGTCTTGCGCCATCTTCTTGGTAAGCGTCGTGACGAGCACACGGTCGCCGTTTTTGACGACTTCTTCGATGCGGTACAGGAGTACGTCCATTTGGCCCTGGATTGGGAACAGTTCAATCTTTGGGTCCAAAAGCCCGGTCGGGCGGTTGATCTGTTCCGTGACAACGCCGTTAGTCTTTTTGAGTTCGTAGTCGCCGGGGGTGGCGCTCACAAAAAGCACTTGCTTCGGGTACATGTACTCGAATTCGGCGAAGTTCATCGGGCGGTTGTCGAGAGCACAGGGGAGGCGGAACCCGTATTGCACGAGCGTGGTTTTGCGGGACTTGTCGCCTTCGGCCATGCCGCCCACTTGCGGGATGCTCACGTGCGATTCGTCAATCATCAAAAGCCAATCGTCGCCAAAGTAGTCGATGAGTGTGAATGGGCGTGTGCCCGGAGCGCGGTCTTCGATGATGCGCGAGTAGTTTTCGATGCCGTTGCACATGCCCGTTTCGCGGAGCATTTCCATGTCGTAGCGGGTGCGGCTCGAAAGGCGAGCGGATTCGAGAACCTTGCCTTCCTTGTCTAGCTCGGCGAGGCGGTCGGTGAGTTCCATCTGGATGCGTTGCAACATGCCCGCGCGGTTTTCTTCTTTGGTCACAAAGTGCTTTGCGGGGGCGATGGTAAGTTCTTCGACTTCCTTGATGACTTCGCCCGTGACGATGTTGAAACGGTAAAGGCGGTCGACTTCATCGCCGAAAAGTTCAATGCGCAGCCCATCTTCGTCGTAGCTCGGGTGGACTTCGATCACATCACCGCGAACGCGGAATGAGCCTCGGTCGAGGCTGAAGTCGTTGCGGGAATACTGGATGTGGACAAGGTCACGCAGAATCTTGTCGCGGTCGTAAATGTCGCCCTTCTTGATACGGACCATCAAGTCGAAGTATTCGCTCGGGCTTCCCAAACCGTAAATGCAGCTCACGGAAGCAACGATGATGACATCGCGGCGGGTGAGGAGGTTGGCCGTTGCTCGCAGACGGAGCTTGTCGATTTCATCGTTGATGCTCGCGTCTTTTTCGATGAATGTGTCCGTGTGTGGAATGTACGCTTCGGGCTGGAAGTAATCGTAATAGCTGACGAAGTATTCCACCGCATTGTTCGGGAAGAACGACTTGAATTCTTGGTAAAGCTGGGCGGCGAGCGTCTTGTTGTGCGTGAGGATGAGCGTCGGCTTTCCGACATTCTTGATGACGTTTGCCATCGTGAATGTCTTGCCGGAACCGGTCACGCCGAGAAGCGTCTGGAACTGTTCGCCGTTCTTGAAACCCTCGGTCAACTCTTCGATGGCTTTGGGCTGGTCGCCTGCGGCACCGTAAGGACTTACGAGGTCGAAATCCGCACGCGTGGGCGCCTGGAACTGCTTGAGCTTTCCGGGCAAGCTCTTGGAAGGCGGTAGCGGTTTCGCTATCGGTTTTGCATACGGATCAGGAGTGATTGTCTTACGTGCGCGAGCCATGGTTAGGTGATAAGATAGCAATATTTCTATATTGCATTCCATGCTTTGCAATCGAATTCTTGGTACGACTCATCACGGCACTTACAAGAAGGTCGTTGACGTTCCTCTTTTGCGCGAGGAACTGACGGCGCGTTCTATCCGCTGCATCGCACGCGATGGTGTCGAAATTGAAATCGACGTCTATGAAGACTTGCAAGAAGGCGATATCGTTGCCGAGACGGACTTTAACGTGTACGCCGTAAAAATCTACGTGCCCAAGAAAAAGCCGGAACAAGAACAGAGACCGTCGGTGAAACGGTATTTGTAGATCGCTGCACTCGCTTTGTACGTCATTGCGAGTCCGTTAGGACGAAGCAATCCACAAGAATTTTTGTATGTTCTTTTCATGCAAGAAAAATCATACACCTACATTCTTTTCAATAAGCCGCATGGAACGTTATATACAGGTGTGACTTCGAATCTCATCAAACGAATGCAGGAGCACAAATCATTGACTTCTGGATTTACTGCAAAATATAATGTTACGCAATTAGGTTATTTCGAAGAGCATACTTCGGTTGTTGATGCTATTGAAAGAGAAAAAAAGATAAAAGGTGGGTCTAGAAAGAAGAAAATTGCATTGATTGAATCAATGAATCCTCAATGGAAAGACCTTTTTTCTGAACTCGGTGTATAGATTGCTTTGTGGATTGCTTCGCTTCGCTCGCAATGACGTCTAAGACGAGAGTCGCAGCCATGCTTGCATGGATATGACCGAGTCGATAGTCTTGTGCTTGCACAATGACGTACAAGAGTATCAAGCAGGAGTCCACTTGTTGACTCATATTTGATACTCGTAGTGTCATGCACGACGTGCAATAACGTGCAATGACGTGCAATGACGTCTTTCATTATTCTTTAATGTTTAAACTTTCTCGAATGCTGATTTTTTCTTTGCCGAGTAGGCGGTGGAGCTTGCTGCGGAAAAGCGGGATGGTGGCGATGGTGCCGAGGGCTAGAATCGGGATGGCGATGTAGGCGATTCCCGGTTGGTTGATTTGCGGCCTGAAAAAGAGTCTCAAAATCAGGACGATCCACCAGTGAACTGCAAGAATTACGAGCGCGTTGCGGGAGATGTTGCGGAGTATTCCCTTGAAAATGCGGATGGGTGCAATGTCTGGAATCTTGCTTGCGAGCAGGAACGTGGCGATGAGTCCGATAATGCCTGTGATGGAACTTGCGACAAATTGGGGGAGGCTCTTGCCTAAGTCGTTGTTCATGATGCTAAAATTCGGACTTGGCGATTCCAAAAATGCGTAGGCGATATAGTTTGCGATTCCGATGGCGGCAACGATGATTGTGTTTTTTGCGGCGTGAGCTGTACTCGCAGAAATGGCGTTGTGGATTCTTTTGATGGGGTCCTTGCAAAGATATCCGCAGCCGAAGAAGAATAAAATCGTGAGGTCGCGCTCGATGCCAAGCGGCAAGTGAATGTGATTCTCGTTCAGGAGCCAACCGCCAAGGAGCCCTTCTATTGCCATAACGACGAAAAACAGTTTGGGGTTGACTTGCTTTTTCGAAATCTCGTGAAGCAGGTAAAAAAGCAAGCTGACGGAATAAAGAGTGAACACAAACCACAGTGGCCCTGCGCCAACGGAAGATTTCCCGGCGATGAAAATTTTAGCAATGTTCCAATAGATGTATTGCCATGTGTTGTTGATGTCGGGAATGGTATTCACGACCATCATTGTGGGCGATTTCGGGAACAAAGTAAAGTTGTAAACGACCGGGTCGATGGCGAAAAATAGGAATGAAAGATAAAGATACGGAACTAACAGAACCCGCGTTTTGTGGGTAAAGTAACTTTTGAAATTGGTAAAGCGTTTTGTGCTAAAAAGAAATCCCGAAATAAAGAAAAATGCCGACATGCGCAGTGCGCTCAAGTGATACATTCCCAGGTGCGCGTTCGGGAAATTTTGCTCAATGTGGAACAGGCAAACGAGCAAAAGAACGAATCCCTTGAACTCGTCAATCCAACCGATTCTCGCTTGCCCGTTGTTGCTCATAACAAAGGTCCCTGAGCCTGTCGAAGGGTTAATACCACATCTTCTCGTTGCCAATGGTTGTGCTTGGCCCATGGCCGGGGAATACAACGGTCTCTGCCGGGAGTGTGAGGAGCTTTGACTTGATGCCGCTCACGAGGGCGAATTCGTCACCGCCGTAGAGGTCGCTGCGACCTCGGCTCCCTGCGAAAATGATGTCGCCTGGGAAAAGGAGCGGCGGAACGTTGTCTTGTCCGTTGACTTTGCCCGGATTTTCGCAGAAGAAGGCAAGACCGCCCGGGGAATGCCCAGCGACGTGAATCACTTGCAGACGGATTTCTGCAATTTCGACGATGTCGCCATCGCTCAGATAATTGCCCAACGCGGGGGCTAAATCGTTGCACGGGAGGCCGAACATTTGGCTCTGTTCTTTTTGCGCATCGAGAAGAAAAGTGTCGTCTTTGTGCGCTTCGGCCTTGATGCCAAAAGTGCGCTCTGCAAATGCGTTCCCGAGGACGTGATCCAAGTGCAAATGCGTATTCAAAACGCGTACGACTTTCAGATTTTCGCTCTTGAGGTAGTCTGTAAGTGCCGCCTGTTCACGGGCATTGCTCACGCTCGGGTCAATTAAAATGGCTTCGCCCTTGCTGTTGCTCAGGATATAGCAGTTCACTCCGAACGGATTGAATACAAATTGCTTTATTTCCATAATAAACCCCTAACGTTTCTTTTGGCGATTGCGTAAACGACGTTGTATGCGACGTTCCCGTTTGAGAGTTTCCATCGAAACCGTGTGGAGAATGTCAATGACGCGTTCGCGGGCGTAAGACTTGTTCAGTTTTTTGTGCGTCACGTAGTCCAGCAGGCACACGCATAAAAGTAACAATCCGACAAAAATCGAGAGTGAAATCGGCCAAAGATGGACGGTGAATTTAGCTGCAACGAGACCAAATGCGGGCGGCATCAAGATTGAACCGATGTAGGAGCCGGCGAGCTGGATGCTGATGGCTTGGCTGGAGAGCGATTCGCCGAAACGCGCAGGGGTGGCGTGAATTAGTGATGGATAAACAGGGGCGCAACCGAGTCCGAGTAGACAAATGCAAACGGGCTGCATCCATAGCGGAAGCGGGAGTGAAAGCACAAGGCAGCCTGCGGCGACGATGAAAATCCCGGCGTAAATCAGGCGATGGTCGGTGAACTTAATCGCAAAAAATCCGCTTGCAATGCGGCCAATCATCACGGATGCAAACATGAGCGAAACGATGAATGCTCCGATTTCGGGTTTGAATCCGCAAGCGATGAGGTAGGTGCCGCACCAAAGACTAGTCGAAATTTCGAGTGCCGAATAAAAGAAGAACGTGAGGAACGAAAGCTTCATTCCCGGGACGTGGAGTGCCTCGCGAATGCTGATGTGCGGCGCATTATTTGCGTTGTTGTCAGGGGGCGCGGCAGTTCTCGGCGTGTTTCCGGGGCTCGCGGCTTTCGCATTCTCGGAATTCGTCGGGATGGTGACGTTTTCCGAGAGCCCTCCACGCGCTTCCGTTTTTTTCCACAGCGGGAGCGAAATAAGAATCAACACGAAAATTGCGGTGAGGCTTGCGGCGACATATTCGTATGATCCGCGCCAACCGTTACCGGTCAAAATCGAGAACGAAAGGAGCGATGGCCCGAGCGTTGCTCCGATGCCCCAGCTTGCGTGCAGCCAGTTCGTGTGCTTGGATTCCAGATAAATGGCGGCAAAGTTGTTCATCGCCACGTCGACGGCGCCTGCGCCAATGCCCATCGGAATCGCCCAAAGGCAAAGAATGTTGAACGAGTCCGCAAAGCCGTAACCGAGCGAGGCAATTGCGGTAAGCGCAATGCTGTAGGCGACGAGTTTTCCTGTGCCTAAAACGCGGAGAAATTTTGGGGTGCAGAGGCTAGAGACAATTGTCCCGAGCGAGGCGATAATGGAAAGAATACCCGCCGCAGAAATCGGCGTTTTGAGGTCTAAATGCATTAAGGGCCAAGCCGCCCCAAGAATGGTGTCGGGGAGACCTAGCCCAATAAATGCAACGTATATGACAACGAGGAGGAAAATGGCTTATTCCTTCACGCTCCAGGTCGTGCCTTCCTTAGAGTCCTTGATCACGATGTTCATCGCGGCAAGTTCATCACGGATGCGGTCGCTTTCGGCCCAGTTCTTGTTGGCGCGAGCTTCCTTGCGGGCTGCGATCAAAGCTTCGATCTTAGCGGTATCGATGTTGTCGTTTGCGCCCTTCTTCACGTATTCTTCGCGC
Source organism: Fibrobacter sp. UWB13 (assembly GCF_900177805.1). Lineage (NCBI taxonomy): Bacteria > Pseudomonadati > Fibrobacterota > Fibrobacteria > Fibrobacterales > Fibrobacteraceae > Fibrobacter > Fibrobacter sp. UWB13. The sequence continues at coordinate 69,191 of NZ_FXAX01000005.1, read as the reverse complement.
GGCTGGTCAAGCTTGAGACCAAAGATCTTGTCGAAGTCAGCTACGAGTGCAGCCTTTTCGCCGTCATCGATGTCGCTCTTGAGCATCGTGTTCATGATGCCGAGTGCGCGAGGCATGTTGAGGTCGTCACCGATCGCGTCCTTGAATTCCTGCTGGAAAGCCTTGGCAGCTTCGCTTTCGATAGCGGTTGCCTTGCCAATCAGCGGGTCCGTCTTCTTGTGCAAGCTCTTGAAGGCTTCCTTGGCACCGGTGAGGGCTTCCCAAGTGAAGTTCAGGTAGTTGCGGTAGTGGCTGCCGAGTGCAAAGTAGCGGTAGTCGAGCGGGTTGAAGCCGCGTTCCATGAGGAGCGTGACGGTCAAGAATTCGCCCGAGGACTTGCTCATCTTGCCGAACTTCTGTTCGGTCGTACCATCTTCAAGCTTTTCTTCGCTTGCGGTGCGGAGGAATTCACCGTGCATCCAGAAGCGGCTGAACTGAACGCCGTTGGCGCATTCGCTCTGGGCGATTTCGTTCGTGTGGTGCACGCGGATGTGGTCCGTACCGCCGCAGTGAATGTCGAGCGTCGGGCCGTTGTACTTCATTGCCATGGCGGAGCATTCGATGTGCCAACCCGGGAATCCAACGCCCCACGGGCTGTCCCATTCCATAGCGCGCTTCTTGTCAGTCGGGCTGAACTTCCAGAGTGCGAAGTCTGTAGCGTTGTGCTTTTCGCCCATGTCGATGCGGCTACCCTTGCGGAGATTTTCCACGTCGAGGCGGGCAAAGTCGGCATAGCGCGGGAACTTGAGGCTGTCGAAGTAGATGCCGTCAGAGGTGCGGTAGGTGAAGCCCTTTTCTTCGAGCGTCTTCACCAAGTCAATCTGTTCCTGGATGTGGTCCGTGGCGCGAGTCCAGCGGGTCGGTTCCTGGATGTTGAGGCGGTGCCAGTCAGCCATGAATGCATCGGTGTAGAACTTTGCGATGTCCCAGACGGACTTGCCTTCGCGGGCTGCGCCCTTTTCCATTTTATCGTCGCCGGTGTCGCCATCGCTAGTGAGGTGGCCCACGTCGGTGATATTCACGATGTGGTTGACCTTGTAGCCGTAGTAGTTGAGCGTGCGGACCAAAAAGTCTTCAAAAATGTAAGTGCGGAGGTTGCCGATGTGGGCAAAGTGGTACACCGTCGGACCACAACAGTACATACGCACGGCGGGAACGCCTTCGGGAAGAGTGAACAGTTCTTTCTTGCGTGATGCGGTGTTGTAGAATTGAAGTGCCATAAAGCCTCCGGTTAATGCGGCGCAACATGCGCCAAACATGCTAATGCGCGAGGCAATTTAGAAATTTTTACAAGGGACGGCAATTGTGCAAAGCCAATAACCAGCTATAGGATTTGGCTAATTCCGTCAATGTCGCGGCTATCATAATCGTTAAACCCTGTTGTATTGACTTCAACGGAAATTGGGCGGCGGAATGGTCCATTTTGGAGCATGGAATTTATATTAAGAAAAAATGGAGTGTTCAATGATGTTAAAAAAGTTGCCTGTGATAGCTGCGTCTGCAGCTTTGAGCTTTTGGGCATGTGGCGAAGATAGTTCAATTGTAAATCCTGATTCGGGGGCTTATCTCCCTGCGGCAACCTCTTCTAGCAGCGGTGCTTTTGGCATCGAATCTAGTTCCGGCATTCTGGACATTGATGTTGAAATTTGGAGCTCTAGCAACGGCGCTTTTCCTGGCAACGTAGTTTCTAGTTCAAGCAATGCATTGCCGGGCAATGTTGTTTCGAGTTCTAGCGTTGTGCCGAACGTCGGCGCCTCTAGCTCCAGCAATGTCGTCCCTGTTGTGTCGTCGAGTTCTAACAATGCAATCCCCGGCAGCTCGGAATCTGGCGACAATGAGAACGATAACGAAGATGCAAGGACTTTGGATGGTACGCAGATTCTCCTGAAGCTTGCGGGGACTTCGGCTACTGTCGAAAACAACAATGGCTGCGTTGAAATTGCAGACAAAAGCGCAACGATTACTTGCCCGGGCGCTTATTACGTCACCGGTGAATCGTCCGATTTCCAGGTGGTGGTGAATACTCCGGGTGCCGAAAACGAAGGCAACACGGGCATCTATCTTCACAATGCGACGATTAAGAGCTCCAATGCTCCGATTCTTGTGAAAAATGCTGACAAGACGGTTCTCCATTTGGTCAAGGGTACGACCAACGTGGTTGAAGACGGTAATGGTAATCACTTGTTCGTAAAGGTCAATGGTGCTCAGGATACGGCAAAGGCCGCCATTTATTCGAGAGACGATTTGAACATCAAGGGTGCCGGTACTTTGACCGTCAAGGGCAAGTTCAAAAACGGTATCCAGTGCAGTAACGATCTTAAAATCAAGAACGGCAACATCACCGTGGAAGCCGAAGAAAACGCCATCAAGGGCAAGGGCAGCCTCCAGATTTCTGGCGGTACGCTGAATCTCACGGCCAAGAAGGGCGATGCCCTTGAAAGTGACGAATGCGAAGAAGGTACTGATGGCAAGTGCAAATCCTTTATCGACGGTAAGGGCATTGTCGATATTCGTGGCGGTAACATCACCATTAAAGCGGGTGATGATGGCATCCAGGCTGCACATTATGTCATGGTGAGCGATTCTACGGAGCCGTCAACGGTTAAGGTGACTTCTACAGGCAAGGGCTTGGTGGCTGAAAAGTTCATCTATGTGAACGGCGGTAACATCAATGTGACTGCCGATGACGATGCACTGCATACAAAATACAAAGTCTTCATGAACGCGGGAGACGTGACCATTTCCACGAAGGACGATGGTATCCACGCGGACTCCGTTTTGCATTTGAGCGGTTCTACGATTAACGTCGTTACAGCTTACGAAGGCTTGGAAGCCTACAAAATTTTTGCAGAAGGTGGCGTCACGGCTACATTTGCCACAAATGATGGCTGGAACGCTGCGGGTGGCGCCAAGGAAAATGCCGGTGGTTATTCCATGTTCAGCGAATCGAGCGGTCATGCTGTGATTAGTGGCGGTCACCACTACATCGCATCAAAGGGCAACATGATTGACGTGCTTGACGCCAATGGTTCTGCAAAGATGACGGGTGGTGTGTTGATTCTCGAAATTACCGGCCAAAGCTATGAAAATGGCGGTATGGGCGGCGGTTTCCCTGGCGGGGGCGGCTGGAACATGGGTGGCGGTTTCCCGGGTATGGGTGGTCAACAGGGTGGTGGCAATGGATGCCCCTCCAATATGGCGGGCGGCCTCATCGATACGGACACAGGCTTTGAAATTACGGGCGGCGTGCTCCTCGCATTCGGTGACTACTCGACCGACACCCCGAATTGTGCGTCTGTCAGCTTCACAAGCGATAATTACTACGGTACAGAAAGTGCGGCGTTCAAGCCGGAATACCATGGCAGCACGATTTTCTACGGTGGCGATGTGAAGTCCGTAAGTCAGGTGAATACCGCTGGAATGAAGGAATTCAAGTTCCCCAATGGCAAGATTTACATGTACAAGTAAGTCAATATTTTGAATAAATAGGTACAAAAATGGCTGCGAGAAATCGCAGCCTTTTTGCTATGAAATTTTGCGATTCTATAGCAGCTTTTTCAAGCCTTCGATATTGCGGAGCACGATTGCGCCGCGCTTGATTTCAACAAGCCCTTTGGCGGCGAATTCCTTGAGCATGCGGGCGACCACTTCTCGGGCGGAATTCACGTCTCGCGCGATTTCTTCTTGTGTCTTTTTGACTTCGGGCTTGTCGCCACTTTCGTATGAATTAATCAAGTAATTGGCGAGGCGTTGGTCGAAACGCTTGAATAGCATCTGCTGAATCGCCCAAATTGTCTGTGAATAGCGTTCCGTTTCACGTTCAAAAACGAATGAACGCACGTGAATGTTCGAATCCATCAACTTGGCGCAAACGGAGGAGGGGATGACGAGTACGGTTGTGTCATCTTCAGCGGTGACGATTGTTTCGAATGTCAACTGGTGGATCACGCATGAGGCTGTCGAAATACAAAATTCGTTCGCGTGCGCACGGTACAGTGTGACTTCGCGACCTTCATCCGAGATAAGGCTCACGCGGATGCCTCCGCTCAAAATGAGGATAATCCCGAGGCAAGCGGAACTGTTGCTGCTGACAATCTGGTCTTTATTAAAGTGCTTGATCATCGCGCGTTGCGAAACTAACGCTTTTTCTTCAAGCGAAAGATTTCCCCAAAACGGAATTTTCTTGACAATTTGACTAATCGGTTCGACCATAAAGCGCTCCCTCTAGAGGGAATATATAAAAAATGCTTTTAAAGAAAATGCCCGCGCACTCGGACTCTGCTTACTTCGGCTTGCTCAGTACAGGCCATACAGATGGTGGCGGGCTTGGTTGGATTGAACTATATCATTTTGACGATTTGATCTTTTGGGCGGACGCCAACTGCGGAGTTTGTGACTTTGCCGTCTTTCATGACCACGAGCAGCGGGATGCTAGACACGCGGAACATGGCGGCGAGATCACCCTCTTCATCGACGTTGACCTTGCAGACTTTGACTTTGTCCTTGTACTCCTCGGCGATTTCCGAGATGGTGGGCGAGAGCATACGGCACGGACCGCACCATGGTGCCCAGAAATCAATCAGAACGGGCTTGTCGGATTTAAGGACTTCTTGTTCAAAGTTTTCTCTAGTGATTTTTAATTCAGCCATTGTTTTACCTGTCCTTTTTTCTTTTTTGTTTTTGTTTTATCTTAAACTCTTTTTGAGGGTGTTTCCCTTCTTTACACCTATATTTTAGATAATCACAAGGCTTTAGACTGTGACTAGGTCACATTAACGAAAAATCTTTTTTGTGTACGAAAAAAGCCGCGATGTTGTGCCGCGACTTTTTCAGAGTTGTTATCCCCGTCGCCTGTCTTCGTTTGACGGGAATCTCCATTACTTAATGGCGATTCGTTTGGTGAATCTTGTTACGCCTTGGCGAATTTGAACAACGTATAATCCTTCAGGAATTGAAGAAAGCTCAATGTTTCCTTTAACATTCTTTGCTCTGAATACGAGGTGACCCTGCATGTCGAATATGTCGACCCTCGCAGCAGTCTTCGAAGCCAAACCTGTTATGAACAATGTGCGTCCGGCAAGGTGTATGAAAATGTTGTTCGCGAAAACGTTCGGCTTGATTGCAATTATGGAATCACCGCAATTTTCCGTTCCGCAATCTTTAGGCGGATTGAGAACAGATTCCGGGTACGGAGTTTTAACTTCAGAAGCAGGGTGTGCCTTAAGGCTTGCCATGACGCTATCGTATGCGGGCTTCGGTTTGTATTGCTTGTCGTAAAGAAGTCCTTCGGTCTTGCCCTGCTGTTCGTCGAGCCAGCTGTGTGCATCGGTCAATCCCCAAATCACGAATTCGCCCATGTTCGGCTCTTCGAGGAATACGTCCATGAATTGGCGGTACAAGTGCCCTTGTTTGGCGTAGTCTGCTTCGGTGAGCTTGCCTGCTGAACCCTTCGGGAATCCAATGTCGAGCTCGGTAATGTTCAACGTCACGCCGAGATCTGCAAGTGCTTTGGCAAGGGCGCGCACGTTTTGCGGAGTTGTTTCGTGTGCAATTTCGATGTGGGTTTGTGTGCCTACGCAAGTGATAGGAATGTTGTTTGCTTTCCAGCGCTTGACCTGTTCTACGACAAAGCTTGCCTTGGAACCTTCGCGGAGGCCCCATTCGATGGAATAGTCGTTGTAGCAGAGTTCTGCATCCGGGTCGGCTTCGTGTGCCCAGACAAATGCGGAGTCCAGGAATTCTGCGCCGATGCCTTCGTACCATGCAGAGTTTGTGGAACGCCAGTCGGCATTGTAATCGTCATTGACGGCTTCGTTCACTACGTCCCATTCGGCGATTTGACCTTTCCAGTGGCCGACGACTTTGGTGATATGGTTTTTGAGGACGGCGAGTAGCTTTTCTTTTTGTCCGCTGTAGTTGTTCACCCAGTTGGCGACTTGGCTGTGCCAGGCGAGAGCGTGTCCGCGAACGCGGAGCCCGTTGGCTTGTGCGTATTTGACCATCTTGTCGCCCTTTTCGAAGTTGAATTCGTCTTCTTTGGGTTCGGTGGCGTCGAACTTCATTTCGTTTTCGGCAACGACCACGTTGAATTGTGTCTTGTGGATTTCTTCGAATTCAGGTTCGATATCGTCGTTGAACCATTCGCTGTTCAAAATGGTGCCGATAAAGCGGCCGCGCTCCTTGGCGAGCTCACGAATGGTTTCGTCAGCGGCATTGGCGTTTACAAAGCCTGCGCCTATAATTGCGGCACTGAGTATAAATTTTGAAATACGATGTTTATTCATCGTTGGATCCTCTTTCTGACCCAGTACACCGACGAAAAAATAATCAAAAATGGATGTGAAAATTTTTCTTGCCCATTAAAATGGTTACCTTTTGTGTGTAAGGTTTTTATTGGAGGTACCTATGTCCCGTAAGTTTAAATTATCACTTGCAATGGCATCTGTTGTTGCTGTTTCGGCTATGTTTGCCGGTTGCAATGAAGAACAGCCCAAGGCTGAATCTAAAACGGCTCAGTCTGAAGTGCAAAATGCACCTGCGGTAAAATCTGCAAAGTCGGTGGTGGTTTATTATTCGCAGACGGGTGCCACAAAAAAGCTGGCGCAAATTTTCAAGAGCGCTCGCAATGCCGATGAATTTGAACTGACGCTTGCAAAACCGTACCCGTCCACTTACGATAGCACGATTGCTGCCGTCCGTGCAGAACGTGAATCTAAACAGTGGCCCGCTCTCGTGAATGCAAAACTCGATGTGGCAAAGTACGATACGGTGTTCATCGGTTACCCGATTATGTTTGGAACGTTCACTCCGCCGATTTACTCGTTTTTGGATGCTAATGATTTGAGTGGCAAGGTCGTGGTGCCGTTCTGCACTTACGGCAGTGGTGGTCGCAAGGCGAGTGCCGCAGAACTCAAGACTCTTGAACCGAACGCCAACGTGACGCTCGCTTACGGAATTTCTAACAAGCGAATCAATGCAGAAAAGGGCATTGAAACTGCAACTCGTGAGGTCGAAGGTTTCTTTGCAGACCTCGCAACGGGCAAGACCGATGAAATGCTCATGGGTGGGTATTCTGGACAGCGCCCGCTTACGGCTGACGATTCCGCAGCATTTGCCGAAGCAACGAAGGATTACGCTTACCTTAACTTGAAACCGCTCAGCGTCTCTTCGCAGGTGGTCGCAGGCATGAACTATCTCTTCGTTTGTGAAATGAAGGCTTTTGGTGGCCCGGCTACGCAGACGAACGTGAAAATTTTCAAGCCGCTCCCGGGTCAGGGCGAAGCCCAGCTCATCGCCGTAGAAAAGTAAATTTGTCATGCCCGCCACCGCGCGGGCGACTTTCTTTGTTTGTCATGCCCGTCCCGGAACAAGTCCGGGATGACAGGCGGGCATCCCCCTTAAAATCATGAATATGAATTATCTATCATCAGCTCTTGTCATTGTACTTGTCGCCTCTAGCGCATCTCTTGCAGCCCCCAAAGCAAAGAAAAACGAAATCAAGGACGCTCGCGATAAACAGAAATATCGCACCGTCGTCATTGACGGTCGCAAGTGGATGGCGGACAACTTAAACTACTCGATGCCCGGTAGCACTTGCTATAGGGAGGATGAAGATAATTGCATGGTTTACGGTCGCCTCTACACGTGGGAAGCCGCGCAAAAGGCATGCCCCGCAGGTTTCCATTTGCCGACGAATGAAGAATTTGAAAGTCTTTGGAAAGCTGCCGGTGGTGACTTCAATGCCGGTTACTTGATCAAGGCGAATTATGGTTGGTCCGGCGAAACTAATGGCAATGATACGCTCAAGTTCAGCGCGATGCCCGCCGGCAATATGTTCGACGATGGCACTTACGGCAATGAAAATAAGTTCGCGTTTTTCTGGAGCTCAAGCACCGAAGGGGGCGATGCTTCGGTCTGGTACCTCTCCTCAAAATCCATGGGCTTCAGCTACATGATGAAACCCAAAAATTTCGGGTTCTCCGTGAGATGCGTTGAATAAAATAAAACCGCGGCCTTAAAAAGGTCGCGGAATTTTCTTTTAAGGCGCGCATCTCGATTTGCATTTTAGCATCTCGCCGCGCATCTTGTTTAGCTCGTAGCTGTCTTTATTTTACGTTTACGCGTTGCACTATCTTGTTGCTCCCTGAGCGTATCTGTACTACGTAAAGCCCTTCGGCAATATCCTTCAAGTCCACCATTCCATTTTCGCTCTTGGTGCTGAACACGGGACGTCCTTGCATATCGAACAAGTCGACCTTTGCGGTCTTGGCGCTCGTTCCCGTTACGAACAGTGTGCGGCCAGCAACGTATGCGGACATCGTCGTTCTGCTAGTGATTTTTCCGATAGCGTCGGTGGAGTCCTTTTTCGTAGAATCCTTGACTGTTGAATCCTTCTTGATGGAGTCTTGTGCAACGGAATCCTGCTTGACAGAATCCTTCGGCGGTTCGTAAGTCTGGAGTCTTACCAAGATGCTGTCAAATGCCGGCTTCGGTTTCAAATTGTCGTCGTAGATAAGTCCTTTTTGTCTGTTCAGGCCGCCAAGCCAGCTCCATTTATCAGATACGCCCCAAATCAGATACGTGTCCGCATTCGGTTCTTCAAGAATGATGTCGAGGTATTGACGGAATGTTTGTCCCTGACGTTCAAGGTCGCTCTTACTGACATTGATGCCGCTCTTGAATCCGATATCGAGTTCGGTGATTTTCAGCTTGACATTGAGTTTTGCAAGTTCCTTGGCGAGGGAACGGAGGCTATCCGGCGAACCGATAAAGTGCTTGTCGGTGGTGGTGTCTTCCACATGCGTCTGGGAACCCACGCAATGGATAGGAATGCCGTTTGCAACCCAGCGCTTCACCTGCTCCAGCAAGAAGCCGGCCTTTGCTTTCGGATTGACTCCCTGTTCGAGATTGTAGTCGTTATAGCAGAGTTCTGCATCCGGGTCTACAGCGTGAGCCCATACGAATGCGGAGTCGATGAATTCCGGACCGATGCCCTGGTACCAAACGGAACCGGTGCGCCACTGGGGCTCGTTGTTGCTGATAGCTTCGTTCACCACGTCCCATTCGGCTACTTTGCCTTTCCAGTGCCCGACCACATTCTGGATGTGATTCTTGAGCACCTTGAGCAGTTTCTGCTTGTCGTTCTTGTAGTTGTTCACCCAGCCCGGAACTTGGCTGTGCCAGGCGAGGGCGTGGCCACGGACGCGCATGCCGTTTTGCTGTGCGTAACGGACCATCTTGTCGCCATTGTTGTAATTGAATCTTCCTTCTTGCGGTTCGGTGGCGTCGAATTTCATCTCGTTTTCGGCAACGACGATGTTGAATTGCTGCTTGTGGATTTGTTCGTAATTGCCGGGCAGGCCGCCGCCAAACCACTGCGAGTTCAGAATCGCTCCGATGTAGATGCCGTTTTTATCTGCAAGGGATCTTAATGTTTCGTCTGCAGCAAAGGTACTTGATATACCTGCGCCAAGAAGGGCTGCACCAAGTGCAATCCCTGAAAAAGTTTTCTTCAAACTCATTGCGTACTCCTTATTTGTTCTTATTAAAATATTTCCAAAAAGGAGAAACGGAACCTATGGTTCCGAAAATTAGCGTTGACTATTTGTCAGTAAAGATAAATTAACATAGTGCGGCGAGACCTCTGCGGTGCGACCTCTGCAGCGCGACTTTCTTTATGCGTCAGACCGCCACCCGCGGTTGGTCCTAAAATGCTTGATAAATCTTGAAAATTGCGAGAATTTTGCCGATGATGGCTGGAATGCCTGGGCACAAGAAGCAGAGGATGACTCTCGTCACACGGTTCTTCCACCAGCGCTTGACCTGCCAAATGTCGTCTGTTAGTGTTTCCATTTCAGACACGCGAGGCGGTCGCATGTAGACCTGCGTAAGTGCCGTGAAAAATCCGACGCCGATGAGCGGGGTAAGTCCTGTAAACGGAGCCATGACTAGTGCCACAAGTATGGTCAGCGGATGACCGCCGGCGATAATGGCGCCGAGCATAGCGCCACCGCCTGTGAGCATTGCCCACTGCAAACTCAGCTGCCCCGCCTTTTCGATGCCTGCGAAATAGCCGACGAGTACGATGCTTGCGATAATCGCGAGTGTAATGGACCAGCCGATAATCTTCCAAATGGCCGTTCCCTTCGGGATGACGGAAATCGATTCCTCGCTCGGGAGTTCCTTGTCTTCTTCGATAATGCCTGCGATGCCGCGCATGTGCCCTGCACCCACGACTGCAACAACCTTGTCGCCCGGAGCGTTCTTGATTTTGCTCGCGAGGAACTGGTCGCGTTCATCGATGAGTACTTGCTTCACTTCGGGGAACGTCTTGCCGAACTCCTGCATCATGGAGTTGAGGGCATCCTTTTCCTTGATCTTCTGGAGTTCTTCTTCGCTGATTTCGGTCTTGTCGAAAATGCTTGCGAAAAGTCCGCCCAAGAGGCTAAACTTGCGGTACCATGGCGTGCAAGCCCAGGTGCGCTTGAGCGTAATCTTGATATCGCGGTCAGCAAGGACGATAGGGATATTTTTCTCGTTGGCGAGGTCGACCGCTTCCTTGAGTTCGGAACCGGGCTTTACGCCTGTCTGTGCGCCCATGCGCTTTTGGTATGATCCAAGCACGAGGTTTGCGATGAGGGTCGCGAGCTGCTTTTTGCGTATGACGTCTTTCAAGTCTGTGTTCTTCCAGCGGTTTGGGTCCTGGATGGACTTGAGTCTGCCTTCGTCGAGCTCCACGCAAACGGTATTGGGGTTTTCCGTTTCGATGGTATCGTGGACGAGTTCCTTGGATACTTGCGAAATGTGGGCGGTACCGACAAGGATGATTTCCCTGTTATCCTTGGTGCGGATACGGTAAACGTCAGACTTTTCGCCCGTTACGGGTGCCTTGATTTCTTCAGACTGGGAATTAGATTCGTTCATACGGTAGACGTAATGTAGAAAAAGAACGTGGCAAATTGAGGAAAATGCCAAAAATGGGTACATTTTAAGGAAAAATGGAACATTTATTTGAATGTTTGTGATATTTATGTTTATATTTTGGTAGGATTTTTTTCGGAGGAGTACCCCATGAAAAAATTATTGGTTATTTTATCTGCTATTAGTTTGTTCCTTATGGGCTGCGCAGGCAGCGGTCCGAAGGACGAAGGCGAGGCTTTGGATAATGCCCTCGTATCTTTCACCTCTAGTGTCCAGAGCTCCCGTTGGCAGGATGCTCTTGCCTATGTGACCCCGGACGAAGCTCGCCAGATTGGCACCTCGGATGGCTACGAATTCTTGCCGGAATACCAGACTGCAGCAAGCCGTCTTCCGCTTTCTACGCTCCGCAAGGCTGGTCTTGGCGTCGATAGCGATGGTCGTCTCGTGGGCATCAAGGCTGTCATGGACGAAACCAACGAACGCTACAAAGTTTCCGAAGAACAGGCTAAGGTTGGCACGAACCTGAAGCAGATGGAAGATGACCGCATCAAGCGTCGCATCGAAGAAGGTCAGAAGATTCTTCAGGAAGAAGAAGCTACGGCTCACCAGGAACAGCAGGTTGAAGTTCTCACGAACCGCCTCACGGACGATGAAAAGCGCAAGTATGGCAGCACGGGTGAACTCCTTGCTCCGGAATCCACTCGTGAAGATGGTACTTCTGCTGAGTCCTATAACGGTGACTACAAGTAATTTTTCTTTTGGGTGATTCTTTTTTGTAGATTATATTCCCTCGACATCTTGTCGGGGGATTTTTTGTAGGAGCATGTGATGAATAGTCTTTTTGCTTTGATTCGGAATGTTGCTGGGCTGGGGCTTGCTGCTTTGGCTGTTTCTGCCTGCACCGATGGGTGGAGCGTTGGTCCCGATGACGGTGGTTCCTCTTTCAGCAGGCGATTCCACTATTATTATGAAGTGGACTGCCGTTATGATGCTTTTGATCAGCCATACGACTGCTCGGATACCTATTCCATGTCACCTTCCATGAGTGTTGACCTGCGGATTACACACGATGGCTATGCTACCCTTTGCGTCGATGATAATTGCTCCTACTATAACCCGCGCGATTACGATGTCGGTTACAATCATGGAACGCGCTATTACGATTTTGAGGGGAACTATACCCGCATGGTTGTCTATGCCGATGGCTCCGAAGTCGTCTTCATCAACTCTAACAAAAACGAAGCCTACTATTATTACTACGATAACCCGGACTATTACGATTATTACTATTGATTTATTGGCGCAATTTTCTATTTTTGTCCCCACTCATGAGTAATTCGGAAAATTTTGTTATCGCCCTTGATGGGGGCTCTGGCACAGGCAAGAGTACTACCGCAAAGATTATTGCAAAAAAATTGGGCATTACCTACCTCGACACTGGTGCGATGTACCGCGCCGTGACACTTGCCGCTCTCGATGCCGGTCTTTCCGCTGAAGAAGGCAAGGCTATGGACGAATTGCTCTCTAACCTCACACTCGGGTTTGATTCCGAAAACCGCATCCTCGTTAACGGTGTCTGCCGCGAATCTGAAATCCGTGGCATGCGCGTATCGAGCAACGTGAGCATCTACTGCGCCCTCCCGTCTGTCCGCGCCGCAATGACCAAGCAGCAGCGCGAAATTGGCAAGAAGCAGAGCTGCATTCTGGATGGTCGCGATATCGGAACGGTCGTTTTCCCCGATGCGAAGTACAAGTTTTTCATGGTGACGGACGTGAAGGTCCGCGCCGAACGCCGCTACAAGGAACTCCTTGAAAAAGGCGAAAAAGTTACCCTCGAAGAAGTCCTCAATAACTTGGTCGAACGCGACCGTCTGGACTCCTCTCGTGCGACCGCCCCGTTAAAGAAGGCGGACGATGCTATTGAAATTGACACTACACACATCTCAATCGAACAACAGGTTCAAAAGATTCTCGACTACGTAGGTGTAGTGGCGTAGCCTGAATCCTTTGTTACCACAACCCAATTAACTAATATGTCTCAAAATCTCAAATTCGGAACTCAAGAAGATCTCGAAGAAATTCTCGCCGCCCAGGGTGAATGCTCCCCGGACTTCCGCAAGGCTAACGCTGACGTCTATGCCGGCATGGGCTGCCTCGAACAGGGCAAGCTCGTCACGGGTAAGATCAGCCAGGTGAACGACCAGGAAGTTCTCGTCGACGTGAACTACAAGTCCGAAGGCGTTATTGATCGCGCCGAATTCAAGGATACTGATTCTCTCGAACTCGGTTCCGAAATCGAAGTGTTCGTCGAAAAGCTCGAAGACGAAGACGGTCGCCTCATCCTCTCCAAGCAGAAGGCTGACTTCGTTCGCGTGTGGGATCGCATCCACGCTGCATTCGAAAACAACGAAGTCGTACGCGGCACTCTCACGAAGCGCATCAAGGGCGGCGTTGTCGTCGACCTCTTTGGTATCGATGCCTTCCTCCCGGGCTCTCAGATCGACCTCCGTCAGATTCCGGACATCAACGCTCTTATCGGCCAGGAATTCGACCTCAAGGTTATCAAGGTCAACAAGGCTCGTCGCAACATCGTCGTTTCTCGCCGTGTTGTTCTCGAAGAAGAACGCAACAAGCAGCGTGGCGACGTTCTCGAAACTCTCGAGAAGAACCAGGTCCGCAAGGGTATCGTCAAGAACATCACCGACTTCGGTGCATTCATCGACCTTGGCGGCGTAGATGGCCTCCTCCACATCACCGACATGAGCTACAAGCGCATCAACCACCCGTCCGAAATGCTTCAGCTCGGTCAGGAAGTCGAAGTTATGGTTCTCGACTTCAACGACAAGAAGGAACGCATCTCTCTCGGCATGAAGCAGCTTAAGCCGCATCCGTGGAAGGATATCGCCGAACGTTATCCGGAAGGCGCTATCGTCAAGGGTAAGGTTGTTTCCATCACTGATTACGGTGCATTCGTCGAACTCGACAGCGGTGTTGAAGGTCTCATCCACGTTTCTGAAATGTCCTGGACCCAGCACGTCAAGCACCCGTCCAAAATCCTCACCGTCGGTCAGGAAGTCGAAGCTGTTGTTCTCAAGGTTGAAGAAGATGCAGAACGTATCTCTCTCGGCATGAAGCAGCTCGAATCTGATCCGTGGGATTCTATCGAAACCGAACTTCCGCCGGGCGCACGCGTCGTCGGTGAAATCCGCAACATCGCTTCCTTCGGCGCATTCGTCGAAATCAAGGAAGGTGTTGATGGCCTCATCCACGTCTCTGACATGTCCTGGACCAAGAAGATCACCCACCCGAACGAAATGGTCAAGAAGGGTGACAAGGTTGAATGCGTCGTGCTCGCCGTCGATAAGGAAAAGCGCCGCATTTCTCTCTCCATGAAGCACCTCACCGAAGACCCGTGGGATTCTATCGATTCCACCTACCCGGTTGACTCTGAAGTCAAGGGCAAGATCGTTCGCATGCTCGACCGCGGCGTCGTGGTTGAACTCGCTGACGGTATCGAAGGCTTTATCCCGGTCTCCAAGCTCACTGCTGAATACATCAAGGTTCCGGCCGATGCATTCAAGGTTGGCGACGAAGTTCCGGCTGTCGTGACCGAAATCGATCAGAACAACCGCAAGATCTACCTCTCCGTTGTTGACTACTTCAAGAACCGTGAATCCGCTGAACTCAAGGCTTGGATGGACTCCCACAAGCCGGGCGAAAACGGCACCACGATTGGCGACGCTGTTGCTCCGAAGAAGAAGGCTTCCAAGAAGAAGGCTGAAAAGTCCGAAGAAGCTGAAGCTTAATTTGGTTTTAAACTAAAGCTTAAAGGAATCCCGCAGGCAACTGTGGGGTTTCTTTTTTTAATTAGTTTGCTATTTTAACTTTATGCAAAAACGTATTCAAGAATTAGATGTTTTGCGTGTGTTGGCAATGTTGTTTGTGGTTACATACCATTTCGCATTGCAATATGTAGCAGAAGGTATCCCTTGCTTTAATTTGTTCTGCACAACAGTAAACTATGATTTTGGGAATATTGCTGTTACACTTTTTATAGCTCTTTCAGGAGGGCTACTTTATAAAAAGTATGGAACAATCGGTTTTTCTGAAAAAGGTGCTTTTAAAGAATTTTATATAAAGCGTTTCAAGACAATCTATCCGCCGTTTTGGATTTTGAGCCTTTATATTCCCTTGACGATGATCCGCCATTTTATGGCGGATGGCAACGTATTCTTTATGGGGCATCCGCTTAAGCTGTTGTTTACGATAGTGGGCTTTGATGGCTACGTTCGGCAGTATGGCGTTGATACTTATGTTTTTTGCGGTGATTGGTTTGTTGGGGCCATTGTACTTTTGTACTTATTGTTCCCGTTGCTTGCCAAGTGCTATCGTCATAGGCCTTATTTGACGTTGTCTACTCTTGCGGTGCTTTATTCTTGTCAATACTTGATTCCTGCAGAATATGATGATGTGTTTGGTGCCTTACCTGTGACTTTATCTTTGAAATTTTGCGTCGGTTTTATGCTGGTCGAAAACTTGGATCGTTTAAAAGATTTGCGACTCGTTTTGGTTTCGGCTGTAGTGTTTGTTGTGCTCACGTTTGTCGATATCCCCGGTCGAATCAATACAGATTGCTTGGGGACTATCGCCGCCCTTGCTCTGTTTGTGGTGGTATTATATATAGCCCCGTTCCTGTTGCGTTTTAGGACGCTTCGTCTTCCTGTTCAAAAACTCGCGAAACTTTCTTATTGCGTGTTTTTAGTGCAACATGTGGGCATTGTATGGGCACAAATGGCTTTTATCAAGATTTTCGAAAGAATGCACTGGAACTTTACGGAATGGAATGTTATGGTGCTGCTGTGCCTGACTTTTGCCGTCATATTTTTAGCATCATGGATATTAAAGCGGATTAGCGATACTATTGTGAAGTTCTTTACTTTCAGTAATGATTTTAATAAGAAATCTCTAATGACTATTGACCAATGACTATTAACTAAGCTATTTCTCTTTATTTTTCTATCTTGCATTTCATGAATCTTGCTGGAAAGAAAATCCTTCTTGGAGTCTCGGGCGGAATTGCCGCCTACAAGTCTTGTGAACTTTTGCGCCTGTTGCAAAAGAAAGGCGCCGAAGTGCGTGTCTGCATGACTGAAGCCGCCACACAGTTCGTTGCCCCGCTTACGTTTGCAAGCCTCTCCAAATGCCCGGTTTACTTGAAGAACGGCGCCGTCGAAGCGCGCCCTTTCCAACACATCGATTTCCCTCGTTGGGCGGATATGTACCTCGTCGTTCCAGCGACCGCAAATGTCATTGGAAAGTTTGTCTATGGTATTGCCGATGACCCTGTGAGCCTTTGCTTTATGAGCTGCACGGGTCCGCGTTTTATCGCCCCTGCGATGAATGTTGCGATGTTCAATTCTCCGGCAGTCAAGCGCAACCTTGAAACGCTCCGCAGTTTTGAAAATACGTTCGTGATGGATAGCCCGGCGGGCGAGCTTGCTTGTGGTGAAGTCGGCAAAGGCCGCCTCCTCGATCCTGCCGAAATCGTGGAATATCTGGAAGGTGCGAGTGTCATGCCGGACTCCGTTCCGGCATCGCCTATTTCATCTGCGTCAAATTCGTCATTGCGAGCGGAGTATAACAGAGCGAAGCAATCTCCTGCCGCGCAGTACCTTCAAGAAACCGCCTTGCAGGACCTTCCTGCATCCGGTGAACGCGTGCGCCGCGTCCTCATCACAGCGGGTCGCACGGAAGAAGCTATTGACCCGGTGCGCTACATTTCGAACCGTAGTAGTGGAAAGACTGCCGTTGCAATTGCTGCGACGTTCCTGGCGAATGGTTTTGATGTAAGCGTTGTCGCTGGTCCGATGGAAGCTGAATTCCCCGGCGCCGTCCATGTGACAAGAATCAAGAGTGCTTGTGACATGCACAAGGCGGTTCTTGAACAGATGAAAAATGCCGATGTGCTCGTGCATTGCGCCGCCGTGGCGGATTATCGCCCGAAGGTGACCGCTACCGAAAAAATCAAGGATAGCCGTAGCCAGCTCGTCTTGGAACTCGAACCGAATCCGAACATCTTGCGCGATAGCGTCGCTCAAAAGCGTGCTGACCAAATCATTGTCGGTTTTGCGCTAGAAACGGACCACTTTAAGGAACATGCGGCTGAAAAGCTTAAAAAGAGCGGTGCCGATGCACTTCTCCTCAACGCTCCCGTGGCAGCAAACAGCGGTTTCGGTTTTGACGAAGTCCGTTACACCTTGATCCGCGCGAACTCTCGCAATGCACAAAACGCTGCCGAGGTTGAAATTCCCGAGATGAAGATGGGCTCCAAAATCGATCTCGCTCAAGAAATTGTAGATTTTAGCCTTGATCAGTTAAAGAACGCTTAGAGGAACGGTATGCCCGAAGAATTTGATTTTAGCGAACTTCGCAAATATCTGCAAGGCCAAATGGACATGGGCGAGGAGGACTTGCTCCTTGATGAACCGTGGACATTGACTCGTAAAAAGTCCGCCGTTCCTGCTGGGGCTCCGCGCCCAGCTAATCCGATGCCGCAAATGCGCCCGGCAAATCCGGCTCCATTCCCGCAGCCGTCTCAAACGACCGCCCCGAAGAACCCCGCTCCGTTCCCATCTGCGGCGCAGTCTGCTTTCCAGGCTCCCGCGCAGCCCGCTTTTCAGCAGTCCGCGTTTCAACAGTCTGCATTTGGCGCTCCCGCACAACCTGCGCCTTCTCCGCGTCCGGCCCCGGCGCCAAAGCTCGATGCAGGCCTCACCATTGCCCCGCGCGCCGTCAAGAAGACGACTGCCGCGTACGAACTCGCCGATTCCATCGGCGCCTTCTACGATGCGCTCAAGACCGACGCACTTTACGCGCGTGCCGCGAATGTTGTTCGCTACGAAGGCCCGGAGCACCCGCGCCTTCTGATTCTCCTTGCCGCTCCGAAGCCCGGCGAATCTACAGACAAATTCTTCCAGTCTCCGACTGGCGAGATGCTTGTGCGTTTGTTCGGAAGCCTCGGTTACGCCCCGGAAACCCTTGGAGTTACGTATTTCTACAAAGATGCTCCGCGAGCACTATCTCCGATCCTGCTCGCCTCGCTCCGTCGAATGCTAACAAAGGAACTTTCCTTTATCGCCCCCGAAATCATGATTACCTTTAGCGAGCCGCTTTTCTACGATGTGTTCAGCAAGGGCAAGAACTTCAACGAACTCGCAGGAACAGCGCTTGATTTCAATGGCACAAAGACTGTATCGCTTGTCGATGCCTACGCGATGACGACGGACAAACAGCTCAAATGGCTCACGTGGAAGGTGCATATCCCGCGCAGCGGGCTTTTCACCGCCGCCAAGTAGCTTGCGCATTCCTTTCGCGCTTCCCGCGCACTCTCGCTTTGCGATGTCATGCCCGCCACCGAGCGGGCTTCTCCATTTTATCCCCTTTTTGCCTTATTTTGGGCATCTTCCCAAAAATCAATGTAAATTTTTATTGTATATTTAAATCGGTATAGTTATGTCTGAAGAAAATAATTCCAAGTCGTTTGAAGGTCGTCAAATGCCCGCCGATGTTGAGGCGGAGCGCTGCCTGTTGGGCGGTATTTTGCGTGATCCCGAAGTGATGGGCACCGCAGTTATGGCCATCAGTGACGATGACTTTTTCTACATGGAACGTCATCAGTTGATTTGGAACGCACTTTGCAGTTTGAACAAGGCGGTTACACCCATCGATCCCGTGACACTTTCGGCGGAACTCACGAAGATGGGGAAGCTCGACATTGTCGGTGGCCGTGAATACATTTTTGAATTGATGGAATCCGTCGCATCGTCGGCGAATGTTCCGTGGCAGTTGGAACACCTCCGTAGCAAGGCGGTGCTCCGCAAGCTCATCCGCACGTCTTCCGATATTATTCGCCAGGCGATGGATCCTGCTTCGACGCCGGATAACGTGCTTCAAGATGCCGAACGCGATATCTTTGCGATTGCCGATAACCAGGTGCGCAACACCTTAAAGTCTATCGACAACTTTGTGGCGCCTCTTCTGGAGCGCATCAACAACCGCAGGGAAGGCGGCATTACGGGCGTGCCTACAGGTATTACGGAACTGGATGAACTTACGAACGGTCTCCAGAATTCCGACTTGATTATTCTCGCTGCCCGTCCGGGTGTCGGCAAAACGTCTTTCGCTATGACCGTTGCTGCAAACGCAGCCATTCGCTACGGCAAGAACGTCGCGTTCTTCAGCTTGGAAATGGACGGCATCCAGCTTGCCCAACGTCTGCTCTGTTCGCAGGCGCAGGTCGACCAGAGTAGGCTCCGCAACGGTAAGCTCAACTCCGATGAAATCAAGAAGATTATCGCCGCCGTGACTCCGATTAACCAGGCTCCGCTGTTTGTCGATGACAACGCCGACCTCGGTATCATGGAACTCATGAGTAAGGCGCGTCAGCTCAAACACAAGGGCCACCTCGACCTCCTCATCATCGACTACTTGCAGTTGATGAAGACCGGCAAGGAAGAAAACCGCGCTGTCGCTATCGGTGCGATTTCCCGTGGCCTCAAGATCTTGGCAAAGGAACTGAGCATTCCGGTCATTGCACTCGCTCAGCTCAGCCGTAAAGTCGAAGAAAAGGGCCGTGAACGCCCGCAGCTTTCGGACTTGCGTGAATCCGGTTCTATCGAACAGGACGCCGACATGGTGTGGTTTGTGGAACGTCCGTTCGTGCAGACGCATAAGGACGAAGACCGCTACAAGGCAACGCTCATTGTGGCTAAGCACCGTAACGGTTCTGTGAAGGATATCGACATGAGCTTCGTGCCGGAATACACGACGTTCTACGATGCAACCGACCAGCAAGGCATGGAAGGTGGCGACGAAGATTATCAGTATGGTTCAGATGACGATGGTGGTGGACCGCAGGTTGCCGACTTTGGCAGTTTTTAAGGAAGTGCTATGACGTTGATTCTGAAACCGATAACTTGGATAGGACAAAAGATTGTCGATACAATCGCTGCTGTAGGCGAGTGTATTTGCATCCTGTTCATTACGATCAAGCAGTTCCGCTTTGTGCACAAGAATCCGTCACTCATCGTGAAGGAGATGATTTCTGTTGGCGTTTCCTCGCTCCCGCTTTTGTTTGTGACGTCCATCTTTACGGGCATGGTTGCAACTATCATGGCGGAATTCGAATTCCACAATCTCGTATCTGACAAGTTTGTGGGGACGGCCGCCTGCAAGATGGTGCTTATTGAACTTGGACCGCTCCTTACGGCTATTGTGCTTTCGGGGCGAGTGGGGAGTGCCGTCGCTGCTGAGCTTGGTTCCATGAAAGAGAAAGAAGAGCTTTCTGCATACGTGGTGCTCGGGCTCGACCCGTACCGCTACCTCGCGATGCCGCGCTTCTTTGCGTTCTTGACGATGATTCCGTGCCTGACCGCCATATCCAATGCGCTTGCGCTGATTGGTGGCTGGATTGTCTGTGTGCTTGCTTTGGATATCACGACCTACACCTATTCGACCGGTATGCAGTACCTGTTCAGCAATATGGACTTGTGGGCGGGGATTATTAAATCGATTGTGTTTGGTACAATCATCTTTGTATTGGCTTATTACCACGGGACGCACTCCAAGCCCGGGGCTCATGGCGTGGGACTTGCAACGATGAGTGTTGTTGTGGCGAGTTGCCTTATGATTTTGGTTTCTGACTTTATTCTTGATGCGTTCATGTTCTTCTAGAGGTTGTTATGCCGAATGTAAAAATCGATCCGAATGATATTGCGATTCGACTCAAGGGGCTCAAGAAGTCCTTTGGCCCTCAGACGGTTCTTGAAGACGTGAACCTCGACATCCGTCGTGGCGAGACGATGGTCATCATCGGTAAGTCTGGCGGAGGCAAGTCCGTGATTCTTAAGCACATGATTGGACTTTTGCAGCCGGATGGCGGTGAAGTGACTGTCGATGGCGTGACGATCAGTACGCCGCAGTTCTTCGATACGCGTACCATCCGCCGCAAGATGGGTATGTTGTTCCAAATGGGCGCCTTGTTTGACTCCATGGATACAGGCGAAAATATCGCCTTTGCTCTCCGTGAACATCATCCCGAACTCTCTGAAGCCGAGATCCAGAACGTGGTGACCGAAAAGCTCCAGATGATCAACCTCGTACCGTCTTTCCGTACAAAGATGCCTTCCGAACTTTCGGGTGGTATGCGTAAGCGTGTGGCGCTTGCGAGAGCTATTGCTCTGAATCCGGAAATTCTTTTGTACGATGAACCAACAACGGGCTTGGACCCGATTACGAGTGACGTGATTAACGACCTTATTCTCGATATGCAGAGCAAGCTCGGGGTTACGTCTGTCGTGGTGACGCACGACATGGTAAGTGCATTCAAGGTGGCTGACCGAATTGCCATGCTCTTGAATGGTCGAATCATCGAGGTGGGGACCGTCGATGAAATCAAGAATACAAGCAACCCGTATGTGCACCAGTTCATTACGGGCCAGCGCAAAATTTCGGTGGACGGGGAATCGCAAGAATAAAAGAGTGGGGAAAATTATGGATAGGAAAAAATTAATACCGTTATTTCTTTCATCAGCGATGTTGCTCCTTTGGGCTTGTGCCGAAGGCGATATCATGAAAGCCGATGATAGTGATGAAATGATTGCTTCTAAGAGCGATCAGAATTCTAAAAATGCTATAAGCGATGAAGAATTTTTGCAACCTTATTTGGACTACTGCAATAGCAAGGAAGGCAAGAAAAAGGGGTGCGAAGCAGAGATTATAAAAAGCAGTAGCTCGAAGAAGGATGAAAAGAGCAGTGCTTCGAAAGAGGAGTCTAGCTCTTCGAAGGTTAATTCTTCCAGCTCCGGCAAGGGCTCTAGCAGCTCTGCAAAATCTTCTAGCTCCGGTAAGGGCTCTAGCAGCTCTACAAAGTCTTCCAGTTCTGGCAAGAGCTCTTCTAGCAGTGAACCGGCTCCAGTTGTTTCGGGCAAGTGCGACTTGATCAAGCCCGATGTTGTTCATGTCGGTGACGAGATTATTTGGCGATATCTGCCCGATGATAATTCCATTGGTTCTGCCAAGTACGAATGGGATGTGAACTATGAAGTCGAAAAGAGCATTCTCGACGGTGAACTGACGGGTGTTGGTCTGCCTGAACTTATGGTCAAGTTTACGACGAAGGGGCTGAAGTATGGTCCGACGCTGACCTTCGATGGCATTGAATTTGATTGTGAAAACCTCACCGTGGTCGATATTGGTGACGATCCTGTTTCGTCGTCCTCTGTCGCTGAATCCTCCTCTTCTAAGAAAGAATCCTCTTCTTCTTCGGCACCGAGATCTTCTTCAAGCTCCACGCCTATGGGCTATTGTGCCGTAAGCAAGCACGAAATCTTTGTCGGTGAAACTGTTGATTGGTACATCGTCGATAGTGAAGGAAATGAACTTGAAGGAAGGTATAACTGGTTTGACTTAGGTATTTCCGGTGAACTTGTAGAAGGTGAAAAGTCTGGAAAGGGCTCGACTCGAATTACGGTGAGATATACCCAGCCAGGTACTTCTATCTATCCTATGGGGTATTGGAATGGTAAGTATCAGATAGATTGCTCTCGTAATGAGCTTGATGAGGGAAATCTTGATCCTTTACTTGTCATTAAAGCCAAGGTAGAAAGTTCATCCTCTTCTGAGGAGGAACTGGAAGAAAGCTCTTCTTCGACGACAACGCCTAGATCGTCTTCTAGCTCTAAAGCAACCACTTGTGCAGAAGATCCGACCCTCCCAGGTTGCGAGTCGATTGATTTCTAAAAGTGTTAAAATACACATTGCTGTATAATTAATTTTACAAACGTCTCGGAATCATAATCCGGGGCGTTTTTTTGTGAAAATCCTCAATAAAAAACACTTACAGTATTTGCATATTGGGGGATTTTAATTTATTTTTCGCCTAAGAGGTTTTTTTATGAATAAAAAGATTTATGGAATGATGGCTTTGGGTATTGCCACAGGTTTCTGGGCATGCGGAAGTGGTGATATTCTTCAGCTGAATGGCGGCGATGAAATTATGAACATTCCGATGGGCACTGAAAACGATGGTGCTGTTATCACGGACCGTATGACAGAAGCTAATTGCCCGGAATGCTTTGCTGGTGGCATGCCATCTAGTTCCTCGAAGAAAGTTGTGGTTACATCTAGCAGTTCTTCGCCTTCTGTTTCCCAGTCTTCTTCTTCTCAGAAGACGGTTAGATCTTCTTCTTCTAGGAATCCGGTTTTGAGTTCTTCTAGTGCTTATGTACCTCCTACCCCGGGTTCATCGACGAGTGTGTCTTCAAGTAGTGCAAAGTCTGGTGCCGGTCAAATTGGTACTTGCGCTCCGCTTAAGTCTACTTATGAAAAAGACGAAGCTGGTGGAAGTACTGGCGTCACATGGAAGTTTACTCGTGACCCGTCTGTTGCCGCAACTCAGTTGATTAGTGCTTCGTTCAACTGGAGCTTTGAAGGCGCAACACCTGATAAGGCTTCTGCAACAGGTGCTAACGGTCTTTCCCAGAGCGTTAAGTATTCGACCTCTGGTCCGCATACGGCAAAGGTTGCTATTAGCATTGGCGCTGCTGTATATCAGGTGGATTGCTCTCCGGTTCAGGTCAATGGCGAACCGATTACAGGTTGTAAGTGCGCTGTTGAAGCTGGGTCTGTTGACTATACCGCAGGCACTCCGGCAAAATGGTCTGTCACGGGCTGCACCACTGGTGCCGGTTTGAACCTCGCTTATGAATGGAATGGCGTTCCTGGTGAAACTACTTATGAACAGACTTTCGAAGCTGCAACTTTAGCCTATACTCCGGTACTCAGAGTCGCTAACGATGATAATACGATCATTGATGTGACTTGCCCGGCTGTGAAGGTTACTGAAGGTCCTGAATATAAAATTACTTCGACTCAGGATAAGGTTAATTTCGTCAAGGCTGGTAGCTATGCTGTCGTTGGTAATTTGCCTGCAACTTGGCACAATGCTGACAAGACTTGCACGCTCGTTTGCCAGAGCAAGCAGGAATTCGCATTGTCCTTCGATGAAATTGAAGTTGCTGGTTTCAACTACGTTTCGATTCCCTCCAAGCTGCAGGTGGAGCATACGATTAATGGTTATACAATCCCTGTAGTTGTGACTACGGTGGCTCCGGGTGATACCGTTTCTTGCGGTGTTAACTGGTAACTCTTAATAAATTCAATAAAAAAGACCTCCCATCCGGGAGGTCTTTTTGTATGCTTCGTTGCTTATAAAAAGGAAGCCCGCTTTCGCGGGCCATCATATTAGCGTCTAATAATCAATAACTATTGACTAAAGACCAAAGACCAATGACTACTCTTTATCTCCCTTGAACTTAGCAAGGAACGTCTTTGTTTCGTTTGCTACAATTCCAGAGAGAAGGATAAGTGCAATGAGGTTCGGGAATGCCATCAAGCCGTTGAAGATGTCTGCGCTAGTCCAGACCGCGCTTACCGTGAGGTACGGTCCAATGAAAATCGCGAAGATGTAGAGCCAGCGGTAGGTGAGTATTGCCTTCTTGTCCCTGCGGCCAATTAAGTACTGCAAGCACTTTTCAGAGTAGTAGGCCCATCCGAGAATCGTCGTGAAAGCGAAGAACACGAGAGCCGTGGCAAGGAAGTACGGTGCAATCACGGCGCCGCCCGGGATAATGGCAAGGCCGCGGGAGAACGCTTCCATCGTGATGTTCACGCCTTCGAGCCCGAGCTTCGGATCCCAAGCACCCGAGACCACAATGGCAAGGCCCGTCATCGTACAAATGATAATCGTATCGAAGAACGTGCCTGTCATGCAGACAAGGCCCTGACGCACAGGTTCCTTTGTCTTTGCTGCGGCCGCAGCAATAGGTGCAGAACCGAGGCCCGCTTCGTTACTGAAAATGCCACGAGCGATACCTTTTTGCATCGCAACAAAGATAGAACCGACAACGCCGCCAGTGACTGCAGACGGATTGAACGCTGCCTTCACAATCGTTTCGATGGCAGAAGAAATGTGCGAGAAGTTGAGGAGCAAAAGGAGAATGCAGGCAATGATGTAGATGATTGCCATGATGGGGACAATGTACATCGAGACTTTTGCAATGCGCTTGAGACCGCCGATGATGACGGTTGCCGCAAAGATCGTAACGAGGAGGCCTGCGATTGCTGTGGTGACGCTCACGGAGTTGCCGCCGATGTTGACAAATTCAGCGGCGTTCGGGGTGAGGCGAGCCATGGCGCTCGTGATGCCATTGACCTGCGTGATGGTGCCAATGCCGAGGAGGCCTGCGCACATACCGAAGATGGCAAAGATCACGGCGAGCCATTTCATGTTCCAGCCGAAGCGTTCCTTGATACCCGTTTCAATGTAATAGAACGGACCACCGAGAACCTTGCCTTCCTTATCGACTGTGCGGTACTTGACGGCGAGCAAGCCTTCGGCATACTTTGTTGCCATGCCGAGGAATGCGGCGACTTCCATCCAGAAGAGGGCGCCAGGGCCACCGGTGCCGATTGCGGTTGCCACACCGACGATGTTACCCGTACCGATTGTGGCGGCGAGAGCCGTGCAGAGCGCTCCGAAGCTGGATACTTCGCCTGCGCCGTCTTTTTCGCTGTGCGCCATGAAGCGGAGTGCGTTGTGCAAGTTCATGACCTGCAGACAGCCGAGACGGATGGTGAGGAGGATGCCTACAAAGAGGATGATGACAATGAGGGGAACGCCCCAGACGTACCCATCGATAGCATCGAGAATGGAATTGAGAGTTTCCATAAATAATCCTTGATGTTAAGGGGTTTTGCCCCAAAAATAGAAACTATATGCTAGTTAGCGTTTTGACATCCGCCTCGTAGTCCACTCCATCAATATCGAAACCGTTTGTCGCGAGAAAATCGTGGCGGTATCCTTCGAGGTCACCCACTTCGGCGAGGTTCTCTTGCGTGACTGTTGCCATGCGCTTGTCCACTTCTGTCTGGACTTTCGGATCCAATTCATAATCGTCGATGCGGATGAGGTGATTCTCGTCCGTCGGGACTTTGGAACCCGTATAAAGTCTTTCGGTCATCAAGCGTTCCATCTGTTCGATGCAGCCCTCGTGATTTCCCATTTCCTTCATGACCTTGAAGAGCACGGAAATGTACATCGGGATGATGGGAATGACGGCGCTAGAGCGCGTGACAAGTCCTTTGTTCACAGAGACATAGGCTTCGCCGTGGAGGTCGTTTTGCAATTCCTTGTGGAGTTCCTGTGCGGTTGCTTCGAGATGCTTCTTGGCGCCACCGATTGTACCGTCGCGGTAGATGGCGTGCGAAAGTTTCGGGCCGATATATGAATAAGCGACGGTCTTCACGCCTTCGGCGAGAACGCCTGCCTCCTTGAGCTTGCGTACCCAAAGCGCCCAGTCTTCACCGCCCATGACTTTGACTGTATTGGCGGCTTCTTCGGCGGTGGCGGGTTCTGCGCTGATGGTACTGATTTTTCCGCTGAGGCAGTCAATCGTGGCGCCTGTGAATACTTGACCAATCGGCTTCAAGACGCTGCGGTAGATTGTTCCGTTGTCTGGATCAACGCGCACGGAGCTTGCGACGCTGTATACGAGTAAATCGACTTTCTTGCCCATCTTCTTGAGTGTGTCGATAACGTTTTGGCGCATTTCGTGCGAGAACGCGTCACCGTTGAACGTCACGGCATCTAGGCCCGCTTCTTTTGCGAACTTGTCAAAAGCCATGTTGTTGTACCAACCCGGCGTACCTGTCTTTTCGCGGGATTCCCCGATTCCACCGTCGGAGCCTTCCTTTTCGAAAGAAACGCCGATAGTTGTGGCTTTGTAGCCAAATGCGGCAACAATGCGGCTTGCAAGTCCGTAACCGGTAGAGCAACCGAGGACGAGAACGGTCTTCGGTGCATCGGCAGGAATGCTGCGCGTAGTGAACTTCTTTTCGATAAATTCAATTTGGTGTTTGACGTCGGCAGCGCAGCCCTTCGGGTGGGCGTTAATGCACATGTTGCTGCGGATCAACGGTTTAATAATCATAATGACTCCTATTTTGACGCCCGCAACTTAGCAATTAACAGGAGACTCCGCTGGTTTCTTGATAAAAAAGAACTTCTAGAAAAGTAACTTTGTAATATCGCCGTAGTATTTTTGGAAGTAAATTGGGCCCGCGAACAGTTAAGCCATCCAATATGGAGCTTAATTGCAAAGATTCAATTTAATTTTATACGACTCAATTTGCTATTTTTTGTCATAAAAGAAAATATGGATTTAAAGAGGAATCTATGACTGAAAAAAGTCCTGTCCGTGTACGCTTTGCTCCGAGCCCCACGGGTTATTTGCATGTCGGTGGCGCACGTACGGCAATCTACAACTACTTCTTTGCAAAACACATGGGTGGCACGTTCTACCTGCGCATTGAAGATACTGACCGTAAGCGCTATAACGAAACCGCTCTCCACGACTTGATGCGCGACCTCAAGTGGCTTGGCCTCCAGTGGGATGAAGGTCCGGGTTGCGAAGGTAACTGCGGTCCGTACTTCCAGAGCGAACGTCTGGACATCTACCATCGCGAAATCAAGAAGCTCTTGGATGCCGGTTGCGCTTACTACTGCTTCTGCACGGAAGAGCGTCTGCAGGAAGTCCGTGCCGAACAGGAAAAGTCCCATGTGCCGGTGACCGGTTATGACCGCCACTGCCGTAACATTAGTCGCGAAGAAGCCGAGGCTCGCATTGCCGCCGGCGAAAAGGCTGTAATCCGCTTCAAGGTGCCCGAAACGGGCGTCACCGAATTCGATGACATGATTCGTGGTCACATCAGCTACCAGAACGAACTTCTGGATGACCTCGTGCTCATCAAGCGCGATGGTTACCCGACTTACCACTTCGCAAGCGTTGTCGATGACCACTACATGGGCACGACGCATGTGCTCCGCGGTGATGAATGGATCAGCTCCACGCCGAAGCACGAACTCTTGTACAAGGCCTTTGGCTGGCAGCCGCCTGTTTGGTGCCACCTGCCGGTGATTCTCGACAAGAACGGCGGTAAGCTTTCCAAGCGCAAGGGTGCCGCTTCTGTCGGTGACTTCCGCGACCTCGGCTACTTGCCGGAAACGCTCGTGAACTACCTCGCGCTCCTCGGCTGGAATCCGGGTGATGATCGCGAAGTGATGAGCGTCAAGGAAATGATTGATTGCTTCACGCTCGAACGCATTAACCCGAAGTCCGCAAGCTTCGACGAAAAGAAGCTCCAGTGGATGAACGGCCAGCACATCCACATGTGCGATGACGAATTCCTCAAGGGTATCATGGTCGAAGGTCTCAAGGCTATGGGCGTTGATACGAGTGCCGAACCGAACGAACGCTTGCTCGAAATCGTAAAGCAGCTCAAGCCGCGTGCGCATTTTGTGCAGGACCTCGCTACGATGGCTAAGTACTTCTTTGTCGCTCCGACGGAATACGACGAGAAGGGTGCGAAGAAGCATTTCGGCGAAGGCTCCAAGGAAATCGCAACGCTTGTGCGCAACATGCTCGCCTCCATCGAAGACTTCAAGACTCCGGTGATTGAGAAGGGCTTCTACGACCTCGCCGAACGCTGCGGTCACAAGGTAGGTGAACTGGTGGGCGCTCCGCGCCTTGCCGTGTCCGGCGTGACTGCTGGTCCTGGCCTCTGGGAACTTTTCGAAATTATCGGTAAGGAAGAAGTGCTCCGCCGCATCGACGTTGCACTCCCGCTGATGAAATAAGCTCGATTAAAAAATGCGTCAGTATTTCCCTTACAGATTGTACTCGCAGCTGCTGTACTGCCGGCAATGCCAGCAGGCAGTTCGCCATGACGTCTGCGCCATGGACGAGTACACGACGTATGGGGGAATGGAACGCGGTATCCCGTTGCTTTGTGTTTGTACTCATTGCGGAACGTATCATGTGGCTTTCTCGCAGGAATTTGCGTTTTGCCATAAGGATGATCCGCAATCCGAGTATGCAAAGGTCTACGGACACAATCGAATTTTCCCGGGCGATTGGCTCTACTTTGACGGGGCTGCACGCCCTTGTGTCGTCAAGAGTTTTTTCCAGACTAGGGATAAGGAAGTTGTCGTCTATAAAAAAGGACCTGAGGATGCAAAGTACGAGGGACCAAAAATTCCGATAGACCATGAGGTGTCGCCCGAAGGTTATCGGTTATTGCCTGCCCAGTGTGTGAACACGTTGCTGGGGGACCATGTCTACCATGTCATCCGCAAGCAGTTTGGTATTGCCATTGGAGTCGTCAAAGACGAAACCAAGGACAAGCTTGTGGTGAAGATGGATGACGGATTAATCGTCTTTATGAGCTATCCGCGTTATGCGGAAAATCCGCCGAATCAAGAAGTTGTTTCTGTTGTGCGTAAGCACCTGGAACTTTTGTCGGATGGGCTTAGTGAAGAGGTTTCCGTTGAAGCGGGGCAGGGAATTGTCTATTTGCGTGGCTTTGTAGAAAGCCTTGCGACAAAGCGAAAAATACAGACCAAAATTGGTGAAATTGCGGGACTGCGCGGTTGTGTGAACATGGTTCGCGTCCGCAAGAATTCCAAGGTTTCCGACGAGGACTTGGAACGACAAATTTGGGATGTTTTGGATGATATTGCTCATCCGATTTTCAAGTACAGTGTCAAGGTAAAATCTGGCGCTGCAAAGGTGACGTTCTATTACGAAGATGAAGTTTATCCCGATGAACTGAGGTCTCGTATTGAATGTATTCCTGGCATAGTCTCATTGAATATGCATGGAACTGCGATTCTAAAAAAGAATCTCGGTAAAAAGGACCTTTGCCAGAAAATTATGGATAAGCTTGCGTCATACCGCTTCTTGAAAAATTCGTTTGTTCATGTTACGTACGTGGGCAAGCGTTTCTTGGTCGAGGGGCGTGTGGGCAATATTGCTCAGAGAGAGTTTGCGCTATTGGCTGTTGCTGGTTTTGCGCGGTCGGTAGCGGTGGGTAACCGTCTAAGAATTTTAAAAACTTAGGAAAAAGAGGAGTGAAAAATGGCTACAGGATATGAAAAGATAAATAAGATTAAATGTAAGCTTCGTGTGCCGATGACGGTGTCGATGCTTGCACAGGCGATGGATTGCGGACCGAGAACTATTTTCCGCCATTTAAATGCACTAGAACAGGAAAACTGCGGTCTCCATAAGTTCAAAAAGGATGGCGAAACTTTTTACGTTATTCAAACCGAACAGAAGGTGGACTTTAACCAGAAAATCGTCAAGCAACTTGAGAAGTTGAAAAAGACGATGAACGATACAACGCCTTTGGACTTGAAAAACCGTAAGCTCATCGATAGCGTTATTTCGTCCATGCAGACAACGGACCCGGATGGATTCAAGGCTGAAGCGATTACGCTTGACCCGAACTACATTATGGATTACGGTCCGTTCTGCGACCATAAGGCTCAAGATACGATGGTATCAAAGCTTTTGTCTGCAATTCGCGAAGGCTTCAAGATTCGCATTGTGTACAGAAGCACAAACGAAGAAACGGAAAAGAAGACCATTGAAGTTTGCCCGATTAAGCTTGTGATGCGTATTGATACGCTTTATCTGATTGCTGCCGATGAAACGTATGCCGAAACGCATATCTTTAAAAATTATCTTGTCGAAAATATCATGAGTGTGGTCCAGACGAATAACTGCGCCATGACACTTCGCGAACCGTTCTGCGTTTATGAACACTACAAGTATGCTTTTGGAAAGTATGTTTCCAAGGAAGACCCGCAAACGGTGACACTCCTTATCAAGACGGGCTGGCTTAAGACTCAGTTTAATAAGTCCCGTTTCTCTCCGGCTGCCGAAATCACCGAAGATAAAGACGGCAATATGATTGTGACGCTGAAGCTCCGCTTGACTCCGGACTTTAAAACATGGCTGTTTGGCGTGCTTCCGGATGTGAAAATTCTGAAGCCGGAATCTCTGCGCACAGAAATGATTGAAAAATTGAAAAATACATTGAAGGACATGAAGGCGTAGTAATGGATTACCGTCTTTCTGATTACAACTTTGAATTCCCGAAAGAATTAATTGCCTCCCGTACAGCGGGCAAGGGCAAAACTCATATTCTGTACTGCCCCAAAAATGGCGGCGAACGCCGCATCATGAAGGCTCCTGAAATTGTCGACCTGTTCCGCCCAGGCGATTGCCTCGTGGTAAACAATACCAAAGTGATTCCTGCTCGCTTGTATGGCGAAACGCAATTTGGCGGTCAGGTCGAAGTCCTCTTGGTGCAGGCGTTAAATCCGTCCGAAGCAGGCGAGGCCCGCTTTGAAGCCAAGGTGCATCCGGGCAAGGCTTTCCAGGTTGGACGTGAACTCAAGCTTGCAGGTGTGCGCACGTTTGTGGAAGAAGTTCATGAAGAAGACGGCAACCGCGTTCTCCGTTTTGAAAAGACTCCCGCCGAGATGGAAGAGGTCATGAACAAGGAAGGGCACGTTCCGCTGCCGCCTTACATTGACCGCCCCGACGACGAAGACGATAAGAAAGCGTACCAGACCATTTTTGCAAAGTATGCTGGCGCTGTGGCGGCACCGACCGCAAGCCTCCACTTTAGCGAACAAATGCTCGAAGACTTGAAGGCAAAAGGCGTCTATGTTGCTGAAGTCACGCTCCATGTAGGACCGGGAACGTTCCAGAACATCTCTGTCGAAGATTTCACGCAGCACAAAATGCACGGCGAACATTACGAGCTCACTAAGGAAAATGCCGACATCATCAACAAGGCGAAGCGCGAAGGCGGCCGCATTGTAACGGTCGGTACGACGAGTACGCGCGTGATTGAAACGGTCGCCGATGCAAACGGGTTCTTGAAACCGCAAAAGGGCGTGACCTATGCGTTCTTCTACCCAGGATACAAGTACAAGATCGTGGATGGTCTCTTAACCAATTTCCATTGGCCCAAGAGCTCTCTCATCTTGCTCGTGTCGGCATTCTATGGTCGTGAAAACACGCTTGACGCATACAAAATGGCCGTAGAGAACAAGCTTAAATTGTTCAGCTACGGCGACGGAATGTTGATATTGTAAGGGGTTATTTTGCAGGCGTTTCGGATTCCATTTCGAGCGCTTGCGGAATCTTTTCGTCCTTGCAAAGGATTTCTTCGCGAATCTTAAATGTGAAGTCCTCCAGGTTGTTTTCAAACATCTTCTGGAAGGGCTTCTTTTTTTGTACGCGTTCCAAGGCGCAAGAGCAGTAATTGATGCGCTGGATTAGCTTCACGTCGTCTGTCGGCGTGTCGTGCGAGAAAACGCATTCGTGCATGATGGCGTATTCCATGGAACGGTCATAACGGAATTTGCACTTGTTCGGAAGGTCCGGCTGTGCTGCAATTTTTTCAATGATTTTTTCGGTCGGAATCTTGCTGCTAAACCAGTTGTTGGCCTGGTAGCCTAAGAAAAAGAACAGCAGGCATACGATGATGCGGATGGTGTTTCTTCTGCGGTAAGCCATTCTGTTGAAACTGCGTTCCAGAGCGGCAAACGTCATGGTCGCGTGTTTCTTGACTTCGTTCAAATCATCGTTATCGCTGTTGTTTACGTTATTGTTGTTTTCAATCATGCTTCTTCAAGTGCCCATACTTCTGGATAGGTGCGGTACGTATTTGCATAGTCGAGACCGTAACCTACCACAAATTTATCTTCAATTTCAAAACCAACGAAGTCGGCATGGTAATTCACCGTTCGTCTTGATTCCTTGTTCAACAGTACGCAAGTCGTGATGGAGGCGGGGGAGTAATCCGCGAGGGCTTTCACGAGGGAATACATCGTGTTGCCAGTGTCTAGAATGTCATCAATCAGCAAAACGCGTTTGCCCTTGATGTCGAGACCTTCAAGGCCCGAAATATGGACGTTTGCGTTTGGCTTGTCGGATTCGCCGTAGCTAGACGCCTTGATAAATGCGATGCGCAATTTCGGAGTCGCGATACGGCGAGACAAGTCGGCGGTAAACATGTAGCTGCCGGTAAGTGCAGATAAAATCACGTCGAAATCAAACGCCTTCAGTTCAGAGGCGAGTGAGTCCAGACGTGCATTTATCTCTTGCGCTGTAATGAGTGGGGCGCTCGGCAGCTTGTACATTAAACCACCTCAAAGTTTAACCATTGGAACATCGGCTTGAGGGCCGCAAACTTTCCGTCAGGTTCTGCCTTGTATTGCTTGTAGATGCCAAAGACGTGGTTTTCGAGAGAAGTCTTGTTGATGAAAATCTTCAGCCAATCGGCGACCGTGATGAGGTCGGTGATGTAGTTGAGGGTTTCTTCGTTGAACTTCTTGGAAACTTCATCGATGAGGAGCGTGAGCTTATGGAAGAACATGTGGCCAAGCCCGCCAAAGCTAAAGTGCGTGTTGAGCGCTGTTGCTTCGGTGATGAGCTCGTGAATTTCTTCGATGTTCGCCTTGTTGTGCTCGTTTAGCAACTGCAATGCGGCATGGTGAATTCGGGCGTTGATTTCCACAGTGAGGATCTTTCTCATTGTGTCCGGCAAGGTGTGGTCCGGGTCGGCAAGGCTGTCGATGGAAATGCCATGGTTCAGCGCAAAGCCGGAGAACGACTTTGTGATGTTCTCGAGGTGCATCTGCGTCGAAAGCTGGTTGATGCGCTTCAGAGAATCGCTCGCGAGATTGCTCATGCGGACAACGTATGCTGTCGGATAGAGCTCGTGGAGCTGTTCTGTCGTCATGTTCGTATTTTCAACAAACGTGAGACCGCTTTCCTTTTCTTCGCCCATGGCGACAACAATGTTTACGCGGCTGAGCTGGTCCGTGACGACTAAGTTCGTGGTCACGCAAGATTCGCCGAGATCGTTGTCCTCGTAAGATGTGCGCACGAGCGTCTGGCGACGGCGGGACGCAATCTTTGTAGCCGTGATGCGGGAATCCTTGTTGAGGTAGTCTTCTTCAAGTTCGAGGTGGTAAATCGCAGCGCGTTCTGCCATCTGCTTGATGACGGACGGGACGTTTTCTTCGGCGTACTTCGTGAAGACTTCGGCGCCGTTCCACTTGTGTTCGTTACTTGTGGCGCGGGCGAGGATGTACAGAATTTCGCTCTTGAGGTTGTCGCCCATCGGGAGGAACGGCTTTAAAAGCTGCATCGCGCGGAGAGCGTAACGCATGTTCTGCACCGGTTCCAGACCTTCGATATCGTTGAAGAACCATCCGCAGCTCGTGAAGCTGAACAGGCAGAACTTCTGGATTTCGAGGAGTCGGATGGCCTTGGCGCGGTCTTCCGGTTTTTCGTAATCCTTGAGTGTGTCCTTGAGGTACTGTTCCTTGCGGGATTCGTCTTCAGGGGCGACAATGACTTGGATGTAGTTGTTGCGTGCTTCCCACGGATCAATCTTCGAAATCTTTTCGAATTCGCGAACGAAAATGTTGTCGGCAACTTCCTTGAGATGGTTAAAGGCATCGCGGAGCGGGCCTCTCCATTTCTGGTTCCAGTCGGCGCCACCGCCGGTGGAGCAGCCGCAGTCTCTGTACCAGCGGCCTACGCCGTGAGCGCAGCTCCAGGCACAGCCTTCACCGTAGAAGTTCTTGAGTTCGACTTCGTGCTTGGGCGGGAACTTTTCGAGGAACCAACCGTAGTTCACCGGAACCATGTTGTTCTGCGGGGCGAACTTGTTGTAGAGCCATGCGGCGCACATGTCGCCAAACGGTTCGTGGTGGCCGTAAGATTCGCCGTCAGTGCCGATGCTTACGAGCTGCGGATCGCTGCGGTTTGCGTCCCAGGCGCTTTCAATGCGGTGGCCGAATGTTCCTGCATCGCGGAGCAAATGTTCAAAGCCGACGGCGCTCGAAAGCCACGGGTTGTAGAAGAACACGTCGAGGTAACCGTCACAGACGAGGTTGCCTTCCTTGTCGCGCGGGTAAATGCGGTACGGGCGCGTGGTATCGATATTCGTGTTGCTGCAATCGGTCCACTTCTTGTCGCCAAACTTGCGGAACTTGTCAGCCTGCGTGGGCGAAAGAATTGTGTACTTGATGCCTGCCTTGATGAGCTCGACAACAGTTTCAAAGTTGATGGCTGTTTCGGCAAGCCACATGGCTTCGGGCATGCGACCGAAATGGAACTTGAAATCTTCAATGCCCCAGCGGATTTGTGTACGCTTGTCTTGCGTGCTTGCAAGAGGCATGATGATGTGGTTGTAAACTTGAGCAATCGCGTTGCCGTGACCGTTCATGCGTTCCTGGCTGCGTTTGTCGGCGTCCTGAATGCGCTTGTAGGTGTCGGGCGTGTTGGTTCGGATCCAGCCCATGAGAGTCGGGCCGATGTTGAAGCTCATAAAATCGTAATTGTTTACGATATCGACAATTTTGCCTTTAGAATTTAAAATACGGCTTGCGGAGTTCGGGCTATAGCACTCACTGGCAATTCGTTCGTTCCAGTCGTGGAACGGGCGCGCACTCGGCTGGTTCTCGATAACACCAGTCCAAGGGTTTTCGCGAGGGGGCTGATAAAAATGTCCGTGAATGGTAAAGTAAAGGGGGTTCTTTTCGGTCATGGTTTAAAAATAGAAAAAAGGTTCAAAAGTGAACCTTTTTTTTAAAATACATGTTGCGACGCGCACTATTTTAAGCGTAAAACCTGCATGGTATTGTGATGTCCGACACTAGCCTTGACAATGTAGTTGCCGGCGGCGAGCGATTGGATGCTTAAGCTATGCGTTCCTGCCGAAATTTGACCTTGCAAAAGTGTAGCAACTCGGTGTCCGGTCAGGTCAAAAACAGTGACGGTGGCGTTGCCGTTTTGATTCGTGGATAGCGAAAGCGACTTGCCGTTTATAGTAACATTTATTTTATTTGTTATAATGCGTTTTGCTATGGGATTGCGGACAGAAATTTTGTCCCAACCTGGCATGTCATCAAGAGCGATGATGCGGTTGTCATCGAGATTCTTCTTCCACATTTCTGTGGTCGTCTTTTCCAAGAAGTTTCCGCTCCAGGTCTGGCTCCAGGTCATCCAGTAGCTCCAATAGGCCCTGTCTTCGGCAATGCTGTCGATGTCGGGAATGGCGCCGTTTTCGCTCAAGGCAATCATCTTGCTTGTGCCCACGTCGCTCACAATCTTGTTGTAGTAATTGGCTGCAGAGTTGTGGTCGTTCAGCGGGTCATAAATGTCGACTGCGACAATGTCTACGTATGCATCACCCGGGTACCATGCCGCATTCAGGGCGCTGTAATCGTAGCCGAATTTCGGGTCGGTATTGATGTTCCATACCCAGATGAGGTTCGTGAGTTTGTTTGTGTTCACCATACGGTCGAATACGAGTCGGTAAAGCTGCACGTAACATTCGGGGCTTGCGGTACCCCACCAGAACCAGCCACCGCTGGCCTCGTGCAGGGGGCGCCACACGACGGCGATTCCCTTTTCCTGCAGTTGCTTGAAGTAGCCCGAAACGATATCCACGTCGGCGACGATGTCCTTGTATTCCTGCGAGGTCTCGTCGATGTCCTGGCACTTGTCGCCCTTGAAGGCCTTGGTGTAGTTGAAGCAGGTGTTGGTTTCACTTGTTCCCATGACGTCTTCGGTGCAGCCGGGGTTGTTAAAGCCTGCGGGAGTGCCCTGCGTGTAGAACACGGTGTCTTCCCCGACCTTCCAGTGCCAGGTATAAGTCGGAATGCCGCCCATTTCCCACAGCTGCTCGGTCATCACCAGGTTGTTTTCGGTGTAGCCCTTGAACCAGCCTTCTTCGTGGTGACCGCCTGCCGCAAACAGCATGTCGAAGCCGCCAATGGCGGGGTAGTGCCCGCTACGCTTGTAGAATTCGGCGATGTCGGTCTGGCCCTTCCACGAGACTTCCTCGTCGCTGAACTTGCAGGAATCCGCGGGCGTGCAGCCGCCAGGCGGAATGAGCCGCATGTTGCCGTAATCGTAGTTGAAATTCTGGTCGCTGATCATCATGCCGCTAACGGTCTTCTTGCCGAAATTTTCGCGGAGGAAGGTGTAGACCTTGCGGGCCGATTCCGTCGCGTTCGGAGTTACCGGCAATTCGCTAATCTTGAATACCGCGTCGGGGTGGCGTTCGACGGTAATGTAGTCCACGCCAATCGCTTGGTTTCCGACGGTAATCTTGTTTTCGCCGGCCTTCATTTTGGCGGATGCCGAAACCACGTAGCTCGAATCGCAGTTGCGCGGGGTAGTCAGCATGGAGCCTACATCTACGCCGTTGACCGCGATTTTAGAGGTGGTCCAGTCGTATTGCTTGATCAGAACCTTGGTGGTAATGTCGTAGACGGCGGTTTCTTCGACCTTGACGGTGAATGTGATGCCGCTAGGGTCTGCTGTCTTTGCGTATTTTCCGCCCGAATAATCAGCATCTTCGACAACAGTTGCGCCAGCCAAATCTTCGGCTTCGTAAGTTGTCGGTGCGGCTAAAGCTGATGTTGCCGCGATAGCTGTGGCAAAAGCCATTGCGGAGCAAGCGCCCGCGATTGTTTTACATCCCATATCTACACTCCAATATTTTTTGTATTGTCATCCCTACGTCATCCTCGAAGCCTGTCATCCTCGAAGCGAAGCGTAGGGGATCCATTGTTTCTTGTATTTACACTGTCATTCCCGCGGAGGCGGGAATCACCATTCTCAATTACTTTACCAGAATCCTTCCGTTCTGCGCGAAACCTTTGCCTTGCACTTTCACGAGGTACTGCCCAACCGCAATTCCATTCAAGTTGATGCTAGCATTTGCACCATTGATAGTGCGGCTCATTACCTGATTGCCCTGCATGTCGAAAATTGCAACTCTTGCGTTGGCGTTTGCAGCAACGCTCGGAATGCTCACTTGCAAATTCTTGCCGATAACAGACAAACTTGCGGCAATGTTCTGCGAATGTAACGAATTCTTGATTCCTGTTGGCGGTGGCGTGACGATTTCGTACTTGTCCCATCCCGGCATATCTTCGAGCGTCAAGGTATATTCGTTGTTCATCACGATTTTCCAGCTTTCGGCATTGTTATCGTTTGCCCAGCCTTCCATTGCGTAGTCGCCATACCACGGCATAAACCAGCTCCAGTTGGCGCCATCGGCCTTCATCTCGTCAGGGTAGGGCACAGAACCGTTTTCGCTGAGCGCGACAATCTTTTTGCCGCCGAAAATTTCCTTGACCGTCTCAAAGCTGCCGATGAGGCTGGAGTGGTTGGATTCGCGCGGGTAGTAATAGTAGTCGCGACCGACAACATCCACGTATTCGTCGCCCGGATACCAGTCGAGTGCATCGTTTGCTTCGTCGGTGGTCCACACCCAAATCAAGTTGTGCAATCCTTTCTGATTCACGAAAATATCGAACATGAGCTTGTACAAAGCAACGCACGGCTTGGCGCCATCGGTGCCCCACCAGAACCACTTGCCGCTAGCTTCGTGGAGCGGGCGCCAAAGAACGGCAACGCCTTCTTTTTGCAAAGTCAAAAGCGAGTCGGCAATCATTTCCATATCGCGGACAATGGCCTTGTATTCGTCGCTGCTCGTTTTCCACTTGCCGGTGGATTCGTCGTAAGCCTTGTTGATGCTGAATTCGGTGTAGGGGTCGTTTCCGCTCGATTGCGTGTAGAACGCTTCGACTTCGTGCATCGGGTCTTTCCAATGCCAGTTGAATTGCGGAATGCCACCTGCTTTCCAGACCGTCTTTGCCATTTCGAGCGAAGCGTGCGTGTACCCCTGATACCACTGTTGGTCGGAATTCTTGCCCGAGGCATGTAAAAAGTCAAAGCCTACGAGAACCACGTTCTTGCCGCTAGCCTTATTGATGTAGCTGAGCTCGGTTTGCGTTTCGTAGGTTTGCGGAGTGTACTGACCGTTGTTTTCGAACGGGCGTTCCGTCATGACACCGCTAATCACGTGCTTGCCGAAATTGTTGAGCAAGAAGTTGTAGAGCTTCTGTGCGCTTTCGGTTGGCTCTGGCGTGACAGGATTCGGTGAAATGCTCCACGGGCTGGCTTCGTATTCTGTGAGTTCGATGTAATCGAGATTGACGTAACCCCAGCTGTGGACGATGCCTATTTTGTTTTCGCCTGCGGTGAGTTTGATTTTGCCCGCACCTTTGATGGTCGTGAATTCGTCAGAAATTCCAAAAGAAATCTGCCCTGCAGAAACTCCATTGACGGTCAAGTTCTGGATTTTGTTGGTCGATGTTGAGGGGATTAGGTATGTGGCCCAAAGTGTGTAATAGCCCGTTGCGGGGACTGTCACTTTGAACTCCAAATTGCCGTCTTTCATATCGACGGATTTTCCGCCCGAAGCTTTGGCATCTGTAATCACGACGACTTTGTGGTCATCGGCGAGGACGGCGTCTTCAGCTTCTAAACGGATGGGGGTGGCGGCAAAAGCGGTGCCTGCGAGTGCTGCGACAGTTGCCGTAGCGATAAAATTTGTGTAGTTAAAGTGTTTCATAAACATCCATATCTCCACCCCTAAATCTATATTCTTGCGCCCAAAATTCAAAGGATTTTCGTCACTGCTTTCGTCCAAAAAACAGCATTGTCATGCCCCACGTCATCCTGAGCAACGCAATTCGTCATCCTGAGCGAAGCGAAGGATCCAGTTACATTTAAAGAAAAAGTCCCACTTTTCGCGGAACTCTTTTGCTTTGTCATCCCCGGCGCTTGTCCTCGCTTGACGGGGATGACCGGGAATCTTCTTTTTAACTTTTTACTTCAAAACCACCGGCTGTGTCGTGGTGATTCCAGTACCCTTCATGCGGATGATGTACTGGCCCTTCGGCATATCAGCGAGGCTGAACACGTAATTGCCTGCGCCAAGCACTCCGTTAAAGAGCGTGGCAACGATTCTTCCGTTCATGCCGAACACGTCGACGCTGACCTGCCCCTTAGCCTTTGTGTTGAGCATAATCTTGTCGCCGTTGATGGAGAACTTGGATGTGGCGGCGAGCTTGCTCTTGGAAATCGAAGTCTTGCCGTAAACGTAGTTTTCATCGAAGACGATCTTGATTTCCGGAATCATTTCTTCGGTGTTTTCGTAACCGCGCTTGAAGGCGTCGTACTTGTCGGTGTTGAAGTCAAAGAGTGTCGTGGCGCCAGCCTTGATGTCATCGTAAATCACCGTGCCGGTGTAGCCTGCGGCGTAGTTCGCAAACGTGATGCTGAGCGTCTTGTTGCGGTCGGCAAAGCTAGAAATGTCGATAGAGCATGTAACTTTTTCGCCTGCCGGAACCTTGCAGCTGCCGTCCGTTTCTGTCCAGGTCCAGGAATCCGTGAGCTTGAAAATCAAGTAGATGTCTGCGTCGGTCTTGCCGTTGTTCTTGGCGGTCCACGTGAACGTGGTAGCCTTGGACAAGTCCCAACCGCCCTTGTTCTGGTATTCTACCTGGCCATTGTCGGCACCGTAGGTCACAGCCATCATGCCGTTTCCGCCATTGCCACCTTCAATGTTCACATCCTTAATCTTGATGCTTGCTTCTTCCGTTGCGGCGAGCTTCTTCATGGCATCGAGCGCAGGTTCAATCGTGTAGCTGTAACCGCCAAAGTTTGCTTCGGTCTTGTCGCCGATATACTGCCAAGCGAGAGCGCCTGCGTAACCGCCGTCAAAAGCCTTGCTGTAGCATTCTTCCGTTGTAATTTCTGTCTTTGCGGCGAAATTGGATCTGTAAGTATCGCCAGCCCAACCGCTTGCCGGGAATTCACCGATGATCATCGGCTTGCTGTCGTAGCTATACTTGGTAGCCATCTGGGCTGCTGTATTCACGAACGGGCTTACGGAATTGTCTTGCCAGTACGGGTAATAGTGCGTCTGGAAAAAGTCGAGCGTACCGTTGGCTTCGCCACCCGCTTCGATGAGGGCTGCGTCATTCCAATGCTTCTGATACTTGATGTTCACGCTACCGGTCGAAACGAGAAGATCCGGGTTTGTCGTGTGGATGGCTGCTGCAACCTTGTTCGTAAACTTCTGGATTTTGGCAAGTGCCATCTTCTTTGTAGTCCAGCCGCTGCATTCGCTAGTCATGCCCTCGGGTTCGTTAAAGACTTCCCAAGTCATGAGCGCTTTGTGGTTGCCAATGGCTTTCACGACCGGAATAAGAACGTTGTCTATAAATGCTTTGGTGCCAGCATCTTCGAAAAGCAATTCGTTAGCGGTAATGTCGAGCTTTTCGTTGTAAATGCCCCACTGGTTCGGTTCCATCAAGTTGTGGCTGAAAAGGCACATCGAGACCATTACGCCGTATTCTTCGGCAATGTCCAATGCCTTCTTCATGTTCGCGATGGTGTTTTCCTTTGGACCTGTAACCAAGTGCGTAGATTCGTCAATCGTAGGGCTCTGGCTCATGTTGTTGAAAAGCCACCAGCGGATTGCGTTACCGCCTGCGGCTCGCGTGCCTTCCACAGCCTTGCGCCATGCGTTTTCGTCGAGTGGGCTTGAACCCACGTCGGAGTTGTAGTCGCTCCAGGCGAGGTTTGTACCCGAGAAGAAAATCTTCTTGCCGTTGTATTGCAAATCGGTTCCGCTTACCGTGAGCCCCGGGGCTGCAAATGCGGCCGTTCCGAGGAGCGATGTTACGAGCAAAGTCTTGAAGTTGATCATTGGGTATCCCTTGATATGTTTTTGCTGAAACTAAATAAAAAAGTTAAAATAAGCTATTTTAGAATCGCGGGGGTGTTGACAAAACTGTCAAAAATGTCCACACTCCAGACATCCAAACAACTGTATTGAAAAATAGATTTGTAAAAAATGAAGTCAAGACGCACTGTGATAAAGTGCAATATTTTCACGGAAATGTAAGATAAATAAACGATTTATTCGGGCCGTTCGGGGCAAAAAGTGACGGAATGCACATTACAAGAAAAGGCGACCGCTTGTGCGGCCGCCTTTAGGTATTTGGCTTTTTGTGTTATAGTCTACTTGATGAGAACCTTCTGGGTGGCAGAGATTCCGGCGCCCTTGACGCGGATGATGTACTGACCCTTGTTGAGGTTCTGGAGGCTGAACGTGTGGCTGCCTGCGCTGAGGTTTCCGCGGTGGAGTGTAGCGATGCGCTTGCCGATCATGTTGAAC
The DNA here is from genome assembly GCF_900177805.1 of Fibrobacter sp. UWB13. Classification (NCBI taxonomy): domain Bacteria; kingdom Pseudomonadati; phylum Fibrobacterota; class Fibrobacteria; order Fibrobacterales; family Fibrobacteraceae; genus Fibrobacter; species Fibrobacter sp. UWB13. Next base: position 27,194 of record NZ_FXAX01000005.1, on the reverse strand, counting down.
ACGTCGATGCTTGCGAAACCGGAAACGTTTGCGGTGAGCGAGAGGTTGCCGTTCTTGACGCTCATGCCAGCCTTCTTTGCGGCGGCAATCGGCTTAAGTGCGGAAGGAGTTACCGGCGTGCCGTCCTTGTTAAAGAGCTCGATACTTGCGATGTGACCCTTGCTCTGGTCTGCGGCGGTAAAGAGTTCAGTCTTCTTGTTGAATCCGTTGATGATGATTCCGTTATCCGTGACCATGTTGTCAAAGAGGACAGTGCCTTCGAATCCGTTTGCACCTGCCAAGATAAAGGTGACGGAGAAGAGGTTGTCGAGATCCATCGGGTGTTCAACGCCTGCGTTGTCGGTATAAGTCTCGATAGCGAATTCGCAAGTGGCCTTGGCGCCGTCATTGAGCCAGCAGCCGTCAGACGGAGACTGTTCCCAGGTCCATGCCTTATCGGCGGAACCATCGCGGACAAATGCCATGCCGATCCAGATGCCGTTCATTTCGCCACCGGAACCCTTGTTTTCGATTGTGACGGCGATGCTCTTTGCACCGGTCAGTTTCGGAACCTTCTTGAATTCGATGTTTGCACCGCTGTCGTTGATAGCCTTGTAGGTCACGCCCATGACGAGGTCAACATTTTCCGGATTGGCCTTGGCCGTGTCTGCTCCGAACTTGGCATTCTGTGTAGAAGTCGGGCAAACGTTTGTTGCTGCGGCAGCTTCGCTATAGTTGTCCCAGCCCGGCATTTTGTCGAGGGTGATGATGCGTTCGTCGGCGAGGTTCTTCTGCCATACGCTTGCGGCGGTCTGGCTCACGTAGCCGCCGTTCCAGCTCGGGGATTCGTACCACGGCATCCACCAGCTCCAAGTAGCACCGTCTTCGTACATCTTGTCAACGTCAGGAATCGGGCCGTTTTCGCTGAGGGAGATAATCTTGTTGGTGCCAGCCTTGTTCGTGAGGTCAATGAATGCGGAGCTGTTGCTCTGGTGGTCGTTGGCTGCATTGTAAATGTCGACGCTCAACACGTCATAGTAGGTTTCGCCCGGAGTCCAGGACATCGTAGCGGCGTCCTTCGGATTGAAGTCCCAAATGAGGTTGTTGACGCCATTCGTGAAGACCATGCGTTCGTAGAGCAACTGGTAGAGGGCTGCGAACTGCTTGCCTGTGTGGGTGCTCCACCAGAACCAGTTACCACCGGATTCATGGAGCGGACGGAAGATGGCGGCAACGCCTTCTTTCTGGAGGTCAAGGAAAATCTTAGAAACGAGATCGATGTCAGCGACGAGAGCCTTGTAAGCGGTCGAAACGGTATCCCAGTTGGTCGTGCCGGTCACGAAAGCTTCGGTGAAGTCGAATTCGGTGTAATTGTCGTTTGCGCCTTTCACATAGAAGTTCTCTTCGTCACCTGGACGCCAGTGCCATGTGAATGCCGGAATGCCGCCCTTCTTCCAAGTGCTCTTGGCGATATCGATGGCCTTTTCGGTGTATTCCTGGAACCAGCTGTTGTTTTTGCTTGCGCCGGTGGCGTTCATCAGGTCGACTCCGACGAGTGCCGGGTACTTGCCGCCGGCCTTGAATACAGCCTGAACGTCTTCGTGCTGGGTAGCGTCGCCCTTGGTGTAGGCGTCCATGTTACCGGTCATCACGCCGGAAATGGTCTTTTTGCCAAAGTTGTTGACGAGGAAGTTGTAAAGCTTGATGGCAGACGGGGTGGCGGTCTTTGTCACCGGGGCGTTGCAGAGGTTGAACGCTTTAGCTTCGTAACCCTTGACTTCGATGTAGTCGAGGTCAATCCAGCCCCAGCTATTGGTGATGGCGATAGTGTTCTCACCGGCAGCGAGGTTCATGACCGTTTCGATATCGGCGAATTTGCCTTTTTCGGTCACATCGAACGTCACGGCAGAGGAGGCTCCGCCGACTTCAACGTTGTTAATCTTGGATCCACCGTAATTGTTCATGTAGTGGAGAACGATGGTGTATTTGCCTGCTTTTTCGACCGTCACCTTGGAAAAAGTGATGTCGCCGCCGTTCATCTTGACATATTTACCGCCGGAAGCGGCTGTATTAGAGGCTACGGCTGCGTCTTTGGTGATGGTTGCGTCTTCGGCTTCATACGGGGCCGCGAAGGCGGTGCAGGCGACTGAAAGGCCACATGCGAGGAAAACTTTCTTAAAATCCATGTTCTCTCCTTAAGATACGTGTTCTCAAAATATATTGAAAAAAGCAAAAATGCAATAGCATTTTTGCTTGAAAGGAAAAAATATGTTTACGGGCGTTTTTAGGTGCCTTTTTAGCCCGTTTTTTAGCGTTTTTGGAACTTTGCTCCGAAAACAAATGTGCGGATTTCGCCCGGCTTGATGACGATTAAATCACGGTGATGGTTTAAAGTATCGGGTTCCGCGGTCATCGGCTCGATGGCGATGCTCATACGATCAGGCGGAGTGTAAATCTGGATGGCGTTATATTGTTCTTTGCCGGCCTTTTGCCAAATTTGGAGGGATTTGGTATCGCTTTTGAGTTCTACGGTGGCTAAGATGTTCTCAAAATTTTTCTTGTTTTTGAGAACGTAGGGGGCTTCGCCCTGGTTTAAGCAGAAACAATCGTTGATGAACTCGTCGTTGATGAGTCTGCCGCCCACGAAACGGGTATCCGGCTTGAATTCGCCCGTCGGGATGTCTGCCTTGTCGAGAATCGCGAGGTTCGATTCAGGGAGTGTCATCTGGAGTCCGTTGATTTTTTCACCGAGCGTGTAATAGGGGTGCCAACCTTCGGAATAGGGGAGGTCGCCCTTGCCGATGTTCGTGACGGTCGATTCGACGGTGTAGCTTTCGCCTGTGAACGTAACCTTGTTGACCGCGCGGAAGGGGAACGGGAAACCTGTAAATGCACCTGGCCAGTCGATACCGAATGTTGCGATGCACTTTTCACTATCGCTTTCGAAGCTCAGGAGGTTCCATTCTTTGTTCTGCAAAAAGCCGTGGAGGGCGTGCGGAGCCCAGCTCACGTTGTTGACGAGCTGGTAATCGTTGCCGTTCCAGTTGAATTTGGCGTAGGCTACGCGTCCCGGGAACGGGGCGAGTCTGCAACCCGCGTTTGTGTCGGGACCCATTTTGAAAATGTCGTCGCCTTCGCGGTAACCGAAAAGGAGGTCCTGGAGCTTGCCGTTATTGTCGGGAATGCGCCAAGCGTTGAGGCCTGCGCCGTAGCCGCTCAAAATTTCAAATTCAGCGCCGTCGTCACGCTGCAAAACAAAGCACTGCACAGTGCCCAAAGGACGGGAAATAAGTTTGAAGTTGCTCATATCGTAGTTGCTAGTTAATAGTTATTAGTTGTTAGAGAATTTAGTAATTAGATGAGAGACCGCTCGCAGGCTCGCTACAGACGAGAGACGAAAGAATGTGGGTGAGGGAGCGATTATTATCTAACGACCAAAGACTAATGACCAATGACTAACTGCTAATTACTATCTTTTTCTTCATGGATTCTCAGACGATTGTTGCTCCGATGACGCCTGCGGGCGTGAGTGCCGTTGCCGCTATCCGCGTGAGTGGCTCGAAGGTGCGCGAAGTGGTGCGCCTTCTGTTCGGTGAATCGGTAATAAAGAATTTGAAGCCTCGCGAAGCAAAGCTTGCGACGGCTCGCGACTATCGTACAATGGTCGGCGATGACCGCGCGACAGCACTCGTTATCGATAGCCTCCTCTACATTTTTTTTGAAGGTCCGAATTCCTATACCGGCGAAGACGTGCTGGAACTTTACCCGCACGGAAACCCGATTATCGTCCGTGAACTGATTCAGGTTATCAAGAGCGTCGATGGCGTGCGCTTGGCAGAACCGGGCGAATACACGCGTCGTGCTTTCTTGAACGGTCGCATGGACTTGGTGCAGGCGGAATCCGTTGCCGATGTGATCCACAGTGCTAACCGTGACGAACTCAAGAACGCCCATCGCTTGCTCGGCGGTGCGCTCTCGAAAAAAGTCAAGACGCTCACGGAACAGGTCATGGATATCTCGGCTCGCCTCGAATTGGATGTTGATTTCTCCGAAGAAGAAGCCGACCCGGATTATGCGACCTGGGGCGTGAAAATTTCTGCGATTCGCGAAAGCGTAGAATCCATTTTGAAAAGTTTTAAGGGCAAGGCGGCGGTCAGCCGTTTGCCGCTTGCTGTTTTGTACGGTGCTCCGAATGCGGGCAAGTCGAGCCTCGTGAATGCGCTCCTCGGTGAAGACCGAATCCTCGTGAGTAACATCCCTGGCACGACCCGTGACTTTGTTGAAGTCCGCTTGTTCCTGGACGGGGGTGAAATCCGCCTGGTCGATACCGCTGGTATCGCGGACAAGGCGACCGATGCTCTCGATGCGCTTAGCATGGAAAAGAGCAAGGAAATCCTCGCCGAAGCCGACATGAAGATTCTGGTCCTCGATGGATCAGATGAGCGCGGCGCATCTTGTTATTCAGAGAATATAAAACCGGATTTTGTCGTCATTTCAAAAAGCGATATTGCAACTTGTCATCCTGAGCGAAGCGAAGGATCCAGTGAAAGTTCCCTCCGCATTTCCTCCAAGACGGGTGAGGGGCTCGTTGATCTCAAGCGCGCCATGAACGCCACCCTTTTCAAAAAAACAGAAAATTCCGAAGACCTCTGGATTACGAGCGAGCGCGAAAAGACTTGCCTCGAAGAAGCTCTTGCGGGTATCGACCGTGCGCTGAACCTTATCCGCACGAATCCGGCGGTGGAACTTTTGGCTTTCGAAATGCAACTGGTGCGCCGTTCGCTCCAGAGTATAACGGGCGAAATCTCGTCCGAAGACGTTTTACAACAAATATTTGCGGGGTTCTGCATTGGGAAATAGTTACGTTGGTCTCGTCCTTGCCGTCTTTGCGTTCGGCACTTACATGGTCCCTCTCAAGGCTTGGTCCAAGTTCTCGTCGTGGGCTTACCTCTCCTGCATGGCGTTGGGCATGTTCCTCGGACAGCTTTGCATTTCTTTTGCAACGGACTCGTTCCGCTTTTTGCCGGTGGGTATCCTTTGCGGGTTCCTTTGGGTTTGCGCTGGCGCATTTTGCTTCTGGGCGGTCAAGGCGGAACAGGACTTGACGGGTGCCGGTGTGCGCTCGATGGGCGTAAGCATCCTTGCCTCGTTTGTGACGGGTGTGCTCATTTTCTCGGAATCGACCTTGCTTTATTTCTCGATCCCGGCAATCCTTCTTTTGCTTTTTGGTCTCAGTAAGCTTGCTCCTCCTCAGGGAAATGTCTTTAGAAATTGGCGCTCGCTTTTGGGCGGTCTCATCTTTGGGCTGTTCCTTATCCCGTACAAGTTTGCCGAAGTCCCCATACTCGAATTCATGGGCTCGTTTGCCTTGGGCATTTTTGTATCCGCTGAACTTTTGGTTGCAATTTTGAGTATAAAGCGCCGTGCTCTTTTTGAATATGGCCTTGCTCCGTCTGTGACGTCCATGCTTATGGGTGTCCTCTGGGTTATTGGGCAACATGGCTGCTTCTGGGCAATCGATTCGAATGGCGCTTTGGGCTATGCCGTTGGTTACCCGCTCACGCAATTGAACTTGCTGGTGAACTTGCTTTGGGGAGTGGTGGTTTTTCACGAATACCCGACAAAACCGGAGCGAATTAAGCTTGCCATTGCAGTTTCTGTCATTCTTTGTGGTGGTGCCTTGCTTGCATTGTCGAAAATGTAGGGTACTGTAACTTTTTGTCGCGGTTATTGCGGCCTGTTGGCGTTCTGTCAACGGAAAACATGTAAAAAACACATTGCTTTTTTGCACATCCCCGATTCTGAATATATGTTTATAGTATGAGTTGGTGGAAGTGCATATTGATTGGGTCTTTAGTCGGCTCCGCATCCGTGTGGGCCGTTAAAGCTGCACCGTTTTTAATCAATTCAACGCAGCCCGATGGCTCTGTTGTGCAGATTAGAAAGGTTGGAAACGAGCATTTTAACTATACGCTGACAGGCGAAGATAGTGTGCTCGTTGTCCGTGATTCCGCTGGTTATTGGAATTATGCCGACGAACATGGCCAAAAGACGGGCATGAGGGTTCATGCAAAGTCCAAACGTGGTGCAAAAGAGAAAAACTTCCTCAAAAAACGCGATTCTCGCCAAATTTTGGAAAAATTCCGCGAAAAGCGGTTGAAACAGCTCCAAGAACAGCAGGCGGACTCTTCTTTGGGGCCCATGATGCTTCAGTCTTCTACAGATGATCCGCAAAAGGCTAATGAATGGGGCGGCTGGGGTTGGGGTGGTTGGACTCAGCCCGAAGACCCTGTGCAAAATACCAACTGGCCAAAGCAGCCTACTTTGAATACCGTTCAAAAGGAAGGTGATGTTCGCGGGCTTGTCATTCTGGTGCAGTTTAGCGATGTCAAGTTCAATCGCAGTAATGCCCAGGAAGAATACCTGAATTTTCTTAATCAGGAAGGCTATTCCAACTACAACATGAGCGGAAGCGTCAGGGATTTCTTCATTGGAAATTCAAACGGCAAGTATAGGCCGACTTTTGATGTTGCTGGACCGATTACGCTGAAGGGAACTCGCGATTCTTATGGTGCTCTAGTTGATTCTAGGAATATGGCTACGGGTGCTGTCAAGGCTGTTAGCGAGGCGATGGATTCGCTTGTCGCTAGGAATGTTGATTTTACCCCTTATGATAGCGATGGCGACCGTGTTGTTGACTTTGTCTATATGATTTATGCCGGTGTCGGCTCGGCCGATACGGATGTCCAGTCGGCAATCTGGCCGCACTCGTATAACGTTTCAAAACGACTTACGCGTAATATGTCCATGAATCGCTATGCTTGTTCTCCGGAAATCGACGGACAGGCTTATATGTACCGTAAAAGTACAGATGCGCTGAATGGTATTGGAACTTTTTGCCATGAGTTTAGCCATGTGCTTGGCCTTATGGATCATTATGATGTGAACGTTAATAATTCAAAGACTCGAGCTCGCTACACTCCAGGGCCGTGGGATTTGATGGATGCCGGTTCGTACAACTGTCCGCAGAACAGATTCTATACAACGTCTTGTTCTCCTGCAAATATGTCTGCGTTTGAAAAATTTAGCTTGGGCTGGCTTGTGCCGCGTCGGCTAGAAGTATCGGACACGACTGTTGTCTTGAAGGCTGTTCAGGAAAATGATGGACTTGTGCTGACATCCGACAATGACAATGAATATTACTTTGTTGAATTCCGTCAGAATACTGGTTTTGATAAAGGTCTGCCGAATAAGGGTATGCTCGTTTGGCATATAAATTATGACCGGTATTCTTGGATGTATAATGAAATCAATGTGTCTGACCCGATGCACGTTGATCTGATTGAAGCCGATGGCAGAGCCGATGCCTACACGGTAGCGGCAGATGCTTTCCCGACGAGCCGAGTCAATAGCTTTAACGGATTTAAAACATGGGCAGGCGATAGCCTTGGACTTGAAATCTATGATATCAAAATTGTAGATGACCATGCGGAATTTAAGACTCGTGGAAACCGAGTCTCGCCGGTGTCTTCGTCAAGTTCTGCAAAGTCCTCGTCCAGCTCCGCTAAGTCTTCATCGAGTTCGTTGAAAACCTCATCGAGTTCTGCGAAATCGTCGTCCAGCTCAGCTAAGTCTTCTTCGAGTGTTGAAGTATCATCGTCTAGCGTGCGTTCTGCAGTGAAGGAGTCTAGTAGCTCTGCGAATCGCTCTAGTTCTTCTGTAGTGGCAAGCTCGTCCAGCAGAATGGAAGTTTCTGAATGGAGCTCGTCTTCTGAAGGTTCCGTGAATGCTCATAAGATGCGCGTTGCGTCTGTCGTTAGATTCTCGGTGTCGGAAAACGTTTTAATGGTAAATGCGAAGATGGCTGGGTTTAAGACCGTCAATCTCTTTGATGCCAACGGAACGCTCCTTATGACAAAGTCATTTACCGGTGAAACTTGTGAAATTCACATGGATGCGTTGCGAGGAAAGGCATTTATCATTGCTACGCTCGAATCTGAAGGACGATTGATAAAATCATATAAAGTTCGAATGAAATAGAAACTGGGGCGAAAGCCCCTTATTTGCAATATGTCATCTCCGCTATGGCAAAATGTCATCCCCGCCTCGAGCGGGGATCTCCTTTTTATAGAAAATATCTAAATTGTTCAACATGAGAAAACTTTTCGCTAAAATTGCTATGAGCTGCGCTTTGGTGCCTGCGCTGTTGGCTGGAACGTCCGAGGCTGCAGTAAATTTGCCAGTGCACAAGGAAGTCCTTGATAACGGACTGACCGTTCTTTTGTACCCGAACAAGCAAGCTCCGACAGTGAGTTTCCGTTTGTTTTACGTGACGGGTTCCGTCCATGAAGTCCCCGGCAAATCGGGGCTTGCTCACATCTTGGAACACGAACTTTTCAAGGGCACAAAGAAGGTCGGCATCTCCGATAGCATTGCTGATGTCAAGTTCATGGCAACGCAGGATTCCTTGCAGGCTCTGATCCGCTCGGCAAGACTTGCTGACGATACCGCTCGTGTGAAAAAGCTGACGGCTGAACACGATTCCGTGCTGAACGAACACCGCAAGATTTTTATCAAGGATGAACTGTGGGGCGCCTACCAGGCTGCTGGCGGAACAGGTCTCAACGCCTTTACGAGTGATTTGGTCACTGCGTATACTGTAACGCTCCCCAAGAATAAAACAGAACTCTTTATGTGGCTTGAATCTGACCGCATGCAGAATGCCGTGTTGCGTGAGTTCTATTCGGAACGCTCTGTCGTTCGTGAAGAACGCCGCATGCGTTATGATGACCGCCCGACGGGTCGCTATTACGAAACGCTCAATTCCATGATTTACGAGGCGTTCCCGTACCGCGTGCCGACCATTGGCTGGCCGAGTGATATCGAAAACTTGACCCGCGAGCAAGCTGAAGAGCACTATCGCAAGTATTACAAACCACGCAATGCAATCCTCGTGATGGCTGGCGATTTGGACACGCTTGAAACGATGAAACTTGTCAAGAAGTATTTCGCACCGATCCCGGCTGGCGAAGCATTCCCTCCGCTTACCGTGCGCGACCCTGAACAGGCTGGCGAAAAGCGATTGACCGTCAAGCGCAAGGATGCTCCGAACCTTTACACGCTCGTCTTCAAGACTCCTGCCGTGGGCGATAGCACGCTCTATGCGCTCGACATTGCCGAAGGTGTTTTGAACGGACGTTCTGGCCGCCTTTACAAGCGCCTCGTCGAAGAAGAAAAACTCGCTGTCGGCGTGAGTGCGAGCAACAGCCCGAATAAGTACATCTCCGAATTTTCCGTCCGCGTAAACCTCCGTCCCGATGCCAACCGCGAAAAGGTCGAAAAAATTGTCTGGGAAGAACTTGAAAAATTGAAGTCTCAGCAAGTCAGCGAACGCGAATTCCAGAAAGTCAAGAACCGCGCATACGCAGGACTAGTCCGCAGCTTGACCGACATGGAAAATGTTGCGACCATGCTTGGCTGGTACGAAGTCTATGGCGATTACCGCATCTTCCTTAACTGGGCTGATAACTTGGACAAGGTAAATGTCGCTGACGTGCAGAATGTCGCGAAAAAAACATTTGTCCGTGAAAAGTCCATCGCCGGCTTCCTCGTGAAAGAATAAAACGAGACGTGAAGGGAAACCATTATAAAACGAGCGACGCTAATGCGTCGCTTTTTTGATGTTGTCACCCCGGATTTATTCCGGGGTCGCCTTACAAGGATTCGATTTCTTCTTTGGTGAGATTGAACGTATCTGCAATGACGTCTATTGGAACGCCCATATTTTTTTGCAACTTTGCTGTTGTTTTTCTGTCGTCCTTTCGAACTTTCTCGTCATGCTTTTTGAACGCATCTGAATCGTGCTGTTCAATGTAGTCCAGCACAACTTCGTTATCCCATCTAGCGTTCTTCATCATAAGATACTCCCTGAGCTTGTCTCCTTTTAAACTAGATAATGGTAAAACAGTAGTCAAGAGCTTGAACTTTTGAGTTTAGAATACAAAAAAGTGCAGCAAAACTGCTGCACTCTATATGATTCTGAATTGCGGTTGATCCCTTACACCCCTTCGATGGCTTCGATCTGCTTGCCGAGTTCGCTTGCTTGTTGAGAATCTTCGTTGTAGATGGCGTTGATTCGCTTGCAGCTGAGCTCGAGCAGGTTGCGGGCTTCGATGGAGTCGCTTTGCTTGCGGAGTTCGCGCAGAGCTCTGTCGATTCTCTCGATGTCCTTTTGGTCGGGGTAACCCTTCATGAAGGCGTAGAAAAGCTGAATTTGTGAGTCGTATTCGCTGTCGGATTCGCAGGCGAGCAAGAACGGGATGACGCGTACGTTGAGGAGCTTCGAGAGGTCGCCCATGAACGTGTTGAGCGTGAGACCCTTCGGGAAGAGTTCTTCCGTGTCTTTTTGGATGTCTTCGGTGTTCACGAAATCGCCCTCTTCGAACTGCAAGAGCATTTCGTTGAGCATGTCCATTTCGTTGCGTTTAGCTTGTTCGCGATACTTTGCCTGGTAGTAAATCGGGAGCGTCGTTAGGCAATAGTGCGCCTGGTTTGCACCGATAAATTCACCAATGTAGTAGATGTCGGCGTCTTCCTTGAGAATGTCTTCTTCGTTGTTGAAGTTCCCGATGCGGGCTGGAATGGGAATCACTTCCATGTTCGAAAGTTCATGGAGGCGTTCGCGCATGGCGTCAACGTCCAAATTTTCGGGGAGTTCCACGCCGTTTTCTTCCATCGTCTTGAGAAAGTTGTTGAACTTTGCATCGACGGCGCGGTTGACTTCTCTTCTGCTTGGCTTGTGTTCGAACTGACGAAAATCGCCTTCTAACGTCAAAAGCCCGTTTTTGATCATGTCGTCAAACGGCGTTTCGTTGGGTTCGGCGTCGGGGGAGGGCAAAATGCGCGCATAGGCAATCATTCTGCCGCACAGTTGTTCGTCATTTCCTTTTTTCTGTTCGATTCCAAGCATGATTTAAAATTAACAAAATCTAGCGGACTTGGACCATTTTTTGTTTGCTGTAACCTTGCGCAGAGGTCTTTACGACGTAGATTCCGGGGGTAAGCCCGGTCAAATTGGTGTTCCCTTTCGCATAGCGTACGAGTTTTCCGTTCGTATCGTAGATGCGTGATTCGGTGACTGCTGTGTTTATGCGGTTGATTTTCGCGATGGCGACGCTTCCTTTATCGACGTCTTTTTCGGTCAGCTTGATTTGGTCGAGGTTCGGGCCGTCATTGCCGTCAACGATGGAGAACGTGATGTAGCTTGCGCCTTTGGGGAGCGTTATGGTAGATTCTTTTGTCTGGTATGTGGTCCACTTGTCGGTGGCTTCGAACGAAATGACTTCGGCGCCTTTGCATCCGTCAACGCCTGCGGTGCATGTGCCGGGGGCGGCGAAGGCGAGGCTGCGTGCTTTGCCGCTGCCATTTGCATATGTCATTTCCATCGTGTATTCGCCGGGGTATTCTACGTAGACAGGGACTTGAACGGTTGATTTCCCTGTGCCAAAGTTGATATAGCCTGTGCCTGCAAAGCCTGCGTTTGTGCTTTCGTTGATGGCGTTATCGATGATGCCGTCTTCTGCTTGGAAGGTGGTTGTGCCCTTGGCTTCGAAGATCGCGCCGAGTTCGATGTCCTTGGTCATCGTGGTTTTCCAAGTGCTTTCGCTGCCGGCGTCGCTCGCGCTTTTGCCTGTCCAACCTGCGAATTTCCAACCGCTAGCGGGTTCTGCGATGAACGAGACTGCTGTGCCTTCGGCGATTTTTTCGCGATTCGGGGAGGCGATAACGGAGCCGCCAATAGAAGAGTTGATTGTTAAGTTGTAGTAGGTGACATTTGCTTCGAGGACGGTGATTTCGTTGGAGCTTGCACCGAGACCGCCCATGGAATTTGCAGCACGTACCGTAACTTTGGAGCCTGCAGCAATGCCTCCGACATCAATTGAATTTGTGGTGGTATTGCTGTGGTATTTGCCGTTCACGAATACTGCCCAACAAATAGCATTGTCGTCATCGTTCCAGATGATGTTTGCGCCTTCCTGAGAAATCTTAGGAGCGGAGACTTGCGCTGTGAGTTTGTTCGGTTCCCAGTTATCGCTACCGCCCAAGACGTTTTTCAATGTATATTTCGCGGCATCGTTTGCATTCCACACGGTCTTGAGTGTTGTTGCTGTCGATGCGTCTTTGCCTCCGTTAAAATACGTTTTGCGTTGGCTTGTGTTGATAGCGCCACCGCTTCCGTTTTTGCTGTTGTATTCACCGAAAACAACGGGGGCGGAATTCATGTCGGGGCCCCAGCCTTCGGCTTTGGGCTCTGCGCGCATGATGGTGTTCAACCAGACGACTTTTGCGCGGCCCCAGGAACGTCCGAGATAGAATGTCTTGTTGAAACTGGAATTGCTGACTTCGATGATGGCGTTGCTGAAAACGTAACCCCAGGTATCTGGATTTTGCGATGCTGTGATGTAGCCACCGTTTCGTGTCATCACGAGTTTGGTGCCTTCGAAGAATACATCGCCGCCACCACAGATAAAGTCTACAGTACCGTCAATTTCGCCACCTTCCCAGTAGGTGCGCCCTTTCTTGGTGTAGTAGGTGTCTTGACCGCTCAAGAGGCGTACGTTTTTGTAGATGAACTTGTCGCCTGCGTTTTGTTGCAATGCCACTTGGCGGGCGGCATTTGATGAGCTGAAGGAACTTCTGTTTTGCAGGGTTATGTCCTGCATATACATATTTTTGTTGCTGGGGAAGTACAGCGTTGCTGTGGTGCTGATGCCTTCGGTATCGGTTGTATTCCAGATAATCGTCTTGTCGACGGACTCGCCGATAATGGATATGTTCGAGCCGCTGAATGTCGATTTACCGTGTTCGTCACCGGTAACCTTGGTGATGTTATATTCACCATTCGGCACAAAGAGAATGAATCGCTTGGATTCGGTGGCGCCCGAAGAAGACGCCTTGGCAATAGCAGCCTTGAAATCTCCATCGACGCCCAAGACAAAGTCAAATCCGTGCTTCGTAATTGCGGAAGCGCTCACCGCTATTGCAAGCGGCATACAAACTGCAAACCTGTAAACCCAACTATTCAACATATTACCTCAATTTCCCATTCAAGCGGTACGTGTTGTTTCCTCTCGTAAAGTAAGCTCCTGCGCTATTATTGTTGCGACCAAAGTCTACAAAATAGCGATTATCCTGTTGCTCTTTGCGTACAGTGCGCATTGCCTCAATGGATGTCGGCGGAATCTCGACTTCGCCAACTTTCAAATCATCACTCATCCAGCCAATGTAATCGATGTTTGCCATGCCATCTTTCGAAAGGCTTGTGAACTTGAGTTCGCTATAGCCTTGTGGCAATTCGATTTCGATGGATTGCATTTCCCATGTCGTCCACGCAGCGGTGGATTCCATGCTGCCGTCTGCAAGTAACGTCTTGTCGCCAACAGAAACACTGTAACCGCGTGCAGAACCTCCGCCGTTTGCAAAGCTGATGAACAAGGTGTATTTGCCTTCTTTCAATGCGGTAACGCCGTAGGTCACGTAGCTTCCGGTGGAATTGTCAACGTTGGCATAGCCTTCGCCAACGAATCCCGTGTTGGTTGTTTCCTTGACACCTTGAATGTCGATAAAGTCTACACCGTCAATGTTCGTTTTGCATGTGTCGTTTCCGCACATAGCTGGTGCTGGCGGAGGAGGAACGTAATTGTCGTCCATCTTGGCGAGTGCTTCAAGGTATGCATTTTCGGTGCCTAGAATTGCAGAGCCGTAATCGCCTGCCCACTGGTAGCCCTTGCGACGTTCTTCGCTGATTTTCATGAAGTCCTGCGTCTTGGTGCTAGCACCATCGCGGTCGCAAAAGAAGTAGTTGTCGTTGTTGACTTCGTAAAAGCGGAACCACAGCGATGAACCCGCCTTGTCCACAACGCCTGCGGTCTTGCTAAACGCCTTGTCTTTTAGTTTATTCTTTTTGTACCAAGCGATTGCGCCTTTGACCGCCTTCTGGATTGCTTCGTTTTGGTCTGGCCAGTTCATCAAAAACCACACAACGCCCATGGATTCGTTGCCGGATTTGCTCGGGAGTTCATAGGCTCGTGCGCCAACTGGGGCAAAGCTGTTGGTGTCATGCTGGGCGCACCAGACCGTGACCTTTCCGTCGTTCACAATTTGCGCCTTGAGCAAGTAATCGACCGCTTTGTCAAGAGCCGATTTCATCTTGCTGCGGGTGGCGTCGTCGATGATGTCGCTGTCGAATGGACTTGTCTTGTTGGCGATATCCATCATCGTGACCATGGCGCGGATCATAGCGTTGTCATTCAGCGTGATTTGGTCGGAATAGTTGCCGCGCTTGGGCCAAACTTGCGGAAGCCCGCCTTTGGAGCGCTGCATGGTCAAAAGAAAATTGACGGCTTTATTGAAACTTGTCTTAAATGCGGATTTGTAATTGTTGTTCGTCGTTTCTTTGTAACGCACGGCGAGCAAACGCATTTCTTGAACGGTGGCGTTGTTGTCGATAGTGCCGAGGTCGGCCCCGCCCTGTGCACGCCATTCGGATTTTTGACCGCCGCCATACGCGCTTTTATACTTGTCGGCCATGGCTTTGTAAAAACCGCCGTTTGCGATTTGCCAAGTGGTCATGTTGTAGGTGTACTGGTCGATATCCATGCCGGATGCCGCCGAGGTCAGCTCCGAATAGCCTCGATAGCTGTTGATTTTCGAAACTGCTGTTGACGGGGGAGCATAGGTTGCCGCAAACGAAAAAGACGCGACAGACATTGCCGCTACAAAAAACTTGTAGTTTCCAAACCCAAAATTCTTCATAAAAAACCTATAGAAGAGTTTTTAAACCCACACCACCTCTATAATCTACATTATAATAGGCCGATTTTTGTTAAGAATTTCTTTTAAGTGTTGTCTTTGGACAATGGGACCGGTCGCGTTGTCACCCCGGTCTCTGCTTTTTGTCATGCCGGACTCCGTTCTCTTTGACCACTTAGAGCTTTGACGCTTTGCGTCAGCATCTTCGGCTCAATCATGACAGTCTGCAAGCAGCCTGTCGCGACACTCGCCTTGAATGCAACTAGCTCTTACGTGGTCATGATCCGCGTATGGGGACTGCATCGCCATCTTGAATTTATAATACACTCTGTATAATATTTTTATAAAAATTTTTATAAAATCTAAAAATTGCTGAAATCTCTTTAAAAATCTTGATTTTGTATAATAAAATCTATTGCAAGACTATACCGCAAAATCTAATTTATAGGTATGAAACCAATAACCGAATATCAAGACTACCGAGAATTCATGCGGGACTTCTACGAAGAACGCAAACGCAGTTCTTTGTTCTCGTGGCGTGAATTCTCCAAATTGGCGGGGTTCACCTCGCCAAACTACGTCCAGCTTGTTTGTGAAGGCAAAAGCCGCTTGAGCAAGACTGGCGTTGAAAAAGTGGCCGAAGCCATGGGGCTTGCAGGCGCAGACCGCGATTATTTCCTAGCGATGGAGCGTTTTGGCGATGCCAAGAACGATGCGAAGAAAATCCAGGCGTTTAACGAAATGCAGAAAATTGCAAAAGAAAACCGCTTGCGAGTCGTCGATGCCGAGGCGTTCAAGTATTTCGAATCGTGGGTAAACCCGGTGCTGCGCGAACTCGCCCCGATTATGCCGGGCGCAAAACCGCTGGAACTGGCGCGTAAGTGTTATCCAGTTGTGAGTGCTGCCGAAGTTCGCCATTCGCTTGACTTTATGTGCCACGCGGAATTCCTAAAGAAGGTCGGCGAAGATACCTATGAGCAGACTGAGAAGGTCGTGACGGGCTCTTCCGAGGCGATTCCGTTGGCGCTGCGTTCCATGAACCGTCAAATGTCAAAGTTTGCAACAGAAGCAATTGACGAAGTTCCGCCCGAAAAACGCCACATCGCAGGCGTAACGCTTGGAATGTCCGAATCGACATACCAATGGCTTGTGCAAAAGCTTGAAACACTCAGGCAGCAGGTGGTTGCCATGGCTGCTAAGGAAAAAGAATACGATAAAGTTTATCGATTGAATTTACAACTATTCCCGCTTACAAAAGGGAAGGAGGAATGAGATGAGAAAAATGTATAAAGTAATTCTGTCTGGAGTGGCTGCTTTTTTGGCTGCATGTTCCAATGATGTAAGCGTTGATTCGGGTTTCTCCGGAGCGACGACAGAACCGAGCACATCACCGATTGCAAATTTAACTGAAGAACAGAGAGCGATTTTGGCAAGGTCGTTCGAAATTTTGGTGGATTCGACGAAGCTTGATTCGTTAAAGGCTATTTTGGGTACTGAAGTTACCGCAGATAACCAGAGCTATTTAAATGCTAGTCCTATAAGTGTAAAGAACGATCAAGTTTTTAGTTATCCGAGTAAGGACGGACGTAAGGTTTGTGATGTTGTGACTTTTTCACAAGAATCAAAACCAAGGATTGATCGAAAAGGAGTGTTGCGTGCAATGTCTTACGATACCCATGGTAGCACATGTTTTATGAAAAAAGCCAAATTTAATGAAGATCATTGGGCTGAAGTTTGCTCTGCAGAAGAAGATTATGTATTTGCCCACTCTTTAGAAACATACCGCACAACAAAAATTATTGATGTTGATGGGGTGCCAGTTGTTATGAATACGGTTGGATCTTATGGGGACAGTCATTTTTGGGGGTATGGCGTCTCTTGTGGTGAATACTTGAATGAATTCAAACAGTCTTGCAGTGCATCGAATGGTCTTTTCTGGGATTTGGGAGATGCTTGTAATATGAATCGTTTGAGTTTGGCTTGTGCGTCTTTTGTCCCTGAAGGAAAAACTCCTGATGAAGTTTTGAATTCATATACCGAGGAGTATAAAATTCAGTGCCTTAAGGATTCTATAAAATACGCTCCTTACGATGATGAGAATTATGTCTATCATGATCCTTATTCTGATAGTTTGTATAGAGATAGTGTGTATAGGACTAGTAATTTAGCCTATGAATGGAGTAGGGCTCAAAAGCATTCTATGTATGCTTATAGATGGCAATTTTCTATAGTCGATAGTACAGTAGGGGTAGAAGGTGAGTGGAATCAATATTATTATCAAGAAAGAGAAGATGACGAACTTGAACTCAAGCATGCGAATAGTCTAGGCTTCGCTTATAACACTTTGCCAGATACTAAAATTGCGGATGCATACCGCAAAGAAGGTGTTTATGTGTTGCCTGATTCTTTAGTGGCTGAATTTTTCCCGACATTCGCGACTTATCCGGTTGGAATAGAGAGCTTCAAGTGGTATCCTCCGGAAGTTTTCTACATCATCGTCTTGAAAGATGTTGGGGCAAAGGGGCACTTGGTGACGAATTATGATGCAAATGGAATTTACGTGACGGATATCGTGAAAAGTGGAAATTGCCCTGAAGATACAACGGTACACTATTCGATGATATTGTTGGCGGATTCTCCCGACTGGAATGTCTTAGATCGCTCCATTGTTAAAACGACTTATGTGAGCGACAACTGGAATTGTGACAAGCCGGAAACTCTTGAAAAAGTAGAACCGTATGGAGAATGGGTTTTCTCGAGTGAGCCTCACTATTATAACGATTGGCTTGAGTTGTTTGAACCAGATAGATATGCAGAACTCTTTGGTAAAGACTAGCCTATTTCTAGGATTTAGAACTTAACTCCCATGAGCTATTTTCTATCTTAGGGGCGTATGAATACTAAAATCTATTACACCCTTACGGACGAGTCGCCGTTCTTGGCGACTCAGTCTTTGCTTCCTATCGTATCTGCTTTCGCAAAGACCGCAGATATCGATGTCGAAACCAAGAACATCTCCTTACCAGGCCGCATTCTTGCCGCTTTCGCGGACACGCTCCCGGCAGGTACGACGTTTGCTGGTAAGCCGGTGACGGATGACCTCGCATTCCTCGGCAAGCTCACGCTTGAACCGGATGCAAACATCATCAAGCTCCCGAACATTTCTGCTTCCGTGCCGCAGCTCAAGGCCGCTATTGCCGAACTCCAGAAGAACGGCTACGCACTCCCGGACTATCCGGATGCTCCTGCCAACGACGAAGAAAAAGCTATCCGCGCTCGCTACGACAAAGTGAAGGGCTCCGCTGTGAACCCGGTGCTTCGTCAGGGCAACTCCGACCGCCGCGCTCCTAACGCTGTCAAGAACTATGCCCGCAATAATCCGCATAGCAACGGCGTGTGGAACGAATCTGTGAAGACTTATGTCGCGAGCATGCAGGCCGATGACTTCTACGGCAACGAAAAGTCCATCACGATGGCCGAAGCCGATTCCTTCAAGATTGAGTTTGTCGATGAAGCTGGTGCTGTGACGGAACTCCGTGCCGCAAAGCCGCTCCTCAAGGGCGAAATCATTGATGCGACCGTCATGCGCATGGCGTCTCTCGAAAAGTTCATTGCCAATGCAATGGCCGAAGCCAAGGCCAAGGGCCTCCTCTTCTCCGTGCACCTCAAGGCCACGATGATGAAGGTCTCTGACCCGGTGCTGTTCGGTGCATTTGTCCGCGTGTTCTTCAAGGATGTGTTCGCGAAGTACGCCGACCTCTTCAAGGAACTCGGAATCGACGCCAACAACGGTCTCGGTGACTTGTTCAAGCGCCTCGAAGGAAATGCCAAGGAAGCCGAAGTCAAGGCTGCCATCGACGCCGCACTCGCCGCAGGCCCGGATCTCGCTATGGTCGATTCTGCCAAGGGCGTTACGAATTTGCATGTGCCGAGCGACGTGATTATCGACGCTTCTATGCCGGCTATGATTCGCAATTCCGGCTGCATGTGGAACAAGGAAGGCAAGTTGCAAGAAGTTGTCGCCTGCATCCCGGACCGCTGCTATGCTGGTATCTACGACGAAACGATTGAATTCTGCAAGCAGAACGGCGCATTCGACCCGAAGACGATGGGTACAGTGCCGAACGTGGGCCTCATGGCTCAGGGTGCCGAAGAATACGGCAGCCACGACAAGACATTTGTCGCTAAGGGCAAGGGCGTTATCCGCGCTGTGAACGGCAAGGGCGAAGTTCTCTTGCAACAGAATGTGGAAGCTGGTGATATTTTCCGCATGTGCCAGGCCAAGGACGCTCCTGTGCGTGACTGGGTGAAACTCGCCGTGACGCGCGCTCGCCTCAGCAACACGCCGGCGATTTTCTGGCTCGATCCGGAACGTGCTCACGACCGTGAAATCCAGAAGAAGGTCGAAGCTTACTTGCCGGAACATGACCTCAACGGTCTCGACATCAAGATTATGAGCCCGCGCAAGGCTATCGTCGAAACGATGAAGCGTGCCAAGGCTGGCCTCGATACCATCGGTGTGACGGGTAACGTGATGCGTGACTACCTCACGGACCTCTTCCCGATTCTTGAAGTCGGTACTTCTGCAAAGATGCTCTCCATCGTGCCGCTTATGGCTGGTGGTGGCCTTTATGAAACGGGTGCAGGTGGATCTGCTCCGAAGCAGGTGCAACAGTTCCTCGCCGAAAACTACCTCCGCTGGGATTCTCTCGGTGAATACTTCGCACTCGTGCCTGCATTCGAACAGGTCGCGCTGAAGGACGGCAACAAGAAGGCTAAGGTCTTGGCCGATACGCTCGATGCTGCCAACGGCAAGATTCTCGAATTCAACCGCACGCCGGCTCGTAAAATCGGTGAACTCGACAACCGTGGTTCCCACTTCTACCTCGCTCTCTACTGGGCTCAGGCTCTCGCCGCCCAGAAGGACGATGCAGAACTCGCCGGCAAGTTCGCTCCGATCGCTGCTGCTCTCTCCGCGAAGGAATCTGAGATTGTCGCCGCACTCGCTGCTGAACAGGGTAAGCCTGCCGATATCGGTGGTTACTATGTCCCGAAGGCAGAACTTCTCAAGAAGTGGATGCGCCCCGTCGAAGCGTTCAACGCGATTATCGACAACATCTAGAATGTCACCCCGGACTTTGTCATCCTGGAGCGTAGCGATAGGATCCAAGACATTAAAAAAGGAGTGTCGCAGAAATGCGCACTCCCTTTTTTTTGCTTCGCTGTGAAAATTTAAATCTGCCCGCGGCTCCCGTTGATAATCCATTGGCACAAGGCTTCAATGCCATCGTAGTCGGGGAGCGTCTGTACAAAGTTCTTGGACTTGCTGCGTTCAATAAAATTGCGCCACACCATTTCGTTTTTGCCGTTCAGTCCGAGGTGTTCTTCAATTGCGCCTCTCGTCCAGACCCAAATGCCTTGCTCGCAGAGTTTGTTGTGAATGTTGCGGATGGGGCGTTCGGCTTCTGGCATAGATGCCATCATCGCGTACGCTGTAGAAGCGCTGATATTGCTGTGCTTGTTGACAGGGAGACCGTTTACCAAACGCAAATGGTTGTGGCAAGCGAGTTCGCGGAACAAGTTGCGGCATTCTGTAATGTCCGGGTCATTGGCGCTTAAAAATCCGTCGCGTGTTGCTGTGGTAAATGCGTAGTCCAAATCGACAATGGCGCGCACGGGAATGTCCATGGCGCTCAAAACCTGCATACTCTTGCGGGTGTTGCTTACGCCGCCTTGACGCACGAGCGCACATTTAATAAGTGCAAAAGATTGCCCGGTAATGCGCTCGAAAAGGGCGGGTAGCACACGCCATTCCGTTTTACCTTCGGTGAGCAGCACGTAGTCGGCAAACAAAAGTTCATTGCTGTTAGACAAACTAAACAGCATTTGCAGCTGGCTCGGTGCATCTTTCACGACTTGGCGAACGGCATCTTCCATTCGCTTGCGCATGAATGTGCCGCGTTCTCTGTTCTTGCGAATCAAGAGAGACGTGCTCACGTCTTCGCTTGTGACCATCTGTGCGGAATGCGTTGCAAAGACGACTTGATAGCCTTCGTTCGAAAGGTTCTTCAAAGCCACGCGCACGAGCTCAACTGCTTGCGGGTGCAAAAAAAGTTCCGGCGAATCAATCAATAAAAGTTTGCGGCTCAGGTAATGATTGTTATGGTGCTTCTTGATTTCAGCAAGGTAGCGGACAAGCGCCATCTGGATGGCTCGTTGCGAACCGGCACCCATGCGCGAAATATCGCGTTCAAAACCATCATCTTCATCAACGACTTTAATCGTTGCGCTTTTGAGGAATGTCTCGAGAGTCGGCACGGGAATGTCGAGCTCCACGCGAACACTTGGGAAAAGCGGACGGAGTGCCGAGTTGACTTCTTTATCGAAAGCCTTGATTTCTTCGGCCTGGCAGTCGCTTCCGGGGGAGAGCAGTTCCGTAAATTGCTCGATGACCTGGCTCAATTCGCCACCAAACCTGCGTTCCAGTGGCTTGAAAATCTCGTGCATGAGCTTGGTGTAGGCTTGGTTCCCCTCAAAATCCCAAATAGCGATGGATTCCGGGAACATGCGATTAAAGGCTGCGGTAAACTTGTCATTGACGCGTACCCAGTCTTTGCCTTTGCGCTTGCCGTTTGGCGGGCAGAATGCCCAAAATTCAATATTGCCGGGGAGTTCACCCGGGATTCGCTGCACTTTCTTGACGCGGAGCGTTGTTCCCGAGAGGAACGGCTCTACTTCGGCTGCTTTTTCTTCTCCAAGACGGTTCAAAACCTGCTCGGTTATGCCCTCAAAAAGCCCTTCCGCTTCTACGGGGTGGTTCGGGTCATCAAAATACGAGATGTCCAGCGAGAAATTGGCAAGCAACCAGCGGATTCCCATCAAGATATTCGTTTTTCCGGCGTTGTTGTAGCCGATAAGGGCGGTAAAATCACTAAGCGGAAAAGTCTCGCGCTGGATAGAGCGGAGATTCGAAATCGTAATGCGGGACAATCTAAGTGCTTGTGGTTGCATAGCTTGAAACTATAAAAACTTTTCGCAAAAAGTCGTGTTTGGTGCAATTGCAAGCGAAAAAGTGCAATTATTGACCGTATAAATTGGAATGATAGGGGGCTCAAAGGTGATAAAAACGAAAAAACACTTTAGCTGTTGGGGCTAAAGTGTTTCTTTTGGGGTTAGGAGGAGAACAAAGAGTTCTTGAACATAAAGGTATTTAAAGTTTGGCTCTATAATGTGTTTTTTGTCATATTCGTGTTGAAAAGTGTTGTGAAGTTCTCAATGCTGTGTTGTAAATTTGCTACAATTAATATTAGGTATGTAAAAAAGAGGTTTTGTTCAGTGTCAAACTTTGATAACGAAAAGGGTTTTATTGCTAAATTTTCGGGCATGAAGAAATACGCTGCTCCAGTTGTTCTTTTTGTCTTGGCTTGCGCCTTAATTGTATACATCAAGGTTGATTTTTCTGGCTCGTCCTCCTCTTTTGACGTTAGCCGGTACATGCAGACGCGCGCAAAAATTGATTCCTTGGAGGTGGCGCTGTGGAATTCTCAGGGCAATGTCGATGCCCAGGTGAAAATCCGCGACGAACTTTCTAACGCATGGGAAGACCTTTCGGCGATGCGCACCAATACGGCTGATGAAGCTGAAGCTCCGGAAGAAAATGTGGGCGGCTTCTCTGGCGGCGTTTGGCTCTGGATTATCGGTGGAACTCTTGCCGTGCTCCTTTGCTCCGTGATTCTCGTGCTTGTGCTTATCCACCGCAAGAAAATTGTTGAAACTCGCATGATGGAAGCTCTTGCAAAATCGAGAGAGACTGGGGAGATGCCTTCTGTGGATGATACAGAAACGGTCCTTACTCCGCGTGTCCATGCCCCTAAAAAGTCAATTATTGATGAAGCCGAAGAATTTGCCGCAAAGCGTCGTGAAACGATGGCTCTTCAGACAAAGGCTGCCGCAGGTGCAAATCCTGTCGATCAGAGTGCAACGAACTTGAATGCGTCCAACGCAAATGCTTCGAACGTGAACGCCACGAAGGCTGCTTTCGAAGATGAACATGGCGTTCCTGAAAATCGAATTTTAACGTCTCCGTTTAACGGTAGAACGGTTCTCCGTCCGACGGCTAGAGAACGCATTACCTCTGCAATGCAATCGCTTTCTGATGTGCTGCATCATGACCGCACGAGGGTAAAGCCTGCAGCTCCGGCAGCTGCGCCAAAGCCCGAAGTTGTTGCAACAGCTGTGGCTCATCCGCTTGAGATGAACCGCTTTGATCGCGAATCTTCGGTAAACAGCAAGATTTTGCAGATGTCTCGCAGAGGTTTCCCGGCTTCGGCTATTGCTTCGAAGTTGAAGATTCCTCAGGCTAAGGTCGAGGCTGTTATCAAGGAAGCTGTAGAAGCAGGTAACTAATGCGTTACCGCTTTCGTTGCGAATATTTAGGCAGCGCCTTTTACGGCTGGCAAGAACAAAATTGTGGCGGCAAGCTCCGCTTTGTAACTGTGCAGTCAACGCTCGAAGAGGCGTTGTCTACGGCGTTACGTGCGCCCATCCGCGTGGTGGGGGCGGGTCGAACGGATACGGGGGTTCATGCCCGCGGCCAGTGTGTCCACTTTGATTTTGATGGTGAACTAGACCCGCAGAAGGTTGTCCGTTCTGTGAACGGACTTACCAAACGCTTGATTCGCATTCGCGATTTAGAGCCTTGTGCACCGGACTTCAATGCCCGCTATGATGCTGTTTTACGTTATTACCAGTACACGATATTTACGCGCCCGGTGGCGCTGATGCGTGACTTTGGCTGGGAGTGCGGTTCGCTGAATCTGGATATCGATGCGATGGGTCGCGAGGCTCAGTCATTCCTTGGCGAACACGACTTTATTGATTTTTGCATCCCGCGTAATGATGGAAAATCGACGCTTTGCACGTTGAGCGAATTCCGCCTGGAACGCTTGAATGACTGGAGCTGTATGTTCCACATCAAAGGGAACCGCTTCTTGCACCGCCAGGTACGTGCGATGGTCGGGACGCTTTTTGATATTGGTCGAGGCCGTTATCCTGAAGGAACGGTCAACCAGATTTTCGAGAAAAAGTTCAAAGGCGAACGCACGTGGGCGCCCCCGCAGGGGCTTGTCCTCGAAAACGTGGAATATAGGGATTATTGATTTTAGTTGTTGGTCATTGGCTCTTGGTCTTTAGTTTTAAAGTTTGGCGCCTTTGGCGCGATGATATGACTAATAACCAATGACTAGCTGCTAGTGACTAACTTCTGATTGCTTCGATCATTTCTTTTACAGCGCGTTCCATGCCAACGAGTGCGGCGCGGCTCACGATGCTGTGACCGATGATGATTTCGTCAATGCCGTCAATCTGTGCAACCGCTTCTACGTTTCTGTAGTTGAGTCCACGACCGGCGAGTACGTTTAAGCCATACTTGTGGGCGAGAACCGTCATATCCTGCAGTGCAGAAATTTCACGGTCGACTTCTTCGCGGCTGCCGAGTTCAAATGCTGTTGCGTATTTGCCGGTGTTGAATTCCACATAGTTTGCGCCGACCTTCTTGGCTGCCTTGACCTGTTCCGTTTCGGCATCGATGAACACGCTCACCTGGATATCGTTGTTTCTAAGCGTCATGATGCACTTTGCAAGTTCATCAATCTTTGCAGAAACGTTCAAACCGTCTTCGGTGGAAAGTTCCGTGTGGACTTCCGGCACGAGCGTTACCATGTCAGGTTGGCGGTTGATGGCGAACTGCACCATTGCCTGTGTCGGTGCCATTTCCAAATTCAACTTAGTGGTCACTGTTCCGCGGAGGAGCCTGATGTCGCGGTCCTGGATGTGGCGCTTGTCTTCACGGAGATGTGCTGTAATCCCATTGCAACCGGCGAGTTCTGCAATCATGGCTGCTGCAACCGGGTCAGGTTCCTTGCCTTTACGGGCTTCACGGATTGTT
Source organism: Fibrobacter sp. UWB13 (assembly GCF_900177805.1). Taxonomy (NCBI): domain Bacteria; kingdom Pseudomonadati; phylum Fibrobacterota; class Fibrobacteria; order Fibrobacterales; family Fibrobacteraceae; genus Fibrobacter; species Fibrobacter sp. UWB13. The sequence continues at coordinate 2,458 of NZ_FXAX01000005.1, read as the reverse complement.
GCAATATGGTCCACGTTTACACCGAGTTTGATAGACATAGGCTCTCCTATTTAGAATTGAATAAAGTTGAAAGGTCTACGAGGGTAGTTCCTTGCTTGGCTGCTTTCTTGGAAATATCCTCAATTTTAGACAAATTTTGTTCTGTCAGCGGGATGATCATTACAGATGTTCCGCTTTTGGGCGCTTCCCTGAGTTTCTGGTGGACGTAGTCCTCGATAGAGCTGTTGTCCGGATTGTAAGGGAATGCAATTTTACATGTGATATTGAGGTCTTTGCAGGTTTGTGGAACGACGGTTCTGTCTTCCATCGATAAGTCCATAAACCACAAGTTCTGCCTTTTTGTCGGCTTTAGAATCGCCTGCATAAGTTGTTTGTGTTTGACCGCCTGTTCGCCATAACGTGTTGCGATACCGGTGGCGCTTGGAAGATTCTTTTTTGCGGCGTTGATAATCTCTTCGATTTGCTCTGCTGTATGATGGATGCGGAGAGGGCGTAACTTGTTATGACGCTTGTCTAGTTTGGTCGATTCCATGACAAGCCACAAGACGATTTCTTTGTTGTGGATTTTGTCTAAACTTTTGTAGAACTCTTCGTTTAGACCAAATGGGGGGATCAACAAATCAAATGGATAATCGAGATTGTTTAGCTTGGCGATGATTTCAGGTGTTAAGTTTGTTGAGTTTATAGCTTGAAACGCAACGTTCATAAGCGATGCGTTGTTCATAAAGATATTGTCCGATATTTGGAGAATCAAGTGGAGGGAATCGCCTTTGGGTGTCAACATGTCTACCTTTGCAGATTGGTAGGCGTTCGGGTTCTCGGTGATTTCTTCCATCAAAAGAATTTTTCCGCCACGCTTTTGTACAAATTTTTGCGCTTGCAGAAGGTACACGACAATCGTCTTTCCACGGGCGAGAGTCCAGACATCACGTTTGCTGCGTTTCGAGTAACTAGACGAGATGACTTTAATCTCATCTTTCAATCTCTGTTCGAAAGGTAAGGTGTCGTTTTCGACAAGAGTTTCTTCGTCTTCATGCACGTTTGCGGATTCTTCGAGCTTTTCGAGAATCTGGAATGCCCTATCCTGGTTGTTTAGGTAATATGACAAACCGGCGAAAATCCCCAATGCGAAAAAAAGAGCGACAATGTGTTTAAGTTTTATCATTTCACCTATAAATATAACTACATTGAGCGCATGCCTATTCTATTTGCACTTGTTGGAGCTACCGGTGTTGGCAAGTCTCGCCTTTCACTGGAACTGGCGGAACGTTTTAATGCCGAAATCATCGGCGTAGATTCCCGTCAGATATACAAGGGCTTTGCTATTGGAACGGCTCAGCCGTCTCATGCTGACTTGGCTAGGGTTAAGCACCACTTGGTGGATTTTCTGGATCCGCGCAAGGTGTTTTCGGCGGGCGACTTTTGCGCAAATGTGAAAAGTCTAATGGCTGGTAATCCGAACCAAAACTATATCTTGGTGGGCGGTACTGGACTTTATCTTCAATCCCTGATGCTTGGACTTCCGCAGATACCCAAAATCGATGAATCTGTGCGTAAGTCTTTTGAAGACGATGCTGCTAAGTTTGGGAGTAAGACTTTATACGAAAAAGCAAAGCTGGCGGACCCCGAAGCGATGGAAAAAGTTGAACTGAACAACGTTCAACGCATTATCCGCATATTGGAAGTATTCCAACTGACGGGGCGCAAGCTCTCGGATTGGCAAAAGGAACGAGAAGGCGGGATAGGGGCGTTGCCTGTGTTCTGGCTGAACCGCAGTCGCGAAAATCTCTATGCTCGAATTGATGCTCGTGTGGACCAGATGATGGCGGATGGCTGGCTTGACGAAATCCATGAACTTGCCAAAACAGTTCCGTTAGATGCTCCAGCTTGGCAGGGGCTTGGCTATAAAGAACTTTTGTGTGCAAATGACGGCAATCAAGTCGAATGGATTCTCGAAGATGTCAAGCGAAAAACACGAAATTATGCCAAAAGGCAATTGACGTGGTTCCGTTGGCAGGTTAAATCGACGGAATTGGACTTGGATACCTGTGAGAACCCTTTGGAATATATTCAAAATAGAGTGGTTATCCCCTAAAAGGGCTGTTTTTAGAGCTCCTCAAAAAAATTTTTTCCAAAAAATGGACTTCAAAAGGGCAAATAGCCCTTTTTCTTTTGGAGCGCTCCTAAAAAATTAGTGAATAGAATGTGAATATCATGATATAGAACCTGAATACAACCCGTTTTTATCAAAAAAAGTGAAAAAAAGTGAATTTTTTTTACGCTGACCCCTTGCTTTTATTCCTCAAAATTCTATAATTGGTCTCACCCTCGAACGGGTTGCCCAAAACGACCTGAACGAGAGACGAAAGCCCGCGAGACTTTCGGGAAGATTGAAGGAATCGGAGATGTGCTTAGTGACGGCCCAAGAAAATTTCTTGGAAGTCAATTAATCAAAAGA